>NZ_JBQEPA010000016.1:0-126758 GCF_052056495.1 Phyllobacterium sp. 22229
ACCAATCTCCCAGATACATCTCAAAACACCCAGTCTCACGTCAGGCGAAGAACCTGAAGGGTGAGGGCGTCCGGGCAGAGCCCGGCAAAACAGTCAACCAGACTGTTTTAAGGCCGAACGGACAAAGCCGTCCCCCAAAACCAAAACCAACTCACAATCGCAGAACCAGCTTCTCACAAAACACCAAAACACCGCCATAAACCGGGTTTTGGTGTTTATAAAAGGGGCAAGAATAACAGCGCAACCTATGCGGTGATATCAACCACGCCGCAGTCGCCGCTCTCGCTGCCGAACACCAGACGATGGCCGGTCCTGTCCCAGTCCATGGACGAAATCGCGCCCTTGCCGGGGCGGCGCAGCAGCACTTCCTTCTGGTCGCCGAAGCGCCCGACCAGGATCATGCCGTCGGAATAACCGATGGCGACGATATCCTCGACCGGATGACAGGCCACTGCCGTTACCGTGCTGTCGCCGCGGGTTCCAAGCTCGAGCGGCGCCTTGCCCATCGGACCGTCCTTGCCGGAAAACGGCCAGACGACCGTTGCCGGTGCGCCAGATGTCGCCAGCCACTTCCCCTTGGGGCTCCATGACCAGCTTTTGACCTTGTTGGGATAGCCGGTCATGCGCATATGGCGGTTGTCTTCCAGGCGCCAGCCATGCAGGGCGTTCTCCTGCATGGAGGTAACGAGAAAACGGTTGTCGGGCGAAAAAATCACCGAAACATGGGCACCTTTCCATTCAAGCTCGGTCGGCGTGCCGTTGGTTGCCGGCCAGTGCAGCGTCACGCCGTTGTAGCGGGCGACCGCCAGCCGCAGGCCCTTGGGCGCAAAGGCAAGTCCTTCGACGCTGCGTTCATGCGTGAGTTCCCGCACGGATCCGTCGGGTGCGCGCACCCAGGCGGTTTTTCCCGAGGCATAGGCTATGGCGCCGTTGGGTGCCGCCGCCAGAGCCGTCATCCACTTGCGCGGTATCCTGCTCAGCTCGGTCACTTCCCCGTTCAGGCCGATCGAGCAGACGCGGCCATCTTCACCGCTCGTAAGCAGTGACTTACCATCGAATGCGGCGATGGCACAGAGAAGGCCGTCATGGGCTTCCACGGTCTTGTGGCCGTTGTCGAGCCGGTGGACGCTGCCGTCGGCAAGCGCGAAGAAGGGGACATCCTGGATAAAGCGCGCGTCAACGCAATGGCCGGCGAGATCAAGCGGGGCAATGGTCGGCATCAGGCAAGGCAGCTTTCAAGTCCGGATTTCAGCGCATCATGGTCGAGGTCGCGGCCGATGAAGACAAGCCGGCTTTCGCGTTTTTCGTTGTCTTTCCAGGCCCGCTGATGATCGCCCTCGATGATCATATGGACGCCCTGGATGACATAGCGCTCGTGATCGTTGCGGAAGGCGAGAATGCCCTTGAGGCGCAGGATATTCGGGCCCTGTTCCTGGGTGATCTTCTGCACCCACGGGAAGAATTTGTCGGGATTGAGTTCGCCGGCACGCAAGGAGACCGAAACAACCGTTGTGTCGTGAATCGGCGAGGCATGATCATGGTGGTGATGGTGATCATGCCCCCCGTGATCATGCCCATGATCGTGATGATGGTGCGCGTGATCATGATCATGGTCGCAATCGGGGCCGCAGGCATGATCGGGATGATCGTGGTCGAGGAAATGCGGATCGTTTTCCAAGGCGCGCGTCAGGTCGAAAGCGCCGCGGTCAAGCACCCGCGTCAGGTCAATACTGGCGCGCTCGGTCCGGTGAATGACGGCATAGGGATTGATGGCCCGCACCGTGGCTTCGACGGCGGCGAGTTCCTCCGGCGTAACCAGATCGGTCTTGTTGAGGAGGACGACGTCGGCAAAGGCAATCTGGTCTTCCGCCTCGCGGCTGTCCTTCAGGCGCAGCGGCAGGTGTTTTGCATCGACGAGCGCCACGACGGCATCCAGCATGGTCTTGCTGCGCACATCGTCATCCATGAAGAAGGTCTGGGCGACGGGGACGGGATCGGCAAGGCCGGTTGTTTCGACGATAATGGCGTCGAAACGGCCGGGACGGCGCATCAGGCCCTCGACAACGCGAATCAGATCGCCGCGCACCGTGCAGCAGATGCAGCCATTGTTCATTTCGTAGATTTCTTCGTCGGATTCGACGATCAGATCATTGTCGATGCCGATCTCGCCGAATTCGTTGACGATAACAGCATAACGTTTGCCATGGTCTTCGCTGAGAATGCGGTTGAGCAGCGTCGTCTTGCCGGAGCCGAGATAACCGGTCAGGACGGTAACGGGGATCTGGGGCGCGCGCACCGCGTCGGGCGCTGCACTGGTGGTCGTCTGAGCTTCACTCATCGTGTGCCTCTTTGAATGGATGAACACAGGATATAGGTGATCGCAGCCGCTTTTGCTACATCAACTGTATTCAATTGCATGAATGGTTTGTTCAACCGGATTGAGCCTGTCACGGCCGCAAAACCGCAACGTCGAAGCGGTCGACATCCTCAAGCAGTTCGATGATGCCTTTCACGCTGTGGGCAATGATCTGTTCGCCCGCTTCCGCCGTGGCGCGGGCCGCATTGCCGGCAACGCCCAGCCGGTTGAGATCCGACATCTTCCAGCCGAACGCGTGCGGACCGTAGGCGCGCAGGTGCTTGTAGTCACCGATATAGGCGCGTTGGCTCGAATCAAAGTTCTGCGCCTTGGTCATATCGACTGTTTCCGGGTAGAGCGCCAGCATCACCGATGTTTCAATAAAGCCGCCATGAATGTCGAGCGCCTTGTCTTCCGGCGAGATCAAGCCATCCGGCAAACCAAAGCGTGTCCAGCTTGTTGCCACGGCAAGCATATTGCAACGAACACGCAGTTCCGTCGCGACGATGGTCATCAGCGGTGCATTGCCGCCATGGGCGTTGAGGATCACCAGCTTGGACAGGCCGCGCGCGGCGACGCCCTCGCCGATGTCGATCCAGCGCCGGACAGCCGCGTCGAAGGCGAGCGTCTTCGTGCCGTCCACATCCATGTGCTCGATGGAGTAGCCGACCGGTTCAACCGGCAGGATATCAACCGCAAGGGTGGAGGGGAGCGCCTGTTTCAGGCGCCCGGTAAGCCCTTGCGCAATCAGCGTGTCGGTCTCGAACGGCAGATGCGGGCCATGCTGCTCGTGGGCGCCAAGCGGAAGAAGGGCAATCGTTCTGGCGGCGGAAGCGGGCATGGGGCACTCACGGGGTTGCATGGATGCTGTTAGCATAAATGGCGCGATGCACCGAGGATAGGCGCCCGCAGATGGATTTTTACAGGCTTATTTCGGGCGCGGCAGCAATTCGTCGGCAAATTTCATCAGAATGTCATATAAGAATTGTAACGCGGATTCATCGGGGGATTGGACTTATGGTGCGGAGCTGAATGTTGGGGCGCCAAGGGCTGTTTTCGATACAATTGAGGACTGTGCAGCGCCGATATTCTTCGCCTGATAATTGCCATTTACCAAAAAGAGCTAGCCGCCTTATCATCAACCGGACAATGGGTTCACAGCGAGCAGGAATCTGAATGGTCAAGGAACGCAAGCCTCTCATCCTTCATCGACTGCAATCAACCGCTCGCTTGACGCGAACGGCCCTGGCAACCCGGCTGCTGGCCCATGGTTTCTATGCCGGGCAGGATGCCGTCATGCTGCAACTGGCGCATGAGGACGGCCTGTCCCCGAGCGTTCTGGCAAAACGCCTCGGCGTCCGGCCGCCGACAATCACCAAAACCATTTCCCGGCTGCAAACGCAGGGTTTCGTCAAGAAGGAAGGGTCGGCGACAGATCAGCGCCAGGCCCATATCTTTTTGACCGATACCGGCAATGAAGCAATCAGGGCGATCGAAAAATCCATCCGCAAGACCGAGAAGGATGCGATGAAGGGTTTCGACAAGAAGGAACGCAAGGCCCTGATCAAAATGCTGCAGCGGCTGGAGATCAATTTGTCGGCTGCCGAATTGCTGCGCCAGACCGGTCCTGACGATGACCACGAGGATGACGAGGGCGACGAAGAGTAGTTTTCTCTTCGCTCCGGGCGATTTACCGTTACAAATGCTGTGAAATTGCTAACATGATGGCACTTCCCGCCGTCTGATTGGTTAGCTCCTTGTCCGTACCCGCTCCTTCCTCTCAGGAAGCCGTTCCTGCTGCCGCAATTCTTTACATCTTTGCGGCAGGTATCCTGTTTTCCTGTCTGGATTCGAGCGCCAAATACCTGGTTCTACAGGGCATCCCGCCCGCATTCATTTCTTGGATGCGGTTTGCCGAGCATGCGGTGCTGGTTCTCATCTTCTTTCGCGGCTGGACCAATCCGGCGCTGTTCAGGGTCAAGAGCATCCGCTTTCAGCTGCTGCGCGGCCTGTGCCTGTTCGGTTCTACCTATTTCAACTTCTACGCGCTGCAGACCATGCAGCTGGGCGAGACGATCACGATCACCTTCGCCGCGCCGATGGTCATTGCTGCCCTGGCTGGACCACTGCTGGGGGAGTGGGCTGGCTGGCGCCGCTGGGCGGCGATCATCGTGGCCTTCATCGGCGTGCTGATCATCGCGCGTCCCGGCTTTGGAACGCTCAATCCCGGCTTGCCCTATTCCATACTGGCCATGCTCAGCTACTCGCTCTACGTGCTTCTGACCCGCCGCATGGCTGCCACCGAATCACCGGAAAGTCTGATCTTTTTCTCCGCGCTCGCGCCCGCCGTGCTGATTTCGCCCGCCATCACCGAGGCCGTGATGCCGCAGACCTGGTTCCAGATCATGCTTCTGCTCATGCTCGGTTTCTTCGGCGGGGTCGGGCACTATTTCATCATTCTCGCCTACCGGCGCGCCACCACGGCCGCACTCGCCCCGTACCCGTTTCTGCAGATCGTCTGGATGCTGGCGTTCGGATATGTGTTTTTCGGCCAGTTTCCCGATGTTTACACGCTTGCCGGCGCGGTCATCGTCATCGGCAGCGGGCTTTACGTCGTGCATCGCGAGCACCGGTTGCGGCGGCAGTCCTGACCGGCGTCTGCATCCGGGCGTAGCCGGTTCAATGCTGCTTTGCAGAGCACAGGCGGCGAAAGGGCTTTGATTTATCGGGTTGCAATGGCATAACGCCAGAGAATGACAATGTACTTGTCTGGCTAGACGGCGGGGAGGCGGTTTTTGGCGCAAAAGATCAAACTATCGACAATTGCCGACGCGCTGAAAGTGTCCACTGCAACCGTATCGCTTGCGCTGCGTGACAGTCCCCTTGTTGCCGACCAGACCCGCGAAAAGATCAAGGAACACGCGCGCGCCATCGGTTATATCTACAACCGCCGCGCGGCCAGCCTGCGGACGTCGCGTTCCGGCATTGTCGGTGTGGTGGTTCATGACATCATGAACCCGTTCTTTGCCGAAATCCTGCGCGCCATCGAGGGTGAACTTGATCGCTCCGGCCAGACCTTCATCCTGTCGAACCATTACGACCAGCTCGACAAGCAGCGCACATTCATCGAGACCGTTCTGCAATTGGGCGGCGACGGCGTCATCATGTCGCCGGCCATCGGCACGCCGGCTGAGGATATCCGCATGGCCGAAGACAATGGCCTGCCGGTGGTGCTGATTGCACGCTCGGTCAAGGATGCCAATGTGCCGGTGTTCCGGGGCGATGATTCCTACGGTATCAGCCTGGCGACGAACCATCTGATTTCATTGGGCCATACGCGGATTGCCATGGTCGGCGGCACGGACCAGACCTCGACCGGCCGCGACCGCTACGAGGGTTATCTTCTGGCGATGCAGAAGGCTGGGCTTGAGGTCAAGCCGGAGTGGCGCATTCCCGGACCGCGCACCAAGCAGGCCGGTTTTGACGCCGCCCCGCAGTTTCTGGCATTGAAGGATCATCCCACGGCGGCCGTCTGCTGGAATGACCTGGCTGCCATCGGCATGATGAACGGCATTGCCCGTGCCGGGCTGCTGCCTGGCGTCGATATTTCCGTGACCGGTTATGACGACCTGGAAGAGGCGGCGATTGCCACGCCAGCGCTGACAACCGTCTGGAACGGTCAGCGCGAGGTCGGCCAGCGTGCGGCGCGTGCTTTGCTCGATCAGCTCAATGGCGCCGATACCCATGCCCGACAGGAGCTGATCAAGCCGGAACTGCGCATCCGCCAATCCACATCCAAACCCAAGGAACGGTAAGCGGGGCTCATCGCCGCGTTTTCATCGGGCGGCTTAAAGCTTGATTAAGGCTGTTTGCCTAAGGTCTCCCCAGGCCAGTAATCCCCGGGGAGATCGTCGTGAAGCTGAGTTTGCCTGCCGGGATTGGCCTTGCCGCCTTTTTCGCCGCCGCTGCGGTGCTTGGGGGTTTTTTGTCGTCTGCAAGCGCGCCGTCCCTGCAGGTTGATCCGACAACCACCGCTTCCATTGGACTGACAGAGTTTGACCGGCCCACCTTTCTCATCAGCAGTCCGGGAGGCGCGGCAAAGTGCAAGATATTCCCGCAGGGCAATGGCATGCCGGGCCATGATGCGGTGCGCGTTGCCGAGGGTTGCGCGGCACTATATGCACCCCTTGCAGGGGCAAAGGAGTGGCGCAACAATCAGGACGGAACCATTGCTCTTGCGGATCAGGCGGGGAAAACCATCGTTGAATTCAGCCCCGGTGACGGACGGGCCTATGTCAGCGTTGCGCCGCGTTCTGTCCTGCTCTCGCTGTCGGCGAGCGGGCTGACGCTGTTCTAGTCCGGCACTATTCCGCCGCCTGAAGCCTTTCGCGGCTGGCCTTGTGCGCCCGGGCGGCATCACCGAAAGCGGCAAAAATCTTGCGCGAGGGATTGTCGCTCTTCACCCAGTATTCCGGATGCCATTGCACGCCGACGGCAAATCCGCGGGCATTTTTGACCGAGACCGCCTCGATCGTGCCGTCTTCCGCCACGGCTTCGATATCGAGCTGGGCCGCGGGCCTGTCGATAGCCTGCCGGTGCACGGAATTGACCTGAACCATATCCGCCTGCATGACATTGGCGAGGCACGAGCCCGGCTTGATGCGCACGGGGTGGCGGATGGCAAAGCGCTCCGCCTGCTGCTCGGATTGCGGCGCCCGGTGATCCATGCGGCCGTCGAGTTCCTGGATTTCGGTGGCGAGCGTGCCGCCAAGCGCCACGTTCAGCTCCTGAATACCCCGGCAAATGGCGAGCAGCGGAACACCGCGCTCGATGGCGCGCCGGATCAGGGGCAATGAGGTCGCATCACGGGCGGGATCGTAGGGCTCGTGCGCCTCGGTGGGCTCGACGCCGTAGAGCGATGGGTGGACATTGGATTTGGAGCCCGTCACCAGAACTCCGTCCACGCCGTCAAGAATGGCGTCGATATCGAGGCCATCGCCGAAAGACGGGACAATCAGGGGAATGACACCCGCCGCTTCGTAGGCCGCTTTCAGATACTGGTCGGGCGCTGCGTGCCACGTGTAGTTTTCAAAGGCGCGAACGTCGGATGTGATGGCGACGAGTGGCTGCCGCATGGGAATGCTCCATAAACAAATCTCGATAGAATGTAGTGCAGTTCGGGGGTGTTTCCAATGGGTCCGGACCTTAAGACGCATTCGGCCGCAAAGACGGCTTTTCTGTGAGGTTTCCCCGGATTTTCGCCGGCTTTGCACCGCGCTCCGTTTGTGTTTTCAGCGTCTGGACTTGAAGAGTCGAGTGTGTATGGTGGTCGGCGGACCGGGAGAAATGGACTGATTGTCCGGGGGGTCCGAACCGAAAATACGGGAGGAGAGTATATGGATCGTCGTTCATTCATCAGGAATGCCGGATTTGCAAGCGCGGGGGTGGCTGCGGCTACCACGCTGGCTGCGCCGGCCATCGCGCAGTCGATGCCGAAGATCACATGGCGCTGTGCGTCGTCATTTCCAAAATCACTCGATACGATCTATGGCGGTGCCGAGGTCCTGTCGAAATATCTGAAGGAAGCGACAGACGGCAATTTTGTCATCCAGCCCTTCGCGGCGGGTGAAGTTGTTCCGGGGCTGCAGGCGGCGGATGCGACGGCGGCAGGTACGGTCGAATTGTGCCACACCGTTGCCTATTATTACTGGGGCAAGGACCCCACCTGGGCTCTGGGGGCTGCCGTTCCCTTCGCGCTCAATGCCCGCGGCATGAATGCCTGGCAGTATCAGGGCGGCGGTATTGACCTGATGAACGAGTTCTTCAACAAGCAGGGCCTGCAGGCCTATCCGGGCGGCAATACCGGCGTGCAGATGGGCGGCTGGTTCCGCAAGGAAATCAAGACCGTCGAGGATTTGAAGGGCCTCAAGATGCGCGTCGGCGGTTTTGCCGGCAAGGTGCTGGAGAAGCTCGGCGTCGTGCCGCAGCAGATCGCCGGCGGCGACATTTATCCGTCGCTGGAAAAGGGCACGATCGATGCGGCCGAATGGGTTGGCCCCTATGATGATGAAAAGCTCGGCTTCCAGAAGGTGGCGCCCTATTATTACTATCCCGGCTGGTGGGAAGGCGGCCCGACGGTCAGCTTCATGGTCAACAAGCAGAAATGGGATTCGCTGCCGCCAAGCTACCAGTCGCTGTTCCGCACGGCGGCCCAGGCAACCGATGCCAACATGCTGCAGAAGTATGACTATGTGAATCCTCCGGCCATAAAGCGGCTGGTTGCCGGCGGAGCACAGCTGCGCCCGTTCACCCCGGAAGTCCTCAATGCGTGTTTCGAGGCAGCCAATACGGTCTATGCGGAAATCGAAGCCACCAACGCACCGTTCAAGAAGATCTGGGACTCCATCAAGGCTTTCCGCAACGAGCATTTCCTCTATGCTCAGGTGGCTGAATACACCTTCGATACGTTCATGATGGTTCAGCAGCGCAACGGCAAGCTCTAGCTCCGTTGTTTCACCAAACAAAAAGCCCGGCATCGCTGCCGGGCTTTTTCATGTTTGCCGTCACATTTTGGGCGGCTGGCTCAAATCCGGCGCTGCCGGTTGCGCGGGCTGCGCCGGGTTGGGCGCCGGACCGCCAAGCGGCGGCGCGCTGAGGTCGGTGCCGAGGCCGCCGCCAAGTCCACCACCCAAACCGCCGCCAAGGCCGCCGCCGAGATCGGAATTCGGAATCTGGATGGTTGCCGGATTGATCGTGCTGGCAGGGCCGGTGTAATGCATCACCATTTGCGGGAACATGATCGTCAGGGCCACCATGAGGATCTGGATGCCGACGAAAGGCACGGCACCCCAGTAGATCTGTCCCGTGGTGATCGGCTGGATTTTCTTGCCGGTGATCTTGTCCATATAGGGCACCTTGGCGGCGACCGAGCGCAGATAGAACAGGGCAAAACCGAAGGGCGGATGCATGAAACTCGTCTGCATGTTGATGCCGAGCAGCACGCCGAACCAGATCAGATCGATGCCGAGCTTGTCCGCCACCGGTGCAAGCAGCGGCACGATGATGAAGGCAAGCTCGAAGAAATCGAGAAAGAATGCCAGGAAGAACACGAGGATATTGACGACGATCAGGAAGCCGACCTGTCCGCCCGGCAGGGATACCAGCAGGTGTTCGACCCAGACCTGGCCGTTGACGCCGTAGAAGGTGAGCGAGAACACCCGCGCACCAAGCAGGATGAAGAGCACGAAGGACGACAGTTTGGTCGTTGAGGCCAGCGCCTGGTTGACGACGCTGAAACCGAGGCGCCCCTTCGATGCGGCCATCAGCAGGGCGCCGACGGCCCCCATGGCACCGCCTTCCGTCGGCGTCGCGATGCCGAGGAAGATCGTGCCGAGGACGAGGAAAATCAGGGCGAGCGGCGGAATGAGAACGATAATGACCTGCTGCGCCAGCCGCGACATCAGATTGAGGTGGAATGAGCGGTCCGCCAGCGCGAACACGTAGACGGCGATGGTGCCGATGGTCGCGCCCCAGATATCCGCATTGGTTCCCGCCACGGGTGTCAGCCAGACAATCGCCGCATAGGCGATCGCACCGGCAACAGCCAGGGCGATGATGAGCGATGTGACGCCTGATCCCAATGTGCGCGCTTCGGCGGGAAGTGCAGGCATGGATTTCGGTTTGAAGATGGACAGGGTCAGGACATAGACCATGTAAAGCCCCGTCAGCACGAGGCCGGGGATCAGTGCGCCGTGATACATATCGCCGACGGAACGTCCGAGCTGGTCGGCCAGAACGATCAGCACGAGGGATGGCGGAATGATCTGCGCCAGCGTGCCGGACGCAGCGATCACGCCGGATGCGACACGGCGGTCATAGCCATAGCGCAGCATGATCGGCAGTGAAATCAGGCCCATGGAGATGACCGATGCCGCGACGACGCCGGTGGTGGCGGCAAGCAGGGCGCCGACGAAGATGACCGCATAGGCAAGGCCGCCGCGAATCGGGCCGAACAGCTGGCCGATCGTATCGAGCAGATCTTCGGCCATACCCGACCGTTCAAGGATGATGCCCATGAAGGTGAAGAACGGAATGGCGAGCAGGGTGTCATTCGACATCACCCCCCAGAACCGCTCGGGCAGGGCATAGAGGAATGGCCAGTCGAGGGTGATCGTGCCGTTGGAATAGGGGGCAAGTTCAACGCCGATGAAGAAGAACAGCAGCCCGTTTGCCGCAAGGGCGAACGCGACGGGATAGCCGATCAGCATGAAGATGATCAGCGAAGCGAACATGATCGGCGCCATGTTCTGCGCAATAAATTCAATCATTGCGCGCCTCCGCCATGGCGACTTCCTGTTCCGCTATCTCTTCCAGGCTGAGAGGCGGGTTGGGATCGGGGATGTCGCCGCGCATCACCGCAATTTTCTTGATGATTTCCGAAACGCCCTGAATGGCCAAAAGCAGGAAGCCAACCAGCAGGATCAGCTTGCCCGGCCATTGCACCAGCCCGCCGGCGCTGGGTGATCCTTCGCCGCTGCGGTAGGACAGGCTGACATAGGGGACGAAGTAAAAGCACATGAGAAGGACGAAGGGCATCAGGAAAAACAGATGCCCGAGAAGATCGATCCAGTGCTGCACGCGGCGCGAAAAGGCGCCGTAGACGATATCGATGCGGATGTGCTCGTTCTGCTGCAGCGTATAGGCTGCGGCCAGCATGAACGCGCCGCCAAACAGGAACCACTGCAACTCTAGCCAGGCATTGGATGACTGGTTGAACACCTTGCGCACGATGGCGTTGCCGGCACTCACCACCACGGCCAGGAAAATCAGCCAGGCGACGTTGCGGCCGACAAATGCGTTGAAACGGTCAATGACTCTCGATACGGCAAGCAAAGCCGGCATGCAGTTCCTCCCCCTCGTCCGGCAACCCTCCGTTGCCGGGAAACGCGTCTGGACAGCCTTCGGCCGCTCGTGAAAACGGCGGCAATACGTTGGTTTCGGCTATCCCTCCCGAATATTCCATCTGAAGTGTTACCAGCCTGATACCGGTGCATCAACCCGCGATATCGCGCTCCGGCCTTCGTTTTCGCGGCGGTGCCGGTTCGGTGTTGTCATCGCTGCACGGGCAGTCTAACAGTGAGTAAAGCAGTCCGGGGTTGGTATTTATTGTAATGACAGGTGCCTCTTCTCTTTCCGTTGCAGGAAAAACCATTGCCGTAACGGGCGGATCGTCAGGTCTGGGCCTGCGGATGGTCCAGGTGCTTGCCGCGCATGGTGCACATGTTGTCTCCATTTCGCGCACATCGGCGCCGGACCATGAACACAGCCCCAACATTCTCAATATTCTTGCCGACGTGACGGTTGCCGCCGATATCGGGCGGGCGTTTGATGAGGCCGAGGAGAGGCTTGGAACAGTCACGGTGGTTTTCAACAATGCCGGCGTCGCCACGATGGAGCGCGCGCTGACCACGACGCGTGAACAGCTGCGGCACATTTTTGAAGTGAATGTGGAGGGCGCATTTTTCGTGGCCCAGGAGGCAGCCAAGCGGATGATTGCCGCCGGGGTCGGCGGGTCGATCATCAATTCGTCCAGCATCCTTGCCGATGCCCCGGTCAAGGGGTCGGCGGGTTATGCCATGTCGAAGGCCGCGATCAGCCAGATGACCCGCTCCCTGGCGCTGGAATGGGCGTCCCATGCGATCCGGGTGAACGCCATTGCGCCGGGGTGGTTTCCGACGCGCATCAACGAATCCATCATGAACGGTCCGGCACAAGGGTTCCTCAAGGGCAAAAACCCGATGCGCCGGCTTGGCGATCCCGAGGACATCGACGGCGCCGTCCTGTTGCTCGCATCGGACGCCAGCAGTTACATCACCGGTACCGTCATCACCGTTGACGGCGGCCACAGCCTGCAGGGTTAAATTCTCTCCGCCTCATTGTTGTTCGTGCGCAGGGCGAGAACAAACACCAGCAGCGCGAAGACGGCGGCATCGCGCCACAGGACCGAAAAATACCCGCCCCACAGGGATTCGACGACACCGACTGCGGCAGCGCCCAATGCCGCATGCAGCGGTCTTGAGAGACCGCCGGCGGCGGTGATGAACAGGATTTTCAGGCCGAAGATCATTCCAGTGTTGAAGCTGACATTGCCGTAATAGAGCGCTGCGAGAAAACCGGCGAGAGCGCAGACCGCGCAGGCGGCAAGGATCGCTTGCGTACGGACGCGGCGCGGGTCGATCCCGCACATGGACGACGCGAAGGGCTCGTCGCTCACTGCGCGCCAAATCCGTCCGGCGCTGGTGCGTTGCATGACCAGTTCGCCCGAGGCGATGACAATCAGGGCCACGCCGATATTGATCAGCTGGATGCGGGTCAGACTGATGCCGGCAGCCGCACCGAGCACCTGCACCGGTTCAGCCAGCATCGGCGGCAGCCAATAATCCCTGGTATCGGCGGCAAGCCGCGACAGCTCCATCAGGAATATGCTGAGGCCGAGCGTTGCCACCAGAATCGTATTCCGGCTGCTTGTCTCGAGCGGCGTGTAGATCAGTCTGGCGATGGCGTAGCCGCCGAGGCCGACATATATGGCAGCGACCATCAGCCCGAACCCGAGCGCCAGCGGCAATGTCATCCACAGGACCGTCCAGCCGAACGCCGTGGCCAGAATGAATGTCTGGCCTGAAAAGGCAAACAGGGCACCGAGCGACAGATCCGTCCGATGGGTCAGCCCATGGATGAGCACATAGCCATAGGCCAGCAGCGCGTAAAGCGCGGCGCTGTGCAGGCCATTGATCAGCAGTTGAAGGAAATAGGCCATCGGTCACCCGCAGATTTCCATTCATACTAACTTGCAAAATTGATTTTACCAGTTAGAATTTTGCCATGACCTTTGACTGGAATGCGCATCGATTCAGTGGCGGCGTGCTGGCTCTCGATCTGGCCAACACGGTGGTTTTCCGTGATGCGCCCGACCGGGCGCTGGACCGGTTTTCAGATCATTCGCAACTGCAAGGCTTTGCCCGGGCTGCGGCGCAGTTCCGGCAGGGCGAATGGGGCGATGCCCGCTTCCGCCCGCCGGAACATCCGGCGCAGATCAACCGGCTTATCGACGTGCGCGAGGCCATCAACACGCTCTTCCGCACGGCTGTGCGGGGCGGCGGGCTTCAGCCCGCGAACATGGCCGCGTTCCTGCAGCTTGGCTCGGCGCTGGTGTGCGATGAACCGGGCAGGCAGGACCTGGCGCTGCCGGGATCGGGCATGGGCGCGCGCGATCTGTCGCTTGGCACCGCCGCTTTCCTGTCCGCCATGCGGCTTCTGGAGCCGGCGCGGCTGGTGCGGGTAAAGATTTGCCCGAATTGTCATTGGCTTTATCTGGATGAAAGCCGCAACCGCAGCCGCCGCTGGTGTGACATGACCGTATGCGGAAACCGCGCCAAGGCGCAAAGGCACTATCGCCGCAACCGCGAATCATCGGACTCCGGTCATGGATAGGGGCGTGACGCGCTGGCACAGGCTTGTTCTGTTGCCCGTAATGGCAGGCGCATTGGCCCTGGCGGCCTGCCGCGATTCCGGCGAGGGCGACTATCTCGCCGTTGCGGGAAAGCTGTTTGTCTTCAATTACCGGATTGCCCAGGCGACCTATCATCTGACGCTCACAAAGGTCCGCAAGGTTCCCGATGATGCCGTGCTTGAGACCACCTTTGAAAACCCGGCTGGAGGAGAGCCGTTCATTGTCCGGCAGAACGTTTGGCCCGCGGCCGAAAAGATTTCGGTCGACAGCCCGCCCGTCAAATGCGTGAAAGCCGATCGCGAATACAAGGTCACGATCCGCCTCGAGGATGCCGGGGGCAAGCTGCTGCAGACGATCAGCCGGACCATGATATCCGATACGGATGAGTCCGTGCTGCCCAACAGGCCGCTGGTGGTCGGTCCGTTCTACGATCCCAACCCGGACAAGGACAAGCCCGACAGCAATGCCGTCGCCTGTCCGGCCTGATCCTTCAGGCCAGGGCCAACATGCGGTGCCGGTTTATGACGCCGGTTCAATCCTTTTAGGAATTGGTAATTCTGTTTCCCATTTGATAAATATCAGTTTGACATGGGGGGCAAATAAATATTCTAAATGCATGCCTCATACATAATCTGAGTATCGTTGGCGTTTGTTCGAAAGTATTCGTTAACGTATCCAATTATGGGTACAGTTATTCACGGACATTTTGATGAAAATTGAACGCAACGAGAGTATTTTTCTCGAAATTTTGTTTCTTCGCACGCTTTACGCGAACAAGAAGGCTGTCTGGTGGACCTCCGTCATCCAGATTCTTGCGACACTCGTCATTTACGTCAAAACGGATCACCCCATTTACGCGGCTTTTGCCCTTGCATTCTTCCTGATTGTGCTTGGGCGTACTGCAAACGCCAACGCATTCGAACAAAAAGATCTTTCATCCGCCACCATGGCCGACCTGCGGACATGGGAGTGGCGCTATCTCGTCGGGGCCATCAGCACATGCATCCTGCTCGGCCTGCTTTGCCTGGTCAGCATCTATGTCCTCGCGGACCCCTCGGCTGCCATCACCAGCGTTGCAATTGTGGTCGCATCGATGGTGGCTCTGGTCACGCGCAACTACGTTTCGCCGACCGTCGTCATCGGTATGTCCATTGGTGTCCTGGCGCCGCTGTTCCTGACATTCGTGCTCTTGGGCGGCATTTACAACTGGCTGCTGGCGCTGCTGATCCTGCCTTATTTCTGGAGCAACATCCGCATTGCGTCCAAGCTGCGGCAATCGCTCTGGGATGCACTGCTGGGCAAACAGCAATTGAGCGTTGTCGTCAGCCACTTCGACGCTGCGCTGAACGGCATGCCGCAAGGCCTGCTGATGTTCGATCGCAATCAGACGATCACCGTCGCCAACATGAAGGCGGCGAAAATGATGGGCTTTGACGAACCCGACCAGGTTCATGGCCATTCCCTGCAGAGCTTGTTGCGGCTTGCCCGCGTGAAAGCCTATTTCCCCGAGGAAACGCAGGCTTCGTTGTCCGGCAAGATGCAGGACCTGCTCAGCGGCCGCAAGGAGCGCGATATGTTCGTCTCCCCCGCCAAGCGTCATTATGAATTCACCGCGACGCCGGATCCGGAGCACGGCACGGTGCTGATCTTTCAGGATGTGACCCGGCGGGCGGAAGCGGAGGCGCAGATCAGCCGCATGGCGCGCTATGACAGCCTGACGGGTCTGCCCAATCGCAGCCAGTTCGCCGAGATCGCCAGGACCTACATCGATGGCATCGAGCCGGGCACGCAGATTGCCCTGATGGTCGTCGATGTCGACGGTCTGAAGCGGACCAATGACACGTTCGGCCATCGCATCGGCGATGAGTTGCTGCGCGCCTTTGCCGACCGGCTTGCCTCGGTCGACGTGAAGCACCCGGTGATTTCCCGATTCGGCAGCGATGAATTCGTGCTGTTGTTCCAGGCCGCCACACGTGATGATCTGCTGCAGAGTGTCGAGCGCATCATGGCAACGATATCGGGCCAGTACACGATCTCCGGCCATGAAATCCTGACCGGGGCGCATGCCGGGGTGGTGATCGTCTGCGCAGCGGAGTTTGATCTGGCGGTCATGCACATGAATGCGGATCTGGCGCTTGATGTCGCCAAGAAGGACAGCCAGAAACATTGGGCGGTCTTCGTCGAGACAATGGACCAGTCCTTCCGCAGCAAGCAGCGGCTCAAGTCGGATCTGCGCAAGGCCATTGCCGAGGGTACGCTGTCGGTGGCCTATCAGCCCATCATCAACGTCCGCACCCTGCGCATGGTCGGGTGCGAAGCGCTTTCGCGCTGGAACCATCCGGAATACGGGCCGATTTCGCCGGCGGAGTTCATTCCCATGGCGGAGGAAATGGGGCTGATTTCGGACCTGACCCAAAACGTTGTGGAACAGGCCATCAAGGACTGCAGCCTCTGGGGTTCGCGCATTGCAGTTTCCATCAATCTGTCGTCGCACGACCTGCAGAACATGGACATGGCCGATATCATCCGTTCCGCCCTGTTGCGTCACAATGTCGAACCGGAGATGATCGAAGTCGAGGTGACGGAAGGCGCCATCATTACGGACCGGGAGGCAACGGGAGGCGTTCTCCAGAGCCTGAAGGCCATGGGGCTGCAGGTGGCCATTGACGATTTTGGTACCGGCTATTCCAGCCTGAGCTATCTGAAGGATTTGCCGGTCACCAAGGTGAAGATCGACCGCTCCTTCATCACCGATATCACCGAGGAGGGCCGTTCGCTGAAACTTCTGCGCGGCATTGTCCAGATGACGCATGAGCTTGGCCTGTCCGTGACAATCGAGGGGTTGGAGACACGCGAGCAGTTTGCCTTGATCAACCGCTGGATCGGCGCCGAATATGTGCAGGGCTTTCTCTACGGCGCGGCCACCACGGCGGAGAATATCGCCAAGAACTTCGATATCGAGATGGTGCAATTGCCGGTGAAGCCCCGCAACGGCGGGATTGCGGCGGCCGGCTGACCGGGCGGCAGGCACCGCTTCTCCGGCACGATCTGCACACTTGCGCTTGACCTGTTGCCGATCTTGTCCAAAACTCCGGCCACCGACAAGGCCAGACTCAACAGGAAAGTACCGTTGTCATGATTGCACAAATTGCCATTGCGCCGCTCGTCGCACTGATCGCGGGGATCATCATCCTGATCGCGCCGCGCCTGCTCAATTACGTGGTTGCGCTCTATCTGATCATCATCGGTGTGACCGGACTTTTCCCGCATCTGCTCAGCTGAATGCGGCGGGACGAAATGCTCGGCCGGTAAAATCAGCGCAGGTGCCATTTTTATCGATTGGGAGGCTTTTCAGCGACCATCTGCGCATTGCGCTGCTGCGGGCTTTTCGCTATTGCCAATAGGACTAAGACTTTATGAGGTTTGAACATGGCTGAACATCACGACACGGCGCCCGCAGAACTGGGCGCACCCATGGACTACAACGAGCATGAAAAGACCTATGATCTGTTCATCGCTCTGTCGAAATGGGGTGTGATTATCTGCGTAGCCTTGATGGTTGCGATGGCTTTTGGTTTTTTCGTCGGCGGCTTCTTCTCCGCCACCATTCTGTTTATTCTTATTTGTGTTGCTGCCTGGTTCGTTCTGTAAACACGCTCCATCAGCGTTGTTCATGAGCCGGGCGGATAATCCTGTTGACATCGGCTTGCATGAGCGGGCCTGCCGCCAGGATTGCCAATCGTCATAGCGGGGCAGGCGCGCGGGTCTTCGGGCCACTGTCTGTATAGTGACAACATGCTTGGGGGTGAGGGCTTGGCTCAGACACTGTTCATACCGAAAGAGACCGACGCAAATGAACCGCGGGTTGGCGGTTCGGCGGAAACGGTCAAAAAACTGATCGGTCTTGGTTTTTCAGTCATTGTGGAAGGCGGTGCGGGTGTCTTGTCCCGTATTCCCGACCGTGAATTCGAAGCGGCGGGCGCGACCATCGGCAAAACCGCCGACATCAGGACCGCCGATGTCGTTCTGAAAGTCCGGCGTCCATCCGCCGCTGAGCTCAAATCCTACAAAAAGGGCGCTGTCGTCATCGCCATGCTCGACCCTTACGGCAATGATGCTGCCGTCAAAGAACTGGCCGATGCGGGTGTCACCGCCTTCACCATGGAATTCATGCCGCGCATCACGCGGGCGCAGGTCATGGACGTTCTGTCCAGCCAGGCCAATCTTGCCGGTTATCAGGCGGTGGTCGATGCGGCCGGGGAATATGACCGGGCTCTGCCGATGATGATGACGGCGGCCGGTACTGTTCCTGCCGCCAAGATTTTCATCATGGGTGTCGGCGTTGCCGGTCTGCAGGCGATTGCCACGGCGCGCCGCATGGGCGCCGTCGTCACCGCGACGGACGTGCGCCCCGCCGTGAAGGAGCAGGTTGCGTCGCTCGGTGCGAAGTTCCTTGCCGTCGAGGACGACGAGTTCAAGGCGGCTGAAACCGCCGGCGGCTACGCCAAGGAAATGTCGAAGGAATATCAGGCAAAGCAGGCGGCGCTGGTTGCCGACCATATTGCCAAGCAGGATATCATCATCACCACGGCGCTCATTCCCGGACGGCCCGCACCGCGGCTCGTCACCCGGGAGATGTATGCACGCATGCGCCCCGGCTCGGTCATTGTCGATCTTGCGGTCGAACGCGGCGGCAATGTCGAAGGGGCTGTGGCGGGAAAGACCGTCGATGTCGACGGTGTGAAGATTGTCGGTCACCTTAACGTCGCCGGCCGTATCGCTGCGACCGCCTCGCAGCTCTACGCCAAGAACCTTGTGGCTTTCGTCGAGACGCTGGTCGACAAGGATGCCAAGGCCATCAAGATCAATTTCGATGACGAGCTGGTCAAGGCAACCGTGCTGACCCATGACGGCAAGGTGGTTCATCCGAACTTTGCCGCTGCGGCGACAACGGCTGCTGCCCCTGCGGCAAAGCCTGTGGCCAAAAAGGTTGCAGCCAAGGCGGCGCCAGCCGCACCGGCTGAGGCCGAACCCAAGAAGGCTACGGCCAAGGCTGCGCCGAAAAAGGCTGCTGCACCCAGGAAAACCGCGGCCAAGACGGCGACCCCCAAAAAGACTGAAGGAGAGGCGTGATGGCTGATACCGCACTCGAAAAAGCGCTTGATAGTCTCAATCAGGCAGCCGAAACGGTTCGCCAGGCTGCTGAAAACATGCCGGAAGCGGCTGGTGCCGCGGCCCATGCGGTGACCGGCGGCGCCGTCGATCCCTTCGTGTTTCGCCTCGCGATCTTCGTTCTGGCGATCTTTGTCGGCTATTACGTGGTCTGGTCGGTCACACCGGCCCTGCACACGCCGCTCATGGCCGTCACCAACGCCATCTCATCGGTTATCGTCGTCGGTGCGCTGCTTGCGGTCGGCCTGTCTGCCAGCGGCTTTGCCACCGGCTTCGGCTTCATCGCCCTTGTGCTTGCCAGCGTCAATATCTTTGGCGGCTTCCTTGTGACCCATCGCATGCTCGCCATGTACAAGAAAAAAGAAAAGTGAGACCTGAGCAATGAGCGTAAATCTCGCAGCTTTTCTTTATCTTGTCTCCGGCGTCCTGTTCATTCTGGCGCTGCGCGGCCTGTCGCATCCCACCACAAGCCGTCAGGGTAATTTCTACGGCATGATCGGTATGGGCATATCGATCCTCACCACGCTGACGCTTGCCGAGCCGAGCTTCAGAGGCCTTGGCCTGATCGTCATCGGCCTTGCCATCGGTGGCGGCGTCGGTGCCTATACGGCCAGACGCATTGCCATGACGGCCATGCCGCAGCTGGTTGCCGCCTTCCACTCGCTGGTCGGTCTGGCCGCCGTCATGGTGGCTGCGGCCGCCATCTACTCGCCCAACTCCTTCGGGATCGGCGAGGTCGGCTCCATCCATGGGCAGGCGCTGGTGGAAATGTCGCTGGGTGTCGCCATCGGCGCGATCACCTTTACCGGTTCCATCATCGCCTTTCTCAAGCTCGATGGCCGCATGTCCGGCAAGCCGATCATGCTGCCGGGCCGCCATGTGCTCAATGCCGGTCTGGCGATTGCCATTGTCGTGCTGGTCGTGGCGCTGGTGATGAGCGAAAGCCATTTCGTCTTCTGGCTGATCGTCCTGCTCTCACTGGTTCTGGGTGTGCTGATCATCGTGCCGATCGGCGGCGCCGACATGCCCGTCGTGGTGTCGATGCTCAACTCCTATTCGGGCTGGGCTGCGGCCGGTATCGGCTTTACCCTCGGCAACCTGGCGCTGATCATCACCGGCGCGCTGGTGGGCTCTTCCGGTGCCATCCTGTCCTACATCATGTGCAAGGGCATGAACCGCTCGTTCATCTCGGTCATTCTCGGCGGCTTCGGCGGCGAGACCGGTGGTGCTGCGGCCGGTGAAGTCGAACAGCGCCCGGTCAAGCAGGGCTCGGCCGATGATGCTGCCTTCATCATGAAGAACGCCTCCAAGGTCATCATCGTGCCGGGTTACGGCATGGCGGTGGCGCAGGCCCAGCATGCCTTGCGTGAAATGGCCGACAAGCTGAAGGCCGAGGGCGTGGAAGTCAAATATGCCATCCATCCGGTCGCGGGCCGCATGCCCGGTCATATGAACGTGCTTCTGGCCGAAGCCAATGTTCCCTATGATGAAGTGTTCGAGCTGGAAGACATCAACTCCGAGTTTGCGCAGGCCGACGTGGCTTTCGTCATCGGTGCCAATGACGTCACCAACCCGGCGGCGAAGACTGATCCGAAATCGCCGATCTTCGGCATGCCGATCCTCGACGTGGACAAGGCGGGTACGGTTCTGTTCATCAAACGCGGCATGGGCTCGGGCTATGCGGGTGTCGAGAACGAGCTGTTCTTCCGCGACAACACGATGATGCTGTTTGCCGACGCCAAGAAGATGGTCGAAAACATCGTCAAGGCGCTGGATCACTGATCCGGTTGCTGACGGAACAAATGGAAAGCCCGCCAAACCGGCGGGCTTTTTCATGTCAGGGTCTTCTGGATCGCCCGCCGGACCTTCCGTTCGAAGGCCGTAAGCCGGGCCGGGTCGAGCTTTTCGCAATTGTAGAGCGACAGCATGGAGAAGCGCGTCTTGGGCGCGCAGGGGCCGATGATGGCCGTGCCGAGAATACGGCGCACCGGACGGAACATGATCAGCCGGTCGATCCACCAGGGTGATCCGAGCGTGGTGATGGCGATGCAGGCGGTCATGGCATTGAGACGGGGAATCATCCGGCCGAAGTCCGGCGCATGATCATAGGCGGTGCCTGGCACGAAAACCCGGTCGATCCACCCCTTCAATATGGCAGGCAGTCCAAACCACCAGGTGGGAAAAACCAGGATGAGCACATCGGCATTCTGCAATGCGGCGGAGTCGTGGGCGATGCCAGCCGTGTGATATTGCGTGGTGTAGTAGCTTTGCCTTTCCCCGGGCGAAAGCCTGGGATCAAAGCCACGCTGATAAAGATCGAACAGCTGCAATTCATGCGGTGACGCGGCAATCTGTTCCGCCACCAGCGCGGTCAGGCGCCCGCACAGGCTTTCTTTCAGAGGATGAGCGGAAACAACAACGAACCGCTTCATGGGATGGGATCAGGAGCGCGTACGCGCCAGGCCATCAAGGGCGGGCTTGTATTTGGGGTCGAGCTGTGCCGCCTTGGCATAGGATTTCGCCGCGCGGGCCTTGTCGCCGCGGTGCTCGTAGATCAATGCCTGATTGGCCCAGCCCTCGGCAATCGTGCCGTCCAGCTTGATCGCATTGTTGAAATCGTCAAAGGCGTTGTCGTCATCACCCATGGCCACGTAGGAAATGCCGCGGCCATTATAGGGCTCGGCCGCATCGGGCTGCAGCGAGATGGCCGTGGAGAAATCTTCGATCGCCTGCTTGTGCTGGCCGCGCGCCTGATAGATCAGGCCGCGATTGTGATAGGCGCGGGGATCGGTTGTGTTGAGCTGGATGGCCTGCTGGAAATCGTTGAAGGCCCGGTCGAGCTGTCCCGACAGGCGGTAGAGATTGCCGCGGCCGATATAGGCGGCGTCATACTGCGGATTGATCTGGATGGCCTTGCTGTAGTCTGCCGCTGCCTGGGCCGTGTTGCCCATGTTGCGGTAGACCAGCGCGCGGTTCGCATAGGCCTGGTAGAAATTCGGGTTCAACTGCAACGCCGTGTTGAAATCCTTGATGGCATCGCTGTTGCGGCCAGCCCGGCCAAACGCAGAGCCGCGCACATTGTAGGCTTCGGGATCACGGGGATTGTTGCGGATGACGTTGTCGAGCGAACTGATGTTCTCGGAAGACCCTTGCGCCTTGTCGATCCCGGTCATGTCGGAGGTCGAGGTCTGGCATCCGGCAACAGCCAGGGTGAGAACCGAAGCGATCACCAGTCCGGTGGTGCGCAACGCCTTGAATGCCGATTGCGGGTCGCGATACGAAACCATTTCAAGCGAATGTGTCATACTCTTGGTATCCCGTTCAATCGAAAACGCAAAAAGGGCGGTGTGACGCAAGCCACTCCACCCCGTTATTGTGTCAAGGCGTTAATAAAGTGCTGATCAACGAGCCGCGGAAGCGCGGACCGGTGCCTTGCGTGCTGGCATTGGCAGAAGACCTTCGCGCTGGGCCTGCTTGCGGGCAAGCTTGCGGGCGCGGCTGATGGCTTCTGCCTTCTGGCGGGCGCGCTTGATCGAGGGCTTCTCGTAATGATCATGCATCTTCATTTCGCGGAACATGCCTTCGCGCTGCATCTTCTTCTTGAGAACGCGGAGAGCCTGATCAACATTGTTTTCGCGTACGAGTACCTGCACGTTTTATCCTGTATCTCTTAGAATTTCGTTGAGCCTGGATTTGAACCCGTATCCTTGGTCAGTGGGTCAGCAATCCAAACTTCGCGACGGTCATCCATCGCAAACTGACGAGGCCATTATCAGAATGGCAATGGAATGTCCATGGTGAAGCCGCTTAAAATGGCGGATATTCTTTCCCGCCGCCGCTTCGCGTGCCCGTGCAATTTTAGAATAACCGGCACGGAACGCCAATCTCCGTCGCAAAATGGCAAAAGACCTTCGGGCGGATGCGTTACTGATGCATAAAAGTGCGATCCTGCGCTTGAAAATCGATGTCGATTTCAGGACAGGATAAAGCTCTCGCAAATCGTGGAACAAAACGCTCTGCCAAGGTCAAACGAAACGGCCGAAAGCTCTGCAAAGGATTGAATGATGCGGAAATATTCAGTGTTTGCTTTGGCCCGCGAGGCATTGCGTGCCCACAAGGGGTGGGATCAGCAATGGACATCGCCCGAACCCAAGTCGGAATATGACGTCATCATCGTTGGCGCTGGCGGACATGGCCTTGCCACCGCCTACTACCTGGCGAAGGAACACGGCATCACCAATGTCGCGGTTCTGGAAAAGGGCTGGCTTGGCGGCGGCAATACCGGCCGCAACACCACGATTATCCGGTCCAATTACCTCTACGACGAATCGGCCGGCATCTACGAACATGCGGTGAAATTGTGGGAGGGCCTGAGCCAGGACCTGAACTATAACGTTATGTATTCGGCGCGCGGCGTGATGATGCTGGCGCACAATATCCACGACGTTCAGGTGTTCAAGCGCCATATCCATGCCAACCGGCTCAACGGCATCGACAATGAATGGCTCACGCCCGAACAGGTCAAGGAATTCTGCCCGCCGATCAACCTGTCCGCCGATGCGCGCTACCCGATCATCGGCGCAGCCCTGCAGCGGCGCGGCGGCACGGCCCGTCACGATGCCGTTGCCTGGGGTTATGCCCGCGCGGCTGCCGATCGCGGCGTTCACATCATCCAGAACTGTGAAGTCACCGGCATCCGCCGCGCTGCCAATGGCGCGGTTGTCGGCGTCGATACCAATCGCGGCCCGATCAATGCCAAGAAGGTCGGAGTGGTTGCCGCCGGGCACACCTCCGTCATCATGAACATGGCCGGTGTGCGCATGCCGCTGGAAAGCTATCCGCTGCAGGCGCTGGTGTCCGAGCCGGTCAAGCCGCTGATCCCGTGCGTGATCATGTCGAACACCGTGCATGCCTATATCTCGCAGTCGGACAAGGGCGAAATGGTCATCGGCGCGGGGACGGACCAGTACACCTCCTATTCCCAGACCGGCGGCCTGCACATCATCAACCACACATTGGACGCGATCTGCGAAATGTTCCCGGTGCTGACACGGCTGAAAATGCTGCGGTCCTGGGGCGGTATCGTCGACGTGACGCCCGACCGCTCGCCGATCCTCGCCAAGACGCCTGTCCCCGGTCTCTACGTCAATTGCGGCTGGGGAACCGGCGGGTTCAAGGCAACGCCCGGCTCCGGCAATGTGTTCGCCCACACGATCGCCAGGGACGAGCCGCACCGGATCAATGCGCCGTTCACGATTGAGCGCTTCACCACCGGACGCCTGATCGACGAAGCCGCCGCCGCCGCCGTGGCGCACTGACAGATTCAAGAAACGAGACGACGACAATGCTTCTCATCAAATGCCCCTATTGCGAAGAAGAGCGCCCGGAGCTGGAATTCCGCAACGCGGGTGAGGCGCATCTTGTGCGCTCCCCGGCGATATCGGAACAATCGGACGACGACTTTGCCGCCTTCCTCTATTTCCGCCAGAATCCCAAGGGGCTGCAGTTTGAGCGCTGGCGGCACATTCATGGCTGCGGCCGTTTCTTCAATGCGGTGCGCGATTCCGTCTCCGACAAGTTCCTGACTGTCTACAAGGCGGGCGAGCCGCGCCCGGATGTCGAGGCGCTTCTCAATCCGGAAGCCGCTTCCGTGTCTGCCGCCGCCGCTGAACCTGCAAAGAAACGCGCGCCCCGCGCCAAGAAAGGGGAGCTGTAAGCGATGAGCACCACAGCCCATTCCGGAAGCAACCGTATTGCCGGCGCCGGCCGTCTCGTCCCGGCCAAGACCGTTCGCTTCACCTTTGACGGGCAGAGCCTGACGGGTCTTGAAGGCGACACGCTGGCCTCGGCGCTGCTGGCCAACGGCATTCATCTGGTCGGCCGTTCATTCAAATACCACCGTCCGCGTGGCATCCTCTCCGCAGGCAGCGAAGAGCCGAATGCGCTGGTTGATATCGAGCGCGACAAATCCCGCAAGCAGCCGAATGTGCGGGCGACCGTGCAGGAGATTTATGACGGGCTGAAGGTCAAGTCGCAGAACCGCTGGCCGTCGCTGACCTTTGACGTCGGTGCGATCAATGATTTGTTCTCGCCCATGCTGCCCGCAGGCTTCTACTACAAGACATTCATGTGGCCGAAGTTTGCATGGAAAACCATCTATGAGCCAAAGATCCGTGCGGCTGCTGGTCTTGGTGTTGTTCCGGGTGAAGCCGACACGGACCGCTATTCCAACCGGTTTGCCCATTGTGATGTTCTGGTTGTCGGCGGCGGCGCTGCCGGTCTGGCTGCGGCACTCACCGCCGCGCAAACCGGTGCCAAGGTCATCATCTGCGACGAGCAGCCGGAAGCGGGCGGCGCGCTGCGCTATGAGACCGACGTGACCATCGACGGCAAGCCGGGTTATGACTGGGCCACGGAAACGCTGGCATCCCTGCGCGCCATGGAAAACGTCACGGTTCTCACCCGCACCACGGCGTTCGGTTATTACGCCCAGAATTTTGTCGGCCTTGTCGAACGCATCAGCGACCATCTGAGCAATCCCGGTTCCGACATGCCAAGGGAGCGCCTGTGGCAGGTGCGTGCCAGGAAGGTCATCCTGGCGACCGGCGCCATCGAACGGCACATGGTTTTCGCCAACAATGACCGTCCCGGCATTCTGCTGGCTTCGGCAGCGCGCGCCTATCTCAACCAGTATGGGGTCGCGGTCGGCCGCAAGGTCGGCGTCTACACCGCCAATGATTCCGCCTATGCGGCGGCCATCGATCTGAAGCGGGCCGGCATCGACGTTCCCGTTATTGTCGACACGCGTGACAATCCATCCTCGCCGGTGATCGAGGAAGCCCGTTCGCTCGGTATCGACGTTGTGACCGGTCATGCGGTGTTCAGCGCCGGGGGCAAACGCCGCGTCTCCTCCATCAGTATCCGCCCCAACCGGGGCGGCAGCGAGCGCAAGGTCGTGGTCGATGCGCTGATCATGTCGGCGGGCTGGACACCCTCCGTGCACCTGTTCTCGCAGTCGCGCGGCAAGGTGGCGTGGGATGCCGCCAATGAGCGGTTCCTGCCCGGCACCTATGCGCAGGATTGTGTTTCGGTCGGCGCCTGCAATGGCAGCGACGGGCTGCAGCAGGCGCTGGACGAAGCAGCAGCGGCTGGCAGCAAGCTTGCCGGTGAGACCGGTTTCAAGGGCAAGACCAAAGCGCTCAAGGCAACCGGTGGTACAGACTGGGTGCTCGGCATGATCGGCTCGGCGCCGGGTGCGGGTGCCGATACAACGGTCAAGGCTTTCGTCGATTTCCAGAACGATGTGACCGCCAAGGACGTGCGCCTTGCAGTGCGCGAAGGCATGCATTCCATCGAGCATGTCAAGCGCTTCACCACCAACGGCATGGCCACCGATCAGGGCAAGACCTCCAACCTGCACGGGCTGGCGATTGCCGCCGAAGCGCTCAACCGTCCGATCCCGGCCGTGGGCCTGACAACCTTCCGGGCGCCATTCACGCCGGTCACTTTCGGTGCGATCGTCAACCATGCCCGCCATGACCTGTTCGATCCGACCCGCCGCACGCCGATGCATGCATGGCATGCGGCGCAGGGTGCGGCTTTTGAGGATGTTGGGCAGTGGAAGCGCGCCTGGTATTATCCGCAGGCAGGCGAGGACATGCATGCGGCAGTGAACCGCGAATGCGTCGCCGTGCGCAATCAGGCCGGTATCTTCGACGCCTCGACCCTCGGCAAGATCGAAGTGGTTGGGCCCGATGCGGCGAAATTCCTCGAGCTGCTCTACACCAATCCGTGGGAAAAACTCGGTGTCGGCCGCCTGCGCTATGGTATCATGCTGCGCGAAGATGGTTTCATCTATGATGACGGCGTTGTTGGCCGCCTGGCCGAGGATCGCTTCCACGTGACGACGACGACCGGCGGCGCGCCGCGCGTCATGAACCACATGGAAGATTATCTGCAGACGGAATTCCCGCATCTCAATGTCTGGTTGACCTCGACTACCGAGCAATGGGCCGTCATTGCGGTGCAGGGGCCGAAGGCCCGCGAGATCATCGCGCCGCTGGTGGAAGGCATCGATCTTTCCAATGAGGCCATGCCGCACATGAGCGTAAGGGAAGGCAGGATATGCGGCGTGCCGACACGGCTGTTCCGCATGTCCTTCACCGGTGAAGCGGGCTATGAAATCAACGTGCCTGCCGATTATGGCCGGGCCGTCTGGGAAGCCGTCTACGAGCGCGGCAAGCCGCTGGGTCTGACGCCCTACGGCACCGAGGCCATGCACGTGCTGCGCGCCGAGAAGGGGTATATCATCGTCGGCCAGGACACGGATGGCACGGTGACGCCGCAGGATGCGGGCCTGACCTGGGCCATCGGCAAGAACAAGACGGATTATGTCGGCATTCGCGGCCTGTTGCGCCGCGATCTGGTGGCGGACGGGCGCAAGCAGCTGGTTGGCCTGAAGACCAAAGATGCCCACGTGGTGCTGGAAGAGGGTGCGCAGATTGTAGCCAATCCGAACCAGCCGGTGCCGATGACCATGATCGGCCATGTGACATCGTCCTACTGGTCGCAGAATTGCGGCCGGTCGATAGCCATGGGGCTGGTGATCGACGGAACAAAGCGGCTCGGCGAAACGCTCTATGTGCCGATGCCCGATGGCGTGATTGAAGTGGAAGTGACCGGAACGGTGTTCTTCGACGAAAAGGGAGAACGGTTGAATGGCTGACCTTGCTCAAGCAGCGCAGCGCGCACATCCATTGCAGGCCGGCCAAGCCGGTATCGGGTCCGTATCGGTCACCCCGGCTGACAATGCCACCCGCGTGTCGCTGCGGGCGCGGCCCGATGCGGTGGCGGCCCTGTCGAAGGCGCTCGGCCTTTCCCTGCCGCTGAAACCGAAGACAACGGCGACTGCGGGCAACCGCGCCGCCCTGTGGATCGGCCCGGATGAATGGCTTGTTCTCGATGCGGACGGCAGTTCGCTCGTCGCCGATCTTGCCAAGGTCAAGGTGTTGCATTCCGCCGTCGACATTTCCCATCGCAATATCGGGATCATCGTTTCCGGCAGGGGCGCCGATGCGGTTGTCAATGGCGGTTGCCCGCAGGACCTGTCGCTGGGTGCTTTCCCGGTTGGCGCGGCGTCGCGCACGGTGCTCGGCAAGATCGAGATCGTGCTGTGGCGGACGGCCGAGGACACGTTCCGGGTTGAGTGCTGGCGCTCTTTCTCCGGCTATGCCTACGGCTTTCTGCAGGAATCCGCGCGGGACGTGGCCGTCTGACGGGCAGACGGTCAGCAACGATGATCTTTTTGCCGAATGTGCGGGTATTTGACAGCCCCGCGTAATAATAGTGTGCAGATTGATCGCCGGTGAAGTTATCGATCACAATTGCGCCGTGCTTTGCCATAATGAGAATGCCGATGGCTGCCGATTCGCGCGGTCGCGTCGCGAGAGTGGTTTATGGCTGTCAAAAAGCGCCTTGTTATCAATTTTACAGGCTATGAAGGCCTGCATCCCGATGCCGTGCGCGGGCGCTATCTGAATGCCTCGGCCGATTTCAACACGCTCTGGCACACCAAAACCAAAGCGGGCCCCATGCAGCCGGAGGGGCCGAACATCGCTTCGATGCGGCTCGACACAACCGGAGCGAATTGGACGGTTGAAACCGAGTTCTGCCAGTACGGCACGGCTGACATCTTCGATGCCTATTCCGCGCGCAATGTCGTAACGCGCTTTGCCACCGGCCTGATGGCGTTTCTCGATATTCTCATCACCGGCACTTTCTGGCGGTATCTGCGCACAAGCTGGCGGTTCTGCATCTTTTTCATGTGGCCGTTTGCGCTGACCTGTTTCATTTCGCTCGTTGCGCTGCTGATCGGGCTTGGACCGCTGTTTGGCGGTTTCAGCGCCTACCACATGGTCTGGACCATTCCCCTTGCGCTCGCCATCGCCCGCTTCATGATCCGCTGGCCGGGGGAAAAGGTGTTCCTGTCCTATCTCTTGGATGACTGGGCGGCGGCGTCAGACCGGATTTACCGCCGCAGCCCGGCATTGCAGGAACGGCGCAAGGCCTTTGCCGATCACCTCGCCAGGAAGCTGCGCGAGAGCGGCGCGGACGAAGTGGTCATCATCGGGCACAGCCTGGGCACGGTGCCGGCTGTCGAGGCCATTGCCGATGTCTGGCGCAGTGCGCCGCAGCTCATCAGGCAGCAGCCCGTTTCGCTGGTGGCGACCGGCTCATGCCTGTTGATGATTGCCTTTCATCCGCGTGCAACGGATTTGCGGGAAGATGTCCGGGTTGTCCTGCAGGATACGCCGGTTCTGTGGGCGGAGTATCAGACCATTGCGGATATCGTGCATTTCTACCGGTCGAACCCGGCAGCGGCGCTGGGGATAATCCCGCGCACCGAGCCGCTGATCCGGCGTATCCGGTTCAAGCACATTCACAGCGCCAAACGCTATGCGCGTGCCAAGAAGAATTTTTTCAAGATGCACCTTCTGTTCCTGAAGGGCGCGCAGATCCGCAATGCCTATGACATGGGCATGTTCGTGCAGGGGCCGTTTGCCTTCCAGGATCTGGCCATGCACGACAGGGCAGCGCCGCTCGACGATGCCGGGCGGCTTGTCGAGACAGTCCGCGCCTGATCAGTCCATTTCCGGGGGATGCTCGAGCACGGCAATGGTCAGCCAGTTGGCGACGAGTGCCGGTTTGATCGAACCTTCGATTTCCAGCGTGACTTCATAATTGTTGAGCACACGGCCGGACGGGCGGATATCCGCATCGACCAGCTTGAAGCGGGCGCGCACCTGCTTGCCGGATTTGACCGGCGCCATGAAGCGCACCTTGTCGAAGCCGTAATTGATGCCCATCGTGGCGCCTTCGATCATCGGAAGCGCCTCATAGGCGAGCGTCGACAGCAGCGAGATGGTCAGGAAGCCATGGGCGATGGTGCCGCCGAACGGCGTTTCCTTGGCCGCACGCTCCGGATCGGTATGGATGAACTGGTGATCATCGGTTGCATCGGCAAACTTGTTGATCATGTCCTGGCTGACCACGCGCCATTCCGAACAGCCGATTTCTGTGCCGATGCCGGCTTTCAACTGCTTGAGCGTGATTGCGTTCTTCATGGTTCCCAGGCTTTCCGAAATATTGGATCAGATCGTTGATGGAGGTGTCGATAGACTTTTATGAGTCAAATGTCATCCCTTGCGCGTCACCCCATCGTTTCACCGTTATGATCAGCGCGTCAAAACGCGAGGGGGCCTTGCACCTTCTTGCCTGACGCCAGTTCAATATGGGCAAGCATGCCTCTGATCAGCGTATCGAAGATCAGCCGAAAGCGGTGTGAAGACCGCAGGTTTTCGTGCATGGCGATCCAGGTGGGAAGGACGATCGAAAACGCGCCGGGCAGCAGGCGCACGAGGTCGGGATTTGCCTGGCCGAGACTGTCCTGGCATATGCCGATGCCAATTCCTGACCGGATAGCGGCGAGTTGGGCCAGATTGTTGTCCGTGCGATAGCTGAACTTGAGCTCATGCGACATCGGAAAGCGTTTCTCGACGCTGCGTATGAAGGCGGTCTGCCTGTCGAACCCGATGAGCCGGTGATTTTTCAATTCTGCCAGCGTACGGGGCACGCCATATCTGGCAAGATAGGCCCGGTGCGCGTAGAGCCCGAGCGAAATGTCTCCGACATTGCGCACAAGCAGCGCCTCCTGCGTGGGCTCTGCCATTCTGACAGCAATATCGACCTCGCGGTTCAAGAGATTTTCGACCGTATCGGAGGCGGATAATTCGATGTGCAGGGCGGGATAGGTCTCAAGCAGCGGCGCCAGTATCTGCGGAAGGACTTCGGTGCCGATAACCTCGCTCGCGCCAATGCGTACCGTGCCTTCCACCGCGTCCCGCTGCGCTGTGGCCAGACGGACAAGTGCTGCGGCATTGGCAGCCATGGCGGCAGCGTAGGGTTGCAGTTCCAGCGCGGCATCGGTTGCAAGCAGGCCATTCGGCGAGCGGGTGAAGAGCTGGGCACCAATAAGGTCTTCCAGCGTATCGATATGCCGTCCGACCGTAGGTTGTGTCAAACCGAGTTCGCGCGCCGCTGCTGACAGCGAGCCATGTCGGATGACGTGAAGAAAAGTCCAGTAAAGATCCCAGTTCGGCATCTGTTGCATCATTTATGTATAGCTAGTCAATGAATTTTGTCAATTTTGTTTATCTTATTGCTGGTGCACTGTTGCCGGAACAACGGAGAAAACGAGCATGCAATCAACAGAGCAGAAGATGGCGCTGGTACTGGGCGCAACAGGTGGCATCGGTGGTGCGGTCGCACGCAACCTTCTGAAGCGAGGCTGGCATATCAAGGCCCTGACCCGCGATCTGGCCAAGGCTGCAAAGGTCGAGGGAGATTTCGAGTGGATTGCGGGTGATGCCCTCAATCCGCGCGATGTCAGCCGGGCCGCGGAGGGCGTGTGCCTGATCGTCCATGCCGTCAACCCGCCCGGATACCGGGACTGGGAGAAGCTTGTTGTGCCCATGCTCGACAATACCATCGCGGCGGCAAGGCAGGTGGGCGCCCGCGTGCTTCTGCCGGGCACTGTCTATAATTTCGGACCCGACGCATTCCCCGTTCTGGGTGAAGACAGCCCGCAACATCCGCTCACGCGAAAGGGCGGGCTGCGTGTCATGATGGAGCAGCGTCTGAAGGATGCTTCCGCATCCGGTCTCGACGTCCTGATCGTGCGCGCTGGCGATTTCTTTGGCCCGAAGGCCGCAAACAACTGGTTTTCGCAAGGGCTTGTCACGCCGGGAAAGCCGGTATCGCTCGTCAATAACCCCTCAAGGCGCGGTATCGGACACCAATGGGCGTTTCTTCCCGATGTCGCCGAAACAATGGCTCAACTGGTCGAGCGGGCCGGCAGCCTCCCTCGTTTTGCGGTCTATCACATGGAAGGGTTCTGGGATGCGGACGGCATGCAGATGGCTGCCGCCATCAGGCGCGTGGTTGGCCGTCCGGTGAAGGTGAGGTCGTTTCTGTGGTGGATTGTGCCGATCATGGCACCCTTTAATGCGTTCATGCACGAATTGAAGGAGATGCGGTATCTGTGGAAGCAACCGCTGCGCATGACGAACACGCGGCTGACCGGCACACTCGGCGCCGAGCCGAGGACGCCGATCGACGAGGCGGTGCGGCAGACGCTGTCTGATCTGGGCTGCTTGTAACCGGTCAGATCTCCGCATCGCGGAGCTGCCGGATCTGCAATGCAATTTGAGGCTGGAGGTTTCGGATGGTGGGCGTGACAGGGATTGAACCTGTGACCCCTACGATGTCAACGTAGTGCTCTCCCGCTGAGCTACACGCCCATCCGACAGGGGCGCATACACCATATTGATTCCGGTCCGTCAATAGGGTTGGAAGAAGTTATCAGGCTTTCTTCACCGGAGCAGGCAGATAGGGCCTTTGATCAGGCCGCTACCAGCATCTTTTCGATCTCATTGACGAGATCGCGCAGGTGGAAAGGCTTGGAAAGCACTTTCGCATCCTTCGGCGCCTTCGAATCGGAGTTCAGCGCAACGGCGGCAAAACCGGTGATGAACATGATTTTCAGATCGGGGTCGATTTCCGATGCGCGGCGTGCCAGTTCGATACCGTCCATCTCCGGCATGACAATGTCGGTCAGCAGCAGTGAGAACGGTTCTTCGCGCAGCCGGTCATAGGCGCTGGCGCCATTGTCGAAAGGCGTGACGTGGTATCCTGCCTTCTCCAGCGCCTTCACCAGGAAGCGCCGCATGTCATTGTCATCTTCTGCTAGCAGGATTCTCTTCATCAGTCCGTCCGAATTGTCTATCGCCTGATCATCCCCAGACAGGCGTCCCATCATGCTTAACAAGACGCTTTTTTGGTAAAGATCGCGTGAATGATTTGCTGAAAATAAGGGGGAACCCCGGAAAAGTCGAGGAAGATCGCAGCTGGACGCGCGAAGAATGCGCGCCGACCGGTCAGCCCCGAAAAGTTCCACCGCCTTTGACGGCTGATCAATTCCCTCCGGGGCGAAGTTGCTCTAAAGTAAGGTATATTCAAGCAAACCGTCGAAGTGAAGAATGACCCTCGAGCGCGATTTCCCTGACAAGCTGCCCTATGAACTGCGCCGGCCGGCTGACCAGCGTATTCCGTTTGTATTCAATTCGCCGCACAGCGGTCAGGTTTACCCGCCGGCCTTCCTGCAGCAGTCGCAGCTCGATGCGCAAACGATTCGCCGCTCGGAAGACTGTTTTGTCGATCAGCTCTTTGCCGCCAGCGTCATGCTCGGCGCACCAATGCTGGTGGCGCATTTCCCGCGCGCCTATCTCGACGTCAACCGCGAGCCCTATGAACTCGATGCGAAGATGTTCAGCGATTCGCTTCCCTCCTATGCCAATGCAAATTCGGCCCGGGTTGCCGGCGGTCTTGGCACCGTGCCGCGCCTTGTCGGCGAAGGGCAGGAAATCTACGCGCAGAAACTGCCCGTCGAGGAAGCGCTCGGCCGCATCGCCACGATCTACAAGCCCTATCACGCGCTGCTTGCCGGAATGCTGGTGGAAACGCGCAGCCGCTTTGGCTATGGCGTCCTCGTCGATTGCCATTCCATGCCCACCGGCATCCGGTTTCCGGAGAGCGGCCTGCGCCCGGATTTCATCATCGGGGACCGGTTCGGCACCAGCTGCTCGCCGGAATTGACGCATGCCGCCATCCATCTCCTGCGCGAGATGGGGTATGCGGTGGCGCACAACAAGCCCTATGCCGGCGGTTACATCACCGAGCATTACGGGCGTCCGCTCAAGCGTTTCCACGCGCTGCAGATCGAGGTCAACCGCGGGCTTTATCTCAATGAGCACAATTACGAGCGCAAATCCGGCTTCGGACAGCTGCAGCGTGATATCAGCCAGTTCCTGGCCGATCTCGTCTCGCTGCCGGACTTCCATTTCCTCGATGTTCCGCTCGCGGCGGAATAAGACCCAGTTGCTGCGGCCCGTCTGAAAACAAAAAAAGACCGCGCAGATGCGCGGTCCAAGTCTAGGGAGGAAACGCCCAAGGAGGGCATAGACAGGTCACCCCGTCCGTTAACCAATCTATGCTGCATCGCACAAATGTCAAGTGATTTGTGCGGTTTTTTGAGCACGATAATTATGTGCCTAAAAAAAATGCAATAATTTAGCCGACAATGCAGATAAATGAGAAAATTCTGATCGCGAGGAACCGTTTTGGCCATTGAACTTTCGTTTTTGCGGCGGATTGCCGAAGTTGCGGCAGCGCAGACTTTGCCCCGCTTTCGCACCATTTCGTCCATCGACAACAAATATCAGGTTGGATTCGACCCGGTCACCGAGGCGGACAGGGAAGCCGAACGGGCGATTCGCGCGCTGATCAACAGCACCCATCCCGGTCACGGCATCATGGGCGAGGAGTTCGGTTCGGAGAATCTCGACGCCTCGCATGTCTGGGTGATCGATCCCATCGATGGCACCCGCGCCTTCATATCGGGGCTTCCGGTGTGGGGCACGCTTGCGGGCCTGACCGTCGATGGCGATGCGGTGGCCGGCGTCATGGCGCAGCCCTTCACCGGGGAGCTGTTCCTGTGCGACGGCACCGCGTCCTATTATGAGGGACCGGGCGGTGCACGCCAGCTGAAAACCCGGCAGAACCCGGATATTGCGCAGGCCACGCTGTTCACCACGACCCCCGCTTTGTTCAAGGACAAAAAGCGCGAGGCCTATGACCGCGTTGAGCGCAGCGTGCGCATGCCGCGTTACGGGGCGGACTGCTATGCTTATGCCATGATTGCCGCCGGTTTCGTCGATCTGGTGGTGGAGACCGCCTTGCATCCCTACGATATCGTCGCGCTGGTGCCGATCATCGAAAAGGCGGGCGGCGTCATCACCAATTGGGACGGTGGCCCGGCGGAAAAGGCGGGTGATATCGTGGCGGCGGGCTCAAAGGAACTGCACGCACAGGCGCTGGACCTTCTCAACCGCTGAAAGCTCACGTCTACGTGGCCTGTTCGTTCTCGATCCCGGCCATGTCGCCGCCGGTTCCGGGAATGAAGGCATCGAATGCCGCGAAAAACTGTTCGCGGTAAAAATCCTTTTCCTGCAGGATTTCATGCTTGGCGCCGTCGATGGTGATCAGCGTCGCATTGCGCAGTTGCAGGGCATACCGTTCGATCGCCGGAGTGGACACAACGCTGTCCGCTCCGGCGGCAACGACCAGGGTGGGGATGCGGATTGCCTCGATATAATCGGGGTTTGTCACCCGTTTGATCGCCTTGGCTGCCGAGGCGATCCATCCGGCGGTCGGGCCGCCAATAGCAAGCTCCGGGGCGGTCTTCACGATTTCGCTGTTGCGCAGGTAGCGGGCGGCATCCGATGTCACCTCGTTGAGCGCGAAGGGTTTGATCACCGGCTTTCCGCCGCGGATATACATCCCGCCAAGACCGGTTAACCGCAGGCTATTGGCGACGGCGCTGAGCAGAATCTTGCCGAGCCGGCTGCCATTGACGTCGAGAAGCGGCACCATCAGCACCATGCGGCGGATGCGGTTTGCCAGGGCAGGCGCTGCAAGAAGCGCCGCCAGCGCGCCGGTGGAATGGGCCAGCACGTAAAACGGTCCGCGGCAATCGGGCAGAAGCACGCTTTCGAACAGCAGTTCCAGATCGGCCGCATAATGGTCGAAACGTCTGACATGACCGCGCAGCGGGTCTTTCAGCAGGCGGCTCGATCCGCCCTGGCCGCGCCAGTCGAAGGTGGCGACGGCAAAACCCCGCTTGGCAATGTCGCGGATGGTCTCGAAATATTTTTCAATGCACTCGTTGCGGCCCTGCAGGATGATCACGGTGCCCTGGACGGGATGGGTGGTGGCGGGGAATATGGCGTAGCGCAGCTGCCTGCCGCCCTTGAGCGGCAATGCGGCAACACGGGCATCCTGCGGCGTCGGATTGGCGGCTGTTTCGACAAGCGGATGGGTCATGGATACCGGTCAGTCCTCGTCCCGCCTATGAGGGGATCACACGGGTGCATTTGCATCTTTTGATAAAATGCATGGCAATAAAGGTCAAACCGGGTCCGCGTAAAAACAAAAAAATGACCGGAAACCCTGGGGAGGGCTTCCGGTCAGTACATTCCAGGCGGAAGGGACGTTACACCTGGAACGATCTCAAAATCAGTAGTCGTTCGCCGGACGGATCTCGATGCTGAACCCGTTATCGCTGCGGCGGTCGCGGTAGCCGCGACGATCGCCCATCACGCGGGTATCGAGAATGTCGCCGTCTCGCGACACGGTGACCAGCACCGGCGTGCCGCGGCGCCATGCCTGAACAAAATAACGGCCGCGTTCGACGTTCACATCACGGACACGGTAGCCGCGGCGCTCCAGCATGCGGGTTACCTCGCGCGGACCCATCCGGTCACGGAAGCGCTCATCGCGGCGCCATTCCCCACGCTGATCGCCATAGTAGCGGCGGTCCTGGACAAGCAGGCCATCCATGTCACCGCGGCCATCCATGTAGATTGCCCGGTCACCGCGATAGATGAAGTCGTCGGCCATGGCCGAAGCGGAAAAGCCCGTGACCAGCAGGGCGGCGGCGGTCAGTGCCAGAACAGTCTTTTTCATCATCTTGTCCTCGTCTCTTGCCGGTCAAATCCCGGCGTTGGATGTGTTTATAGGGGAGGGCGTGTGAACGTATCCCGAAAGGTGCGTTCATCTTGCGTTCATCGCTGTGGAAGGCTTTCGGAGGCAGAAAAGGGCTTGAAATGGCTTTGGCCGTTTCCCAGATATCTGGTGTGACCGCCATAACGGGGTCACTGGTTCAGCGGGACCTGCCGATTGAGGGGGTCTCTTGACGAGCCAGAACACGCAACATTGTCGCTCTAAAGGAGGGCTTACTATGCGTCACGTGGATTTTTCCCCACTCTATCGTTCGACTGTCGGTTTTGACCGGCTTTTCACCATCCTCGACTCGCTGGCTCAGCCAGACGGTGCCCAGTCCTATCCGCCCTACAATATCGAGCGGACCGGCGAGAACACCTACCGCATCACCATGGCCGTTGCCGGCTTCTCGGAAGACGAAATCCAGATCGAAGCCCATCGCAACCAGCTCAAGGTGACCGGCGAGAAGGCTGCCGAAACATCGGATGGCAGTGCTGAAACCCTGTATCGCGGCATTGCTTCCCGCGCGTTCGAACGCCGCTTCCATCTTGCCGATTTCGTTGAAGTCAGTGGCGCCAGCCTGAAAAACGGCTTGCTGCACATTGATCTCAAGCGCGAAATTCCCGAGGAAATGAAGCCGCGCAAGATCGCTGTGACTGCGCTGTCTGAAAAGACGGCCAAGCAGATCGAAGCCAGGACCACGAACTAAGCTGCGAAAGCAGGAGTGAAAGAAGCGGCGCGTTTGCGCCGCTTTTTTTATGCGATGAGAGCGCCGAAGCGGCGGATGTCTTCGGGGGTTGTGGCAAAGCTTGTGACGAAGCGGGTGATCGTCTCGTCTTCGGCAACATGGCCCTTTTCGGCATGGGGTGTGTGCCAGTCATAGAAAACGGCGCCCGCCGCCTGCAGTTTTGCCGATGTCTGCTTTGTCATGATCGCGAACACTTCATTGGCGCGCGGCTGCCAGGCAAGGCGCAGCTCCTTCGATGCGCTGATCCGCCCGGCCAGTTCGGCCGCCATGGCATTGGCATGGGCTGCCGTTTCCAGCCAGAGCCCGCCGGCGAAATAGGCTTCGAACTGGGCGGCGATGAAGCGTGATTTTGAAAAATTCTGCGCCGACCGCATGCGGATATAGGGCATCTGCCGAGCCTGTTCGGGGTTCATGAAGACCAGCGCTTCGGCACACCAGCAGCCATTCTTGGTGCCGCCGAACGACAGGATATCGACGCCCTGCTTCCAGGTCATTTCGGCGGGAGAACAGCCGAGCGCGACAAGCGCATTGGCAAAGCGGGCGCCATCCATGTGCAGCGGCAGGCCATTTTCCCGGCACAATGCCGAGATGGCGGCGATCTCGGCCAGTTCATACAGCGTGCCGCTTTCGGTCGATTGCGTGATCGAAACGCTCATCGGCTGGCCCGCGTGAACATGGCCTTCGGGGAAGCCGTTGAGGGCGGCTTTCAGATTATCGATGGCGATGCGGCCGGTTGGCCCGTCGATGGCCTGCACCCGTGCGCCGTGGGCGAAAAAGCCGGGGGCACCGGCCTCATCGGCAATCATGTGCGCTTCCCGGTGGGCAAAGGTGATGCCGCCCGGCCGTACGATGCTGGCCTGTGCCAGGGAATTGGCCGCTGTTCCGGTCCCGACAAAGAAGACGGCGACGTCGCGCTCGAAAATTGTGCTGAAGGTCTGTTGGACGGCATGGTCGAGATCGCCCGTGCCATAGGCCGCAGCGAAACCGCCGGCGTGTCTGGTCAGATTTTCGGCAATTTTCGGATGGGCTCCGGCCCAATTATCGGATGCAAAAAGCATGAAATGACCTCGGATTTATGACTGACGCCGTCACGCTTACGCTTTTCCCTGCGGGCTGGAAAGCAGAAGATGATGTCTTTCCGGCAGGGGATTTTCACCGCGCTTGGCGGAACCAACTGTATTTCCTCGTTTATTTAGGGAAAAACGCCTGCATCGAAATGAAATGCATAAATCACCAGTGGTTTGCGCAATGATATTTCGTCCAATGCTGTTATTTTTTGCTTTTCCATCTTGTTTGTTTGGAATTATTCTGGCATACGAGGATATGACAGCAATGCTGTCCTAATTTGCACGATCCAAGCGCGGGATGGCAAGCAGAAGTGCTTCCGTCCTCAAAATGGTGACCGCAGTTTGCAACCGGAAGATATGCCGCACCAGAAGGGGCAGGAATATATGGTATTCCGTCCCGCGAGGAATTGACCGCCCCAAGGGGCCCATTTGGAGGAATTGACGATGTCGGATTTGACGCCATCTGTAACGACTGAATTTGCTCAGGCCGTACAGAACCGTGCGGTCAAAACCAATAAATCGTCCGGCATTCCCACCCGGCAAGGCTTATACGATCCGCGCAATGAACATGACGCCTGCGGCGTCGGCTTCGTCGCGCATATGAAGGGCGTCAAGTCGCACAAGATCATTGAAGACGGGCTGTTCATGCTCGAAAACCTGACGCATCGCGGTGCCGTCGGTGCCGACCCGCTGATGGGCGATGGCGCAGGCATGCTCGTGCAGATTCCCGATGCGTTTTTCCGCGCGGAATGGGCGGAAAAGGGTGTCGAGCTGCCACCGGTCAATCACTACGCGGTCGGCTATCTCTTCATGCCGCAGGATGCCGAAGAGCGCGCCCATATCGAAACCGTCATCACGGAAGTGATCGCCTCGGAAGGTCAGACGCTGATCGGCTTCCGCGATGTTCCCGTCGACAATTCGTCCCTGTCCAAGGCACCGCATATTGCGGAGACGGAACCGTTCCACCGCCAGGTGTTCATCGCGCGCAACCCCAACATCGAAACCAACGAGGATTTCGAGGGCCGTCTGTTTATCCTGCGCAAGGTGATTTCCAATCGCATCTACCAGGAGAACGGCGGCAAGGAGAGCGACTTCTACGTCGTCTCCATGTCGGCGCGCACCATCGTCTACAAGGGCATGTTCCTCGCCTATCAGGTCGGTGCCTATTACAAGGACCTGAAGGATCCCCGCTTCGTCAGCGCGGTGGCGCTGGTGCATCAGCGGTTCTCGACCAACACCTTCCCGTCATGGAAGCTGGCGCATCCCTACCGCATGGTTGCGCACAATGGTGAAATCAACACCCTGCGCGGCAACGTCAACTGGATGGCGGCCCGTCAGGCTTCCGTCGACAGCGAATTCTTCGGCAACGACATTTCGAAGCTCTGGCCGATCTCCTATGAAGGCCAGTCCGATACGGCCTGTTTCGACAACGCGCTGGAATTCCTGTTCCAGGGCGGCTACTCGCTCGCCCATTCGATGATGATGCTCATTCCCGAGGCATGGTCGGGCAACAAGCTGATGTCGGACGACCGCAAGGCGTTCTACGAATATCATGCCGCCCTGATGGAGCCATGGGATGGCCCGGCGGCGGTTGCCTTCACCGATGGCCGCCAGATCGGCGCGACGCTCGACCGCAACGGCCTGCGTCCGGCCCGCTATATCGTCACCGATGACGATTTCGTCATCATGGCGTCGGAAGCCGGGGTGCTGCCGGTGCCGGAAGAAAAGATCGTCAAGAAGTGGCGGCTTCAGCCGGGCCGCATGCTGCTGATCGACATGGAAAAGGGCGAGATCGTCTCCGATGACACGATCAAGTCCGAGATCGCCAACCGCCATCCCTATAAGACATGGCTGAAGAACACCCAGCTCATCCTTGAAGAGCTGAGCCCGGTCGAGCCACGCGCGCTGCGCAAGGATGTCAGCCTGCTCGATCGCCAGCAGTCCTTCGGCTATACGCAGGAAGACACCAAGCTGCTGATGTCGCCGATGGCGACGACGGGTCAGGAAGCCATCGGTTCGATGGGCACGGACACGCCGATCTCGGCCATGTCCGACAAGTCGAAGCTGCTCTATACATATTTCAAGCAGAACTTTGCCCAGGTCACCAACCCGCCGATTGATCCGATCCGTGAGGAGCTGGTGATGAGCCTTGTCTCGTTCATCGGTCCGCGTCCGAACATTTTTGATCTGGTCGGCACCTCGCGCCGCAAGCGTCTGGAAGTGCGCCAGCCCATCCTGACCAATGGCGATCTGGAAAAGATCCGCTCCATCGGCCATACGGAAGACCGCTTCGACACCAAGACGCTCGATATCGCCTATAATGTCGAGGAAGGCGCCAACGGTATGACCGGTGCGCTGGAGCGTCTGTGCGACCGCGCCGAGGCGGCGGTGCATGGCGGCTATAACATCATCATCCTGTCCGACCGTCAGGTCGGGCCGGACCGCATCCCGATCCCGGCGCTGCTGGCGACGGCGGCTGTTCACCATCACCTCATTCGCAAGGGCCTGCGCACCTCGGTCGGTCTGGTCGTGGAATCGGGCGAGCCGCGCGAAGTGCACCATTTCTGCTGCCTCGCTGGCTATGGCGCCGAAGCGATCAATCCCTACCTTGCCTTCGACACGCTGCTCGACATGCACAAGCGCGGCGAATTCCCGCCGGAGGTGGACTCCAGGGAAGTTGTGTCGCGCTACATCAAGTCCATCGGCAAGGGCATCCTCAAGGTCATGTCCAAGATGGGCATTTCCACCTACCAGTCCTATTGCGGCGCGCAGATTTTCGACGCTGTTGGCCTCAAGTCGGAATTCGTCGACCGCTTCTTCTTCGGTACGGCGACGACCATCGAAGGTGTCGGTCTGGAGGAAGTGGCCGAGGAGACGGTGCGCCGCCACCGCGATGCCTTCGGCAATGACCCGGTCCTCTTGAGCACGCTGGATGTCGGCGGTGAATATGCCTACCGCATGCGCGGCGAGGCGCATCTCTGGTCACCCGATGCGGTGGCCAAGCTGCAGCACGCGGTGCGCACGGAGTCGGCGACGACGTTCAGGGAATATTCCGATCTGGTGAACAGCGAGTCGGCCCGGGCGCAGACCATCCGCGGCCTGTTCAAGATCAAAATGGCTGAGGATGCCGGGCGCAAGCCCGTCTCCATCGATGAGGTCGAACCGGCCAAGGATATCGTCAAGCGGTTCTCGACCGGGGCGATGTCGTTCGGCTCGATCAGCCGCGAGGCGCACACGACCCTTGCCATCGCCATGAACCGGATCGGCGGCAAGTCGAACACGGGCGAGGGCGGCGAAGAGCCGGATCGCTTCTATCCGCTGCCGGACGGCAAGCCGAACCCGGAACGCTCGGCTATCAAGCAGGTGGCATCGGGACGTTTTGGCGTGACGACCGAATATCTCGTCAATTCCGACATGATGCAGATCAAGGTGGCGCAGGGTGCCAAGCCCGGCGAGGGCGGCCAGCTGCCCGGCCACAAGGTCGACGCAACGGTTGCCAAGACCCGCCATTCGACACCCGGTGTCGGCCTGATTTCGCCGCCGCCGCACCACGACATCTACTCCATCGAGGATCTGGCGCAGCTCATCTACGATCTGAAGAACGTCAACCCGCAAGCCGATGTCTCGGTCAAGCTGGTGTCGGAAGTCGGCGTCGGCACGGTTGCGGCCGGTGTTGCCAAGGCGCGCGCCGATCACATCACCATATCGGGCTATGACGGCGGCACGGGTGCATCGCCGCTCACCTCGCTCAAGCATGCCGGTTCCCCGTGGGAAATGGGCCTTGCCGAGACCCAGCAGACGCTGGTGCTCAACGGCCTGCGCTCGCGCATCGCCCTGCAGGTCGATGGCGGTCTGCGCACGGGTCGTGACGTGATCATCGGTGCCCTGCTGGGCGCCGACGAATTCGGCTTCTCCACGGCGCCGCTGATTTCGGCCGGTTGCATCATGATGCGCAAGTGCCATCTCAACACCTGCCCGGTCGGCGTGGCAACGCAGGATCCGGTCCTGCGCAAGCGCTTCAAGGGCACGCCGGAACACGTCATCAACTTCTTCTTCTTCATGGCGGAAGAGGTGCGGCAGTTCCTGGCGGACATGGGCTATACAAGGCTGGAAGAGATCGTCGGCAAGGCCGAACTGCTCGAAAAGCGCGCGATGATCGATCACTGGAAGGCCAAGGGTCTCGATTTCACCCGCATCTTCCACAAGCCGGAAGCGGCGGAGGAAAAGACACGCTGGACGGAACGGCAGAACCATCCGATCGTCGATATCCTGGATCGCACGCTGATCGAGCAGGCCATGCCCGCGCTGGAAAACAAGACGCCGGTCAAGATCGAACTGCCGATCAAGAATGTCGACCGCTCGGCTGGCGCGATGCTGTCGGGTGAAGTGGCCAAGCGCTACCGGCACAAGGGACTGAAGGAAGACACGATCTCGGTCACCTTCACCGGGACGGCCGGTCAGTCCTTCGCGGCATTCCTTGCCCGCGGCATTTCGTTCGAGCTGATCGGCGACGGCAATGACTATGTCGGCAAGGGCCTGTGCGGCGGCCGTATCGTTGTCCGTCCGCCGGACGATACGAAAATCGTGCCGGAGAATTCGATCATCGTCGGCAATACGGTGCTGTACGGGGCCATTGAAGGCGAAGCCTATTTCCGCGGCGTGGCGGGTGAACGCTTTGCCGTGCGCAACTCCGGCGCCATCGCGGTGGTCGAAGGCACGGGCGATCATGGCTGCGAATACATGACCGGCGGTGTCGTCGTGGTCATCGGCCAGACCGGACGCAACTTTGCCGCCGGCATGTCCGGCGGCGTGGCCTATGTCCTTGATGAAGCCGGGGATTTTGCCCAGCGCTGCAACATGGCGATGGTCGAGCTGGAGCCGGTGCCGGAAGAGGATGACATCCTCGAAAAACTGCACCATCACGGCGGCGATCTGGCCCATAAGGGCCGCGTCGATGTCTCGGCCAACATGACCAGGCATGACGAGGAACGCCTCGTGCAGCTCATCTCGAACCACATGCATTACACGGGCTCGGGCCGGGCGAAGGAAATCCTCGACAATTGGGAAGCCTTCCGGCCGAAATTCGTGAAAGTCATGCCGGTCGAATACCGCCGCGCGCTCGAAGACATGGAGCGCATGCGGATGGGTGTCGCAGCGGAATAAAATCAACGCACTCCTGCTTCGAGCGTCATCATCCTGATGCTCGGCATGGGGTCCAATGCTGCCCAGACCCAACATGGGAACGGGTGGTCCTCCAAGGGTGAGGGGAGCAGTTTTATGGGTAAGGTAACAGGTTTTCTCGAGATCGACCGGCAGGTCGGTAAGTATCAGCCCGCGTCTGACCGTATTCGCCATTTCCGGGAATTCACCATTCCCATGACCGATGGCGAAGTGAAGAAGCAGGCGGCACGCTGCATGGATTGCGGCATCCCGTTCTGCCACGGGCCAACCGGCTGCCCGATCCACAACCAGATTCCGGACTGGAACGATCTCGTCTACAACGACAATTGGGATGAGGCGATCCGCAACCTGCATTCCACCAACAATTTCCCGGAATTCACCGGCCGTATCTGCCCGGCCCCGTGCGAGGAAGCCTGCACGCTGAATCTCGAAGATGTGCCGGTGTCCATCAAGACGGTGGAACAGGCGATTGCCGACAAGGCCTATGAAAAGGGCTTTATCATCCCGCAGCCTGCAGCGTCGAAGACCGGCAGGAAAGTGGCTGTCATCGGTTCGGGCCCGGCCGGTCTGGCCGCAGCGCAGCAGCTTGCCCGCGTCGGCCATGAAGTGCATGTTTATGAGCGCGAAAGCCGCGCCGGCGGCCTGCTGCGCTACGGCATTCCCGATTTCAAGATGGAGAAGCATTTCATCGACCGCCGTGTGGCGCAGATGGAAGGCGAAGGCGTCACCTTCTTCTACGGCGTCAATGTCGGCATCGACAAGCCGGTGCAGGAACTGCTCGATACCTATGATGCGGTGCTTTATTGCGGCGGTGCCGAAACGCCGCGTCCGGCTGGTATTCCGGGTGCGGATCTCGACGGCGTCCACGATGCCATGAACTATCTCGTACAGCAGAACCGCCGCGTCGGCCGTGAAAACATCGAATCGGTGGCCTGGCCGAGCGATCCGATTGTGGCGTCAGGCCGCCATGTGGTTGTCGTCGGCGGCGGCGATACCGCCTCCGACTGTGTCGGCACCGCATTCCGCCAGGGCGCGGTGAAGGTCACCCAGCTCGATATCCGCCCGCAGCCGCCGGAAAAGGAAGACAAGCTCAGCGTCTGGCCCTATTGGGCGACGAAGATGCGCACGTCCTCCTCGCAGGCGGAAGGCGCGGACCGCGAGTTCCAGGTGGCAACGCTTGAATTCATCGGTGAGAATGGCGCGTTGACCCATGTCAAGTGCTGCGAGGTCGATGAAGCGCGCAAGCCGGTTCCCGGCACCGAATTCTACATCAAGGCGGATCTCGCCTTCATCGCCATCGGCTTTTCCGGCCCGTTCGAAACCAGTGTCGTCAGGGAACTGGGCGATGCGCTGGAGATGCGGGCGGATCGCCGCGGCAACCGTTCGATTGCCGCCGATGACAAGGATTACCGCACCAGCGTCGACAAGCTGTTTACCGCCGGTGATATCCGCCGCGGCCAGTCGCTGGTCGTCTGGGCGATCCGTGAGGGCCGCCAGGCGGCACAGGCCATCGATGTCGCGCTGATGGGATCGTCGGTTCTGCCGCGATAAGCGGGGCGTTATTTCGGTGCCGCGTCAGACTTTGCCGGCCAGGCATAGTCGTTGATGCGGCCCGGCTGGGCGTCCGGCGCCTTGCCTTCCAGAAGCAGTTTGTCCTGCGCCGACTTGTCGGCGGCTGCGCCTTTCGGTGCGGCGCCGAGCAGATCGGTGCCGCCATCCAGTTCCGGATCGCTCAGGCTGATCGGCGCAATGCGGTCGACCTTGACCGGTGCCTGCGGGGTTTCTGGCAGTGCCTGCACCGGCGAGCCCGGCTTGACCGCGGCGATGGCCGGTGAGGTGGCGTTGCCGAGCATCTGGCGCAATGGTTTTTCCGCGTAGAAAGCCAGTTTGCGCTTGCCCGCGGTGGTCAGGCCGACGCCGTCATTGTTGCGCAGGCGGGCGGTCTGGCCGGAGATGTCAAAGCCCGACAGCGTAAAGCTGCCGCCCTGGTCGACAAAGCCTTCCCAGACATCGACGAACTTGCCGTCCGCCTTCTCCGTCGCATTACGGTAAAGCTCGTTGAACGCCAGCAGGTCGGTGCTCATGTTCTTGAACTTGAACGAGGGCTGGCCGACCCAGACCACGGGGTGCCCCGTCTTCTTGACCGCTTCAAGGAAGGCGTTGATGCGGCTCTGGTATTCCTTTGTCCAGGCCTCGCTCTGCGGTGCGGGTCCGTTGGCAAACTGCTGGCGGTCGTTGGCACCGATCATCATGACGACAACAGCCGGTTTTTCCGCGTCGATCAGGCTGCCGATGGTGGCGGGCCAGTTGCGGTGGTCGCTGCGCACGAAGCCGGATGAGCCGTCGCTCTTGTCGACCACGCGCACGCCAGGCGAATCCATGAAGGCCGCGTTGAGGCCTTCGGCAAGGCCGCTGGCCATGAAGTCGCCGACAACCAGAATGGTTTTCGCATCGGCCAGTTTCGATGGAATGACCGGTTCGGCCGCAGGCGCCGAGGGTTGATTGGCGGGAGCCGCCGGTTGTGGCCGCGGCCGCTCGGCCCGTTTGGTCGTGCGATTCTTGGAGGGGCGGACGGGCCGGTTGTTTTCGTCGAAGATCATCCGGTCGGTGTTTTCGCGGTAGACTTCGCGGCGCGGGCCGAAGAGCATGTCGAGCAGCGTGCGCTGCTGGGCGGCGGCGATGTCGGTAAAGACAAGCCCGCCAGCCGCACCGAGAGATACGGACACAACGATGCAACGGATGAGGCGAGCCGGCCGTTTCATTGTATCCATGGCATTTCCAAACCTTATCGCTTGCGGATAATGGTCAGTACTTCCTTGCTGGGATGACCATCGGGATCGAGCCCCATTTTCTTCTGGAATGCCTGGATGGCATCCCGTGAGCCGGAGCCGATTTTTCCGTCCACTTCGCCGTCATAATAACCCAATGCGCGCAGATGTGTCTGCAATTCTTCACGCTCCTTCATGGAGATCGGCGTGAACGGGCGATTCCAGTCGCGGCGCAGCGGCGGTGCACCGCCGATCTGATCGGCAAGGAGACCAACGCCAAGCGCATATTTATCCGCATTGTTGTAGTTTTTCAGGACCGAGAAATTCCGGGTCATGAGGAAGGCGGGGCCTTCGCGGCCGTCGAGCACCTTCAGCTGGGCCTTTTCGCCGCCGCGCGGGAACGGCTTGCCATTGGCACGCACCACGCCAAGGCTTTGCCATTCCGCCATGGTCTTCGAACCGGCGGGGAATTTGCGCCCGGCCGGAAGTATCACTTCATAACCCCAGGTCCGGCCGGATTCCCAGCCGTTCTTGGCCAGAAGGTTGGCAGCCGTTGCCAGGGCATCGGGTATGGAGGTCCAGATATCGCGCTTGCCATTGCCATCCATGTCGACGGCATAGGCGAGGTAGCTCGTGGGAATGAACTGCGTATGGCCAAGGGCGCCCGCCCAGGAACCGGTGAGATGGCTGCGGTCGATATCGCCGGTCTGCAGGATCTTCATCGCGGCAATCAGCTGGGTGCGGGCATATTTCGCCCGGCGCTGGTCGGCATAGGCGAGGGTTGCAAGCGAGCGCACCGCATCGCGCATGATGTCAGGCCGCTGCATGGCTTCGCCATAATTGGTTTCCATCGACCAGATTGCCAAAAGGATATTGCGGTCGACGCCGAATGATTTCTCGATGGCCGCGAGCCAGCGGCTATATTTGCGCGCCATGTCCCGCCCGGTGGTGATGGAATGCTCGTTGACGCGGTTGTCGATGTAATCCCAGACTGGCGCGGTAAATTCCGGCTGATAGGCCGCCTTCTGCAGCACTTCGGGATCGATATCCTTGACGCCGGCAAAGGCGCGCTGGAACGTCGATGCGGAAATACCGCTTTGCAGCGCCGTGGTGCGGAAATTGGCAATCCACGTCTGGAATTTTGCATCGGCGGAGGCATTGGTCGCCGTCACTGCAAAAGCCAGGCTCGCGGTTGCGGCCAAAATCATGATTCGCTTTGCAAAACTCGACGGGCTCTTGAACATGTTGTCTCCTTGAACTGGGTTTCCACCTATTCCGGCAAACAATAAATTATGCACATCAAAGTTAGGAATTGGTTTACCATGCATATTTGACGGGCGGTTCCTGCGGGAACATTACCGGTCGAAAAAAATGTTTATTATGCAGCTCAAACTATTTTCATTCTTTGCAGGGCAAATGTCCATTACCAATGTTAACTGAGTTTTTGTGTGAGATGGGGAATATATTGTGACGACAGCGAAGAGAATCCGCAAAGCCGTTTTTCCAGTCGCAGGTTTTGGCACCCGCGTTCTTCCGGCAACCAAATCTATCCCGAAAGAAATGCTGACCGTTGTCGACAAGCCGGTCATCCAGTACGTGGTGGACGAAGCCCGCGAGGCCGGTATCGAGCACTTCATTTTCGTCACGGGCCGCAACAAGGCTGTCATCGAGGACTATTTCGATGCCCAGTACGAACTCTATTCAACCCTGGCCGAGCGCGGCAAGACGGCGCTGCTCGACGAGTTGCAGAGCATCCAGCCGGGACCGGGTACGACCAGTTTCACCCGGCAGCAGGTGCCGATGGGGCTGGGCCATGCCGTGTGGTGTGCCCGCGATATCGTCGGTGATGAGCCTTTCGCGCTGCTTCTGCCCGACATGATCATGCAGCCGGAGAAAAACGGCTGCCTTGCCGACATGGTCGAGCTGTATAATCAGGCGGGCGGCGGCAATATCGTTGCCGTGCAGGAATGCGATCCGGAAGAGGCCCACAAATACGGTATCGTCGGCAAGGGCAAGGATGTCGGCAACGGTTTCGAGCTCACCGAAATGGTCGAGAAGCCGGCCAAGGGTACCGCGCCTTCCAATCTCTACATCAATGGCCGCTATATCCTGCAGCCGGAGATTTTCGATATTCTCGAGCATCAGGAACGCGGTGCCGGCAATGAAATCCAGCTGACCGACGGCATGCTGAAACTGGCCAAGCAACAGGATTTCTTCGGCTATCACTTCCAGGGCCGCACCTATGATACGGGTTCGAAGGAAGGTTTTGTCGAAGCCAATGTGGCGTTTGCCCTGTGGCGCAATGATATCCGCAACGGTGTCATCGACAATATCGGCAACATGCTGAAAACCATCCAGCCGCGCAAGGTTTGAGATGCGGTGAGGGGGGATATCATCACCCCCCTCTGTCCTGCCGGACATCTCCCCCACAAGGGGGGAGATCACATCGACATCGATGATTCTGTATTATTTTCACCCTTGAAGATTGGCTGAAACAATCGTGACAGCTGATCTCCCCCCTTGTGGGAGAGATGGGCGGCAGCCCAGAGGGGGATGAAAGTGTATGTAACTCTTGCATCGCCATTGGGTGCGGTTCGACTGATCCCTCGCGGCAGCTCACGGGCATAGCGCTACCGCTGCAGCGTCAGGCCCATATAGACGCTGCTTTCGCTGGTCTGGCGGGTATCGACCTCACTGCGCGTGATGCGGTGGCGCGCGCTGACATCCAGCCCGAGGAACCGGTTGAACCAGTAGGTGGCGCCGACCTGCGCGCCAAAGCCCTTGTCGAGACCGCTGCCATCCTTGTTGTCACGCAGCGATGCGGTCAACTCGGCATTGACGCTGAGATTTGAGCGGATCTGGCGTTTGACCCCAAGCCGTCCCTCGTAGAAGATCGAACCGCTGTCATTGGGTGTCGTCGCACCTTCCACGCGGGTGAGCAGGCCGAGATTGACATCGGTGCCGCGCTGCGGCGACCATTTGATTGCCCCGTCGACGCTGAAGCCATCGATGTTGGACAGCCGCGCGTCGTCGATACTCTGGCGCAGATAACCCAGCGCCAGCTCGCCTGAGAGTTTTTCGCCGAAATCGGCCTCGATGCCGCCGCGCAGCGCGGTGCGCATGCCGGAGCGGCGAAAGCCATTGGAATCCTCGGTTTCGTCATAGATCAGCTTGCCGATCTCCACTTCGGCGAAGGGTTTGATCGCCGGGGACATTTCGAAGCCGCCGCGCAGGGCGATGCTGGCAAAGGTGTTGTCGCGATCCTTCTGGCTGAGGGTCGTCCCGTCGGGGAACTGGGCCTGCCCATAGGTTGTCCGGTCGACCTTGCCCTTCAACTCGCCAAAAAACCGGCCGAATTCGTGCCGCACGCCCAATGTGCCATCCAGTTCCTGCACGCCGGGCCTGTTGGATGCGCCGACAACCGCCGTCGGGGCGCTGGCATCCTCCTGCCGGTAGCGGTAGCCGCCTTCGCCGGTCACTGTCGTGCGGTTGCCAAGATCAAGCTTGAAGCCGCCGCGCAGCCCGACATTGGGTGCCGAATAGTCCTGGCCCGACAGCGTTCTGTCATAGACCCCGTCGAAATCGAGGAAAGCCGAGTGGCGCGACCAGTCCGTTGTCGCCCGCAGGCGCAGCCGCGTTTCCGAGAGAATCGCGCTCTTGCCGGAGGAACTGCCATCGGCGTTGGTCGTGGCGCGCAACCCTTGCGAAATGGACGGCCGCAGTGTGACGGTACCGGCCCTGATGCCGAAGGGTGCAAACGGGTCCGGGTCCGGCCGCACGGTGCGGCGCTCGATGGCGGCTTCGGGCAGATTGTCCCGGCTCTCGCGCTGCAGCCGCGCATTGCCATCCGTGTCATCGGCGATACTGCCGGTGGTAAGCGCGGCCGGTGCCCGCCCGTTGCGCTGGGCGCGGGGAACAGGCTGTGTCCGCTGCGTTGCGGCGGTGGCCGGATCGGCCGGAAGGGGAATGGTGCCGGGCGTGGCGGTGGGGAGCGGGCTCAGCGTGCGGCTGTTGTTCACCGGTCCGGATGACAGTGAACCGGCGTTTGCTGTCCCGGTTGCTGGCGCTGCGGTGCCCGCATCGTCAATGGGCAGGGCGCCGGGGCTGACGGGTTCATAGGGATCGGCGGGAATGCCGCTGGCGGTGCCGGTGGCCGGCGCTGGCGCAGCGGCAACCACAGGTGCCCGCCGCACCGGGCGCGGCGGCGTATTCTGCTGGGTTTGCAGGATATTTTCATCGACCGCGCCGCGCAGGGGCACGGCCTGCTGGGCCAGGGCCGTCCCACCGGAAAACAACGCAACGCTGCCCATCAGCCCCGTCCACAGACACAGGTTGATCGCAGAGGTGAAGCTGCCGCGATAGGCCGGTGCTCCGATGCGGGATTGCCGATGATACATAAATGACATTGCCAATGAGTTCGAACGTTTATGGAGCGTAAACTGTCATGGTTAATGACTGGTTTCCGCTTGGCCTGCCCGACGGGTTTGAAGCGGGCGGCGCAACAAAAAATGGACAGCGGTGCGGCAAAGCGCTAACAGTCCTCGCCATGCAGGCAATAAACGATACCGAACTGGACAAGACCGCAGCGGTGGATTCCGCCAAGCGGACGATTTCAACCGAAAGAGACGGGCTGAGCGCGCTGCGCGATGCGCTGGACGGCAGCCTTGCGGATGCCTTCGGCAAGGCCATCGAACGCATCGCCGCAGTCCGTGGCAGAATCATCGTCACCGGGGTCGGCAAGAGCGGCCATATCGCCTCGAAGATCGCCGCAACCTTTGCCTCGACCGGGACACCCGCCTTTTTCGTGCATCCGGCTGAGGCCAATCACGGCGATCTCGGCATGATCGGCAGCGACGATGCCATTCTGGCCCTGTCATGGTCGGGCGAAACGGCGGAGCTGAAGGGGATCGTCAGCTATTCCAGACGGTTCCGCATTCCGCTCATCGCGGTCACGGCAGGGGAAAATTCGGCACTGGCACTGGCCGCCGACGTCGTCCTGCTGCTGCCGAGGGCCACCGAGGCCTGCCCGCACGGGCTGGCACCGACCACATCGCCGCTGCTGCAGCTGGCCATGGGCGATGCGATCGCCATCGCCCTCCTGGAAGCGCGGGGGTTCACCGCCGTCGATTTCAAGACATTCCACCCCGGCGGATCGCTGGGCGCCAGCCTGACCCATGTGCGCGAGATCATGCATCGCGGCGACGAGATTCCGCTGGTTCCGCTGGGAACGCTTATTCCCGATGCGATGAAAGTGCTGTCGGAAAAACGCTTCGGCTGTATCGCGGTGCACAATGATGACGGCTCGCTGGCCGGGATCATCACGGATGGCGACCTCTCGCGCAATCTTCACCGCAATCTGGTGACGGTGCGGGTCGAGGAAATCATGACCCGCAATCCCAAGACCGTGCCGACGAGCATGCTGGCGAGCGCCGCGCTTGCCCTGCTCAACGAGCACAATATCGGCGCGCTGATCGTGACCGAAGACCGCTTCCCCGTCGGCATCGTGCATTTCCACGACCTGTTGCGGATCGGCGCCGCCTGATCAAGCCGCTTCGACTGTCAGCGTTCCCTGATCGGTGCCGGTGATCCTGACCCGGCTGCCGGCGGGCAGATCGGGACCTTTGACGCGCCAGAGGCTGTCGCCGATGCGGGCGCGCCCGTGCCCGTTCACCGTTGCTTCCTCCAGCACGACGATCTGGCCGATCATCTGTTCGTTGCGCCGGTTGAGCAGCGGCTCATCGGTCGGCACGTCAGCCGCTCCCATCAGCCTGCGGCCGATGAAGACGGTGATGACGGACAGAAGCAGAAACAGGATGATCTGCAGCTGCCAGCCGATGGCGAGCATCGGCCCGAGCACGAGAATGGTCAGGAAGCCGACAATGATGGCGGCAATGCCGAACCACAGCAGGAAGATGCCGGGCACCGCCACTTCGAAGATCAGCAGGATGAAACCGAGCACGACCCAGTTCCATGGGCCGAGTTCCTGGAAGAGATGTTCGAGCATGGGTGCTCCTCCTCTCTGCCGGGCGGTCAGACCGCCGAGCCGGTTCCGCCGCCCGTGCCGGGAACGGTGCGCCCGCGTCCCGGCTGCGCTGGCGTTGCGGCGCGTTCGCTCTGCGCTGCGTCACCGAACACTTCCCTGGCAATCGCCCCGATACCGCCGAGCGTGCCGACCAGCGACGAGGCCTCCATCGGCATCAGGATCAGCTTCTGGTTGTTGCTGGTGGCAAATTTGGCGAAAGCCTCGGTGTATTTCTGTGCAACGAAGTAGTTGATGGCCTGCACGCTGCCCGAGTTGATGGCGGCGGACACAAGTTCGGTCGCCTTGGCTTCGGCCTGGGCCAGGCGTTCGCGGCCCTCGGCCTCGCGGTAGGCGGCTTCGCGCTTGCCTTCCGCTTCGAGAATCTGGGCCTGCTTCAGGCCTTCGGCGCGCAGGATCTGCGCGGCACGGTTGCCTTCGGCCTCCAGAACCAGCGCGCGCTTGTCGCGTTCCGCTTTCATCTGGCGCGCCATGGAATCGATGAGGTCCTTCGGCGGGTTGATGTCCTTGATTTCGACGCGGGTCATCTTGATGCCCCAGGAATGGGCGGCTTCGTCCACCACCCGCAGCAGGCGGTCATTGATCGCATCGCGATTGGACAGGAGTTCGTCGAGATCCATCGAGCCCATGACCGTGCGGATATTGGTCATGGTGAGATTGAGAATGGCATTCTGCAGCCCGCTGACCTGATAGGCAGCCTGTGGTGCATTGAGGATCTGGTAGAAGGCGATGCCGTCGACGGCAATGTTGGCGTTGTCCTTGGTGATGACCTCCTGGGTCGGCACGTCAAGCACCTGTTCCATCATGTTCAGCTTGGCGCCGATGCGGTCGAAGAACGGGACGATAAGGTTGAGGCCGGGTGCGAGGGTCCGGGTATACTTGCCGAAACGCTCGATGGTGTAATTGTAACCCTGCGGCACGGTCTTGACGCCCGCAAACAGCACGACCAGAACCAGAACAACCAGCACCGGAATGGTAAAATCGAAACCGCTGAACGGCATTGTACTCCCCCTTGCCTGACATCAGGACCAATGTCATCTCGCATCATCGCCCTTTATACGGACGCGGCCAAGATAGACTAAAGTCTTGATCTCAGAAAGGCTTGAGCGGGAATTATACAGGCGTTCCTGCTGCTCAGATCCAGCCCTGCAATTCGCGCCGGACCAGCTCTTCGATCACCCGCATGCCCTCATCGGAATCATTCAGGCAGGGGATATGGGTGAAGTTGACGCCGCCATGCTCGCGGAAGGTGTTGCCGGCCTCGACTGCGATTTCCTCCAGCGTTTCCAGGCAGTCGGCGACGAAACCCGGATTGAACACGGCAACGGACTTCACGCCGTCCGCGGCGAGCTTTTCCATCGTCTTGTCCGTATAGGGCTGCATCCACTCTTCCGGGCCGAAGCGGGACTGGAAGCAGGTGATCAGCTTCTTCTCATCCCAGCCAAGCCGCTCGCGCAACAGGCGCGTGGTCTGCCAGCAATGGCAGGGATAGGGGTCGCCGCGCTTGAAATAGCTTTGCGGGATGCCGTGATAGGAGGCAACCACCACTTCCGGCTCGAAATCCAATGCGGCAAAATGCTTCTCGATGGAGGCGGCAAGCGCCTCGATATAGACGGCCTCGTTCTGATAGGAGGGAACGGTGCGGGTGGCGGGCATGAAGCGCATCCTGATCAGCGCCTCGAAGAACTTGTCGTTGACCGTCGCCGTGGTCGTTGCCGAATATTGCGGATAAAGCGGGAACATGACGATGCGCTTGCAGCCCTGCCTGTCGAGCCGCTCGAGCGCCTCTTCGATGGAAGGCTGACCGTAGCGCATGCCCCAGTCGACGATCACATCGGGATGGGCGGCGAGGCGGGCGGCCAGTTTTTCGCTTTGCGCGCGGGTATAGGTGCGCAAAGGCGATTCATTGCGCTCGCGGTTCCAAATTTTGTCGTAAAGCGCGCCGGATTTTTTCGGGCGGGTGTTGAGCACGATGCCGTAAAGCACCGGCAGCCAGATGGCGCGCGGCCATTCGATCACGCGCTTGTCCGACAGGAATTCCCTGAGATAGCGGCGCATGGAGGTGACATCCGTGCCGTCAGGCGTGCCCAGATTGACGAGAAGCACGCCAACTTTCGACGTTTCGATGCGCGGATGGTCGCCGGGCTTGATTATTGCCGCACCAGCCTCACCAGACATCACCATCTCTTTCAACTCCTGCTTTGCGGTTGGAACCTAGTGGCGGGGGCCGGGATTGCAAGGGCGCGAAAAGACGCAGCAAAAGGGGGTAAATCGCAATCCGGCGGGTCAATTCGCGGCAGATATGAAAGAACCCGGCACAACATTCAAGTTGCACCGGGTCGAAATAACCGTCCTAGTGGAACGAATTTGACGTTCGCATCCCATTTCACATCACGGGCAGCATGCGAACGTCAAATTCAAAGTTCCACTAGAATCATATCGTTACTAGTGGTCCTTTGATTCTGACATTTGCCTGAACGGCCTGTATCACCGGGATGCAAATGTCAGAATCGGACCACTAGGACCGTTTGTCCAAGCTGGAATTAGCGCGGCGGGATCGTCATCGCGCCGCCGATGGGCAGTTTGCCGGCAATCATCCGCGGATTGGCTGCCGCCAGCTTTTTCCAGTCCGAGCCCTTGCCGTAGATCTGTTTGGCAATGTTCCAGAAACTGTCGCCGCGCTTGATCGTATAGGCCGATGGCGTGGCAGCTGCTGCGGGTGCTGGTGCTGCTGTTTGCGCCGCAGGCTTGGCGGGCGGTGCGGGGTCGGCTGCCGCTGGTGTGGCCGCTGCGGCCAGAACGGTGATGCGCCCGTCGGTGTAGGGCTTGTACGGCGTGTTCTTGGCGAGATAGTCCGATACCACGGCTTCAAGTCCGGGGCCGTAATCATAGGCGTTCTGGGCATTGCTGGCGAAAATCTTGTAGCCGTCACCGCCCGCGCGCATGTAGTTGTTGGAGACGACGCCGTAGGTTGCCGCCGGGTCAATCGGCTTCCAGCCGCTGCCGTCGCGCACATCAACGGCGGAAACGCGCTGGCCGGCGGGCTTTGACACGTCGAATGCGTATTTCAGGCCCGAGACCTGCGCGAAACGGCCCGCGCCCTGGTCGATCTGGCTGACGCCGTTTTCCAGCGCGGTCACCACGTCGGCCCCCTTCAGCTGGAAGGTCGACAGCGTGTTCTGGAACGGCAGCACCGTCAGGACTTCGCCCATGGTCACATCCCCGGCATCGATGGATGCCCGCAGGCCGCCGCCATTGATGATGGCGATGCTCATGCCCTGGCCCTTGACCCGGTCGAGCATGGCATCGGCGACAAGATTGCCCATGGAACATTCAACCACCCGGCAAACCTCGCGTGCGGCTTCGATGACGCCGGTGGATTCGGCCACCTTCTGGGCTTTCAGGGCTTCGATGGGCTTGGCCAGCTCCTTGACCCGCGCGAGATAGGCGGGATCGGGCACCACGGAGGAATCGAGCAGGATCGGCGCGCCCTCGCTCTTGATGACATTGCCGTCATCGTCGAAGGTGACTTTCAGCTCGCCCAGATATTTGGAATAGGATTTCGCCTGGACGATCGGCACGTCCCGGCCGGACGGTCCCTTGACGAGGGTCGGATAGGCCCCCAGCGCCTGCGGATCGGTGTTCGACAGCAGCGTGTGGCTGTGTCCGCCGACAATCACGCTGATCCCGGCAACGCTGGCGGCGATCTGCTTGTCCTTGACATAGCCGTCATGGTTGAGCGCGATGATCTTGTTGACGCCTTCGGCCTTCAGCGCCTCGACCTGCTTTTTCAGGGTTTCGATCTCATCGGCGAATTTGACCGTCGGTCCGGGCGTTGAAATATCCGCCGTGTCGGTGGTGATGGCCGATACAACGCCGATCTTCTGGCCGCCGATGTCCTTGATGACATAGGGCTTGTACTTGCCGGCAATGGGCGAGCCGTCGGCGGCAATGGTGTTGGCCGAAATAACCGGGAATTTCACCTTGCCGAGGAATTTTGCCAGCGTGTCGACGCCATCGTCGAATTCATGGTTGCCGAGAGCCATGACATCATAGCCGATGCCGTTCATGAATTCGGCCGTGTCGTCGCCCTTGTAGGTCGTGTAGAACAGCGATCCCTGGAATTCGTCGCCCGCATTGAGCACGATGACGTTGCCGCCATCCCTGGAGAGGGCGGCGCGGCGCTCGTCGATCTTGGCTTTCACCCGGGCAATGCCGCCAAAGCACTCGTTCTTGCTCTCCTCCTCGGCGGAGCAGGTCGAATCATATTTGTTGATCGATTCCTGGCGCGAGTGGAAATCGTTGATGTGGAGAATGGTGAGCGTGTAGTCGGCCATGGCCGCACCGGCGGTCATGACGAGAGCCGTGGTGCCGAGCAGAATTCGGGCGAGGATTTTTGACATGAACTGTTCCCCTGTTGCGGTCGCCTGATGCTGTCACCGGTCGTTGGCATCCGTGTGACAGATGCGCCGATGCTTTCATTCCTTGGCGTGGCATGCAAGGGAAGAGCGGCGGTTTTTGCCGCTCAAGGTAAAGCCGGCCGGTACAGTGGCCTGTCCCGGCCGGCGATCTGTCAGCCGGTCTGGCTGCCGCGGCGTGTCAGCGAGAATTGCTGGCCGCTGGACGAGGTGCAATTCAACTGGCCGGGATTGACGAGGGCGCAATTGACCTTGGACTGCGTGCCGCGGGCGAGCGAGCGCAGGTTGATCTCGATGAGGCTGGCAGAGGCAAAGCGATAGCTGCCTTCGGCCAGTTTTTCCTTGGTGTCGTTGGCGCGGGTCTCGAAAACGCCGCCGTTGAAATTCGAGAAGGCAACGCCCGATGTATCAAACCATTGGCCCTGCACGGCATCGGTTGGGCGGGAAGCCTGCACCGGTCCGTTGTCGTGAATGGGGCCGCTGCTCTGGCAAGCAGCAAGTGCCACTGCCATGGTCGCTGCGCTGAAGGCCAGTGAAATACGTTTCATCCGATCAATCTCCTGATGGGTTGCCCTCTTAAATGCCGCGAAAACCAAGCAAAAACAAGACATAAGTTTAATCAGCGGCGGAGTTTCGTCATCTGCGGTTTCTGCAAAACTGTTGTTTATAAGAAATTCACCAGCAACTTATCCACGTTCTCCCAACCTCGCTTATCCTTCTCCTCGTCCTTTCCGGCGGGAATGCTTCCGGAAACCTTCGAAAGTCGGGAAAGGATCGGCGCTTCGGCCTGTGGGAGACCCCAGGCCGGGAAGGTTAAGTCCAATCATGCTATGTTGGGCGAAACCGTTTGCCGGGGCGGGTGGTCCTTGGATCGCAAGCATCGCATATAGACTACCCAAGACCCGCGTTCCAAGGACCGCCCGTCATTCTCCTCTCTCAACAGCCAGACGCATTTGCGGGCGTGGCAACGGGGAGAGAGTGCTGTCGAACCACGCACCACAGCCACGCAGCGGATATGAAAACGGCAACCCTTGGGTTGCCGTTCTTGATCAATGCACGAGAATGTTGCGGAATTGCCAGGGGTCGCTGGTGTCGATGTCTTCCTTGAAGAAGCCAGGACGGTTTTCCAGCGGCGTCCAGTCGGTATAGTGCCCCTTGAGCGGCCCGAGATAGGGTTTCTGGATTTCAAGGCAGCGGCGGAAATCGATCTCGTCGGTTTCGACAATGCCGGCTTGCGGATTTTCCAGCGCCCAGACCATGCCGGAAAGAACGGCCGAGCTGACCTGCAGGCCGGTTGCATTCTGGTAAGGCGCCAGTTTGCGGGCTTCCTCGATGGTCAGCTGCGAGCCGTACCAGTAGGCGTTCTTGTCGTGGCCATAGAGCAGGACACCCAGCTCATCCGCCCCATCGACGATCTCGGATTCCTCCAGAACGTGATGGATCGGCTGCGGCTGGCCGGCGGCGCCGAACATTTCGTCGAGCGACAGCGTTGCCACGTTGGACGGGTGATAGGCGTAGTGGCAGGTCGGCCGGTAGGCAGCCTTGCCCTTCTTGTCGAACACGGTGAAGAAGTCGGCAATCGAGATCGCCTCATTGTGTGTCACCAGGAGGCCGAACTGCGGTCCCTCGGTCGGGCACCAGGTGCGGATACGGGTATCGGCGCCGGGCTGTTCGAGGAAGATCGCGGCCTTGTTGCCCTTCTTCTGCTTGCGGGCGTTCTTGGGCAGCCATTTTTCATGCGTGCCCCAGCCCAGTTCCGCTGGCTGCAGGCCTTCGGAAATGAAGCCGTCCACCGACCAGGTGTTCCAGAACACGCCGAACGGCTTCGGCTCGCCTGCGCGCTGCGTGTCGCGTTCGGCAATGTGAATGCCCTTGATGCCGGTCTGGCGCATCAGGCGCGCCCAGCCGTCGCGGTCATTGCGCGCCGGTTCGGTGTGCTCGATGCCCAGATCCCTGGCGAGATTGACAACCGCCTGTTTGACAAACCACGACACCATGCCGGGATTGGCGCCGCTGCAGGAGACAGCCGTGGTGCCGCCGGGCTTGCGGCGCTTTTCCGCCAGCAGCGTTTCGCGCAGCGCATAATTGGTGCGTTTTGCGTTGTCACCGCCCGCAACGTAAAATCCGGGCCATGGCTCGATGACGGTGTCGATATAGAGCGAGCCGAGCTTGCGGCACAGGCGCATGATATCGACCGACGATGTATCGACGGACAGATTGACGCAAAAACCCTGGCCATCGCCTGCGGTCAGCAACGGCTTCAACAGCGTTTTGTAATTTTCCTTGGTAACGGCTTCCTGAATGAAGCGGATGCCACGCTCGTCGAGCAGTTTCTTGTTGGCATCACTCGGGTCGATGACGACCAGGCGGGACTTATCGAATTTGAAGTGGCGCTCTATGAGGGGCAGGGTACCCCGTCCGATGGACCCGAAACCGATCATCACGATCGGACCAGTAATTTCTCCATGTACAGGCCAATTCGCCTTCGCCATTTTTTTGCTACTCCTAATTTTTTAATCTCCATCAATGAGGGCAGCGGTTATTTCACCGCTTCAAAGAAACCATAGAGCATAGTGATGACAAAGAGCAAACAACCGTTCACCCGAAAGGGGTGAAAACTGCAACTACTGTTAATTGAAATGCTTCAAAGCGACTTTAAAGCCGTGACAAGCCGGTCGCGGACAGCCATAATGCCTTTGTAATGCGCCTGCGCCTCGTTCAGCGACTGGAGCTGACGGGCAAAGGCTTCGGCCACGCCGCGGCATTCCGGGTGCCGTTTCAAGGCGCTCACCGGATCGAGATGAATGCGGATGGTGAAGAGAATGGCGCCGGATGCCGGCAGCTTGCGCAGGGTCTGGCGTTCGACGCGGATAAAGCTCTGGGTAACAATGTCCGCATCCGTGTAGCGTGCGCCCTTCTGGTGGCTCGACAACGGGTGGTAGAGATCGCCGTCCGGCTGCAACGACCAGTTCATGCGATAGACCGACCGGTCCGGCCGCAGATTGTCGAACATGCGGCTGATCAGGCCGGCATTGCGCGTGCCCGCGCCGAAATCCGGCACCGGTGCGTGGATATCCTCCATGGAGCGGCCGAATTTTTCCAGAAGGGTCCAGGAGGAAGGGAAGGACAGCGATGCCGCCGCCAGATGCCAGCCGCGCCGTTCATCCTTGCGCATGAGGACGAGGTCTTCCTGCACCATATTGGCGGCCCGATGCAGAAAGGGCGAACCGGCGCCGCCGAGCGCCACCTGCTCGTCCCAGCCGGCAATCGCGATATCCTCGCCGTCCCGCCGGTAAAGCGCTGGGTAGTGCCCGGCAAGATGCGCGCTCAAGAGGTCGAGCACTTCCTTTTGCGCGTCCTGCGTGCCGGGTTCCTCGACAAAAATCTTCCCCGCATGCAGCCCGAATAGCCGTCGCTTTTCCCTGAGGTAGGGAACGAGATTGGCGTCAATCTCGATCCAGTCCTTCAGGTCAAGCTGGTGCAACCCGATGGTGAAGGGTTGCGCCGAACCGTCATATGGCGTGTGAGCGGGCGCACTCATTCCGGGTTGTCCATCGCCTCCAGCTCGTCGATGATGCCTTCGATGACGGAAAGACCCTTCTGCCAGAATGCCGGATCGGTGGCATCGAGACCGAAAGGAGCCAAAAGCTCCGAATGGTGTTTCGTGCCGCCCGCCTTCAGCATGTCGAAATATTTCTGCTGAAAGCCCGCATCGGCATTCTGGTAGACCGCATACAGCGAATTCACCAGACAATCGCCGAAGGCATAGGCGTAGACGTAGAACGGCGAATGGATGAAATGCGGAATATAGGTCCAGAATGTCTCATAGCCGGGGCCGAAGCGGATCGCCGGCCCGAGGCTTTCCTTCTGCACGTCCAGCCAGATCTCGCCGATGCGGTCTGAGGTGAGTTCGCCATTGGCGCGCTCGGTGTGCACCCGGCGTTCGAACAGGTAGAAGGCGATCTGGCGCACGACCGTGTTGATCATGTCCTCGGCCTTCTGGGCCAGCATGGCCTTGCGCTCGCGCCTGTCGCGGGTTTTTTCCAGCAGCGAGCGGAAGGTCAGCATTTCGCCGAAGACGGAGGCGGTTTCGGCGAGGGTCAGCGGTGTTGACGCCATCAGCGCGCCCTGATCACCGGCCAGAACCTGATGCACGCCGTGCCCGAGTTCATGGGCAAGGGTCATCACGTCACGCGGCTTGCCCATATAGTTGAGCAGCACATAGGGATGCACCGATGGCACGGTCGGATGGGCGAAGGCGCCCGGCGACTTGCCGGGGCGGGTGGGCGCGTCGATCCAGTTTTTCTCGAAGAAGGCGCGGGCGATATCGGCCATCTCAGGCGCAAAACCGCGATAGGCCGACAGCACCGTGTCTCTGGCTTCGGTCCACGGGATCACCGCCTGCGGCGTTTCCGGCAAGGGTGCGTTGCGGTCCCAGTTGTTGAGGTAGTCGAGGCCGAGCCATTTGGCCTTCAGCGCGTAGTAGCGGTGCGACAGGCGCGGATAGGCCGCCTGCACGGCCTCGGCCAGGGCGTCCACCACCTCCCGCTCGACGCGGTTGGCGAGGTGGCGGCTGTCGGCAATATCGGCAAAGCCGCGCCAGCGGTCGGAGATTTCCTTGTCCTTGGCCAGGGTATTGGTGATCAGCGTGAAGGTGCGCAGATTTGCCTTGAAGGTCTTTGCCAGCGCGTCGGATGCTTTTTTGCGCACGGCTCCATCGGCGTCCTGCAACATGTTGAGCGTCGGTTCGAGCGCAAGGTCTTCCCCATCGACATCAAAGCGCAGTGCCGTCATGGTTTCGTCGAACAGGCGGTTCCAGGCGCCGCGTCCGGTGATCGACTTCTCGTGGAACAGCTGTTCGATCTTGTCGTCGAGCTGGTAGGGCTTGTCCTTGCGCAGATCGACCAGCCAGGGCCGGTAATGGCCGATGGCGGGATTGCCGTCCATCGCCTTTTCGATCACCGCATCGTCGATGCGGTTGAGTTCGAGGCTGAAGAAGATCAGATGCGCGCTGGCATTGGTCATCTTTTCCTGGATGTCGCCATAGAGCTTGGCGCGCTTGGGATCGGAGGTATCGCCCGCATAGACCAGCCCGGCATAGGAGACGATCTTGCCGATCAGTTCTTCCAGCGCTTCGAATTCCTTGATCGCTTCGGCAAAGGCGCCGCCCTGGGGCTTGGCGGCTTCCGTCGCCAGATTGCCTTTCCAGCGCTTGGCGAACAGCACGGCCAGCTCATCGGCCTTCTGCAGGTCCGCTTTCAGTTCACTGCTGTCCGCCGACGGATAAAGATCGGCCAGATTCCACTCGGGCAGGGCGCCGAGCGCGCTCTGATCCGCCTTGACGGCGGCAGCGCCGGACTTTGCGGAAGGCATGGGGTTCTTGATTTCGAAATTCATTTTGGCACCGTTTTTTGGCAATCGACCGCTTGTTCAAACGCGAATCATGAGAGATAGTTTCGGCGAGCCAGATGTTAAAAGTCCATTGGCGATTGTTCCAGTTGCGTATTCCGCGTTTACAAAACGTGCGTGTGTAAGACCTAAGAAGGGTGGATTCTGACGCCAAAAGGTCTTAATGGTGCTGTTAACCACCCGTTGACCATGTCTTGAATCAGCTTTTCGCGTCTGGGTTTTTGCCATGCTCTCAACGTATTTGTTCTTCAATAAGTGACCATTAACCATTAAATCGGATAATCCAGATATTCGGGGACTGGAAAAAACGGTCAAGGTTGGGACGACATTGTCAAACATGATTCATGCACAGAACGGCAAATCGACGGCAGGTTCTTTTGTACGCGCCAGCTGGTTTGTGTTCCTCATGGTCTTCGGCTCGATGCTGTTCGCATCGGCACAGGCTTCCGCTGAGACACGCACGCTCAAGCTCTATTTCATTCACACCAAGGAACGCGCGGAAATCACGTTCAAGAAGAATGGACGCTATCAGCAGGACGGCCTGAACAAGCTCAACCGCTTCCTGCGCGACTGGCGCCGCAACGAACCGACGAACATGGATCCCCGCCTGTTCGATCTGGTCTGGCAGGTCTATCAGGCCGTTGGCGGCTCCGATTACATCCATGTGGTTTCTGCCTACCGGTCTCCGGCCACCAATTCCATGCTGCGCTCGCGCAGCCGCGGCGTCGCCCAGAAAAGCCAGCATATGCTGGGCAAGGCGATGGACTGGTATCTTCCCGGCGTGAAACTTTCGACCCTGCGCGTGACCGCGCTGAAATTCCAGGCCGGCGGCGTCGGCTATTACCCGACATCCGGCTCGCCTTTCGTCCACACCGACGTCGGCAATGTCCGCATGTGGCCGCGCATGAGCCGCCGCGAACTGCTGGCCGTCTTCCCCGACGGCAAGACGATGCACATCCCCGCGGATGGCAAGCCGCTGCCCGGTTATGAACAGGCTGTTGCCGCCTATGAATCGCGCAAGCGCAGCGGCGGTTCCGTGCAGGTCGCCAGCAATTCCTCCAGCTCCGGCCGTCGCGGCAAGACCCTGTTCGGCATGCTCTTTGGCGGCGGCGGTGCCGACGACGAGGAGGATTCCAGCGAAGGCAGCGTCGCCGTGGCCTCCGCGCCGACCCCATCGCGCGGCGTAGCCCGCGTTGCAAGGCCGGCTGCATCGGATGATGACGAAGGCGGCGGTGCAACATCGCTGCCGGGCGTGGCGGTCGGACAGTCTGCCCCTGCCGCAGCTCCGGCTGCGCCTGCCCTGCCAACCCGCAATGCGCCTGCGCCTTTGACAGCGCCGCGGCCTGAAACACCGGTCGAAGCCTCGCCGGAAGACAATGCCGCGCTCGCCTTTGCCGTTCCCGTGCCGCTGCGCCGTCCGGACTATGCGCCGGCTGCGCCTGAAACAGGCGCTCCCGCCACGCTGAACGCGCTCGCCGAGGATCAGTCGACCGTTGTCGCAGCCCTGCCGACGCCGCGTCCCACCGACAGCGCCGGTGCCATCCGTGACATGATCGCCGCCAATGTGAACACTCCGGCCAACGAACCGGCACCGGCCGCTCAGCCGGAAATGGTCAATGCGCTGGTTCCCGTTCCCTTTGACAAGCCGCAGTCCGGTCCCAAGCGTACCGACATGATGGTGGCCTCGGTGGTGCCGAACCCGCGCCCGGCCATGCCGCCTGCGCAGGTACAGGTTGCCGCGGCATCCGAGCATGATGTGATCCCGGTCCCGAATGACGATCTGGAAACCATCATCAAGCAGTCCGATGCAGCCCATGCCAAGGCACCGGCCGTTGCATCGGCCCAGGCCATGCCGACTGTACCGGCAACCACGGGCGGCCGCGTCGTCCGCAACAAGCCGGCACCGGCCCAGAACACGCAGCTCGCATCGGCTGAGCCTCAGCCGTCGCTGCGCCGCACCATGCTGGATGCGGGCGGTTCGGCCGATCCGGTTGCCATGCTCGACAGCGGTGTGATCACCACGGGCAAGACCTCGAAGCCGCGCCGCCAGTCGGCCAAGAACCAGGGTGCCAAGGCTATCCAGGTTGCCTCGGAAGTGCCGGACCGCGCGCTGTCCAGCCAGCAGGTCGCCGAGACCTCGCCGAATGTCGAACCGGCCGTCCTGCGCAACGAAGCCATGCGCACTGCGCCGACGACCGTTTATACGGCAGGCTTCCAGCAGGCGCTGCCGGTGGCCGACACCAACAAGTTCACGGGCAAGGCTGTGACCTTCCTGTCGATTGCGAAGTTCACCGCAACCAACTGATCGCCCGTTGACGGGTCAAACAAAAGGGCGGCTCCGAAACGGGCCGCCCTTTTTCATGAATTCCGGTATCTGCTGCACCATGCACTAAGAGGCATGCTTAAAAATACCGCTTTATGCCTTCGCCAGCTTGGCGGCCTCGGCGGCAAGCCTGGTGATTTCATCCCAGTTTCCGGCCTGAACCAGATTTTCCGGCGCAACCCAGGAGCCGCCGACACAGACAACGTTCGGCAGATCAAGATAGGTTTTTGCATTGCCCGCACCGATACCGCCGGTCGGGCAGAACTGGATACCGGCAAAGGGTGACGACAGGGATTTGAGGAAGGACGCTCCGCCTGCCTGCTCGGCCGGGAAGAATTTCAGCATTGTATAGCCTTCTTCGCGCAGCGCCATGATTTCCGCCGGTGTGATCGCACCGGGAAGCAGCGGCACCTTGCCGGAGCTCGCAGCCTTCAACAGCTGCGGCGTGGCGCCGGGGCTGACGATGAAACGCGATCCGGCGGCGCTGGCCTCTTCATACTGGCGCGCATTGAGAATGGTCCCGGCACCGACGATGGCCTCGGGCACTTCATTGGCGACGGCGCGGATGGCGTCGAGCGCGGCGGGTGTGCGCAGGGTGATCTCGATGGCCGGAAGGCCACCGGCGGCCAGCGCACGGGCCAGCGGCACCGCATGGGCGACATCGTTGACGAGAATGACCGGGATAACCGGCTGGCCCTTCAGAACGGGTAATAGCAAATCGGTCTTCTGGGCCATGTCAAACTCTCCGCTGTTGTTGGGTTCAATCGATTTAGTCATACCGGGCCGCTTTGTCCACCGCTTGCTGTGATGCCGCGGGATTCGGCCGCGGCAAAACGGCGCCAGGCGAGGGCCAGCTTGGCATCATAGCGGTTCTGTGTGAACTTTGGACCGTTATAGGCGCGGGCAAAGCTCTTCCAGTCATGCCGTGCCAGGACGGGCATGAGGTCGTTGTGCGCGATGAAGCGGATCATCAGGCGCAGCTGCCCCTTGAGCGAAGCGCGCGCTTCGGCGACGAGCGCCTCGACGCTGTCATGGCCAAGGCATTTCCAGTGGGCGCCCATGACCTGCCCGATCCCCCAGGATACGGATTCCAGCGCTGCCGGCCGGTTGATGGCGATGGCGGCCTCCAGCAGCTGCCAGCGCGCCGCCTGTGATGCGGGATTGCGGACCGCACCGGCGGTCGGGCTGGCGAGACCTTTGCTGCGGGCGATCTGCCGCTGGCCGCCTGTCAGACGCAGGTCGAAATAGTGTCCCTCGAAGCGGATGGGCGGTTCGCTGCGCCCATCGATCCGGTAAAGGCAGACGCCGCCGCTTTCCACCTCGACGACGGCCAGCAGCGCCGCCGGTTCGATTTCGGCCCGCTGCGCCTCGTCGCGGATGTCGCCCATATCCTGTTGTGAAAGCATGTTCTCAGTTCCTCGGGAATTGTACCTGTTCACCAGGGATTATCGGGCGCTTTGGCGGGTGGTTGATAAGTTGGTGGTGTAAAACTCTTGAAATCATCGCCTGGGAGCAGTAGTTGCAGGGGATCATGACCGATCACACAGCAAACTTGCCCTTCAAAGTGGCAGCACTCTACCGTTTTGCCCGGCTGGAACACTACCAGTCGTTGCAGGAGCCGCTGGCGCAGCTGTGCTGCGGGGCGGGCATCAAGGGCACGCTGCTGCTGGCGGGCGAAGGCATCAACGGCACGGTGGCCGGTTCGGCTGAAGCCATCGACAGGCTGGTTGCATTTCTTGAAGCGGAGCCTGCCATTGCGGGCATGGAACTGAAATATTCCTACGCGAGCGACATGCCGTTCAAGCGCATGAAGGTGCGGCTGAAAAAGGAAATCGTCACCATGGGCGTCGAGGATATCGACCCGCTCCAGAGCGTCGGCACCTATGTGTCCGCGCAGGAGTGGAACGCGCTGATTTCCGATCCCGGCACGATCGTCATCGATACGCGCAATGATTATGAAACGGCGATCGGCACCTTTGCCAATGCGGTCGACCCGCAGACAAAGACGTTTCGCGAGTTCCCGCAATGGGTGGAAAACCACCGCGACGAACTGGAAGGCAAGAAGATCGCCATGTTCTGCACCGGCGGCATCCGCTGCGAGAAGGCGACGGCCTTCGTCAAGGGGCTGGGTTTTGACGATGTGTTCCACCTGAAGGGCGGCATCCTCAAATATCTCGAGGACGTGCCCGCCGAGGAAAGCCGCTGGGAAGGCGAGTGCTTTGTCTTCGACGAACGCGTCTCGGTCGGTCATGGACTGGTCGAGGGCGACGCGGAGCTGTGCCATGCCTGCCGCAATCCGATTGCGCCGGAGGACAAATTGTCCCCGCTGTTTGCCGAAGGCATTTCCTGCCCGAACTGCTATCACGAGCGGACGGATGCCGACCGCGCCCGCTTTGCCGAACGGCAAAAACAGGTGAAACTCGCCAAATTGCGCGGCGAAAAGCAGCATATCGGCTCCTGATCACAAAAAATCCATCGGTCATTGCAATGCCGCCATGCCGACCCTAACTAGGTCGGGACGCATCCGTGCAGCCATGAGGAGATTTGCATGTTCGACCCGAAGAAGATTCTTGATGATTTTCTGGGAAGCAGTATTCCCGGAACTGGAACCTCCGTTCGAGATACGGCCGGCAAGGCAACACAGATGGCCAAGGACAATCCGCTGGCGGCAGGCGCTTTGGCTGCGGTGCTGCTGGGCACAGGCACGGGCCGCGACATCGCTGGCGGTGCGCTGAAGCTCGGCGGCCTCGCTGCCGTGGCCGGGCTCGCCTACAAGGCCTATCAGAATTACCAGTCGGGCAATGCACCGGCTGAGACGGCAAAGACCGGGGAGCCGGACCTGCTGCCGCCGCCTGACGATTCAAGCTTCCATCCGGCGACGGCGCCGCAGGGCGAGCATGCGTTCGCGCTGGTGCTGGTGCGCGCCATGATTGCCGCTGCCCGCGCTGACGGCCATGTGGATGAGGCGGAGCGTGCCCGCATCGTTGAAAAGCTCTCGCTGTCCGGCATGAACAGCGACGCGCAGGAATTCCTCGCCACGGAGCTGAATGCCCCCGTCAATGTCGACGCGCTGGTTGCCGCCGCTGTCACCGATGCGCAGAAGGTCGAGCTTTACACGGCGTCGCGCCTTGCCATCGAGGCCAAGACCCGCGCCGAACGCGGCTATCTCGATCTTCTGGCGGGACGTCTGAAACTGCCGGATAATCTCATCGATCATATCGAAGCCACCGTGGCCAATGTGAAAACGCCCGCGCCGCAGGCGTAACGGCGAGCGAACCGGCATTGAAGACACCCGCCCCGCAAGGCGGGTGTTTTGCTCTCGACAAGACGAACGACTCCAGTCTAGTTTGACGCGTTCTGACTCGGGGCCGAGGGTTCGTCAGGACATAAGGGCAGTGTCGATGGCTGCCATTGCGTCAAGGGTTTTGAGAGCGTCCGGGTCGCGCGCGCTTTGTTCGGACCCACCATCATGTCTGATGTATGCAACTGGATGCATGGCCGGTGTGAGACCGCCATGGATTCGTGGACAGGGGTGGACCTCATGAAAAAAATTCTCATTCTGGGCTTTATGGTTCTGGCGGCGATGGCGGGTGTCAACGGTGCCTCTGCCGCCGAAAAGGTAACGGTGTTTGCCGCGGCGAGCATGAAGGAAGTGGTCGAAACGGCGGCTGCGAAATTTGAAGCAAAGACCGGCACGAAAGTGACCTCCTCCTTTGCCGCATCGTCGGTGCTGGCCAAGCAGATCGAGCAGGGCGCGCCCGCGAACCTCTTCATTTCCGCCGATCTCGACTGGATGGACTATCTCGAGCAGCGCAATCTCATCGACAAGCCGTCGCGCAAGATTGTTGCGGGCAATGCGCTTGTCATTCTGACCAAGGCTGACAAGGGTGATGCCGCGGCCATCCTGAAGGCCGGGCGCTTTGCCATGGGCGATCCCAGCAACGTGCCGGCGGGCAAGTATGGCAAGAGTGCGCTGGAGACATTGAAAGTCTGGGACGACGTCGCCAAGAACGCCGTTTTCACCGAGAATGTGCGCGCGGCGCTGGAATTCGTGCGCCGCGGCGAGGCGAATTCCGCCATCGTCTACGCCTCGGATCATACCGCTGCGCCGGAACTGATCGAAGCCTATCGTTTCGCCGGTTCGACGCACAAGCCCATTCTCTATCCGGCTGCGCTGGTCGGCAAGGAGCCTTCGGCTGAAGGCAAGGCGTTCCTCGATTTCCTCGCCAGCGATGAAGGCCAGGAGATCATCAAGTCGAAGGGCTTTGTCGGCGCATCTGACAAGGCAGGCTGATCGTGCCGGGTGAGACAGAATGGGCCATTGTTCTTCTGTCGCTGAGGGTCGCGCTGGTCGCGATCCTCGTCGCTCTGCCCTTTGCTTTCGTTTTCGCCTGGATCCTGGCGCGCTTTTCCTTCTGGGGCAAAAGCCTGCTGCAGGCGCTCATCACCATGCCGCTGGTCATTCCGCCCGTCGTCACCGGCTATCTCCTGCTGGTGTGGTTCGGCGCGCGCGGCATGCTGGGCGGCTTCTTCAATGACGTGTTCGGGCTGACCTTTTCCTTCCGCTGGACCGGTGCGGCGCTGGCGGCCGGTGTCATGGCCTTTCCCCTGCTGGTGCGGCCGATGCGGCTTTCCATCGAAAGTCTCGATCGCGGCCTTGAGGAGGCGGCGCGCTCGCTGGGCGCCCGGCGCATCGTGGTGTTCCTGACGGTGACGCTGCCGCTCCTGCTGCCGGGTATTCTCGCCGGTGCGGTGCTGGGCTTTGCCAAGGCGCTGGGCGAATTCGGCGCGACGATCACTTTCGTGTCCAATATTCCCGGCGAAACACAGACCCTGTCGCTGGCCATCTATTCGCTGCTGCAGAGCCCGAATGGCGACGTGGCCGCGCTGCGGCTGATTCTGGTTTCCGTGGTGATCTCCATCGTCGCGGTGGTGGCATCCGAATGGCTGCAGCGGCGGCTCAGCGGAGGGCGGACATGAGCGATACGTTGTTCGTCTCGGTTGAGGGCCAGGTCGGGTCATTCCCCGTCACCGCCGCATTCACGGCAGGCGGCGGCGTCACCGCGCTGTTCGGCGAATCCGGTGCGGGCAAGACCACGCTTCTGAAAATGATTGCCGGGGTCACGCGCCCGGCCAAGGGCCGGATCGCCATCCGCGATCACGTGCTGTTCGACAGCGCCAGGGGTATTCACCTTGCGCCGGAACAGCGCCGGATCGGCTATGTCTTCCAGGATGCGCGGCTGTTTCCGCATCTTTCGGTCAGGAACAACCTGACCTATGCGCGCTGGGCCGGGCGGCGCAGCGAAGGCCTGTCCTATGACCGGGTGGTGGCGCTGCTCGGCCTTGAGCATCTGCAGCAACGCGCCCCGGCGCTCCTGTCCGGCGGCGAGCGCCAGCGCGTGGCGATCGGGCGGGCGCTTCTGTCCAATCCGGCGCTGCTGCTGATGGACGAGCCGCTGTCGTCCCTCGATCATTCGCGCCGCCAGGAAATCCTGCCTTTCCTCGAAACCCTGCGCGATGAAACCGGATTGCCGATCCTCTATGTCAGCCACGAGATCGACGAGGTGGCGCGGCTCGCCGACGAGATCGTGCTGCTGCAGGGCGGCCGGGTCACGGCGAGCGGACCGGCCGAGGCGATCTTTTCGCGGCTCGGCAGCCACGACGATGCCGGTGCACTGGTGACGGGCGTGGTCACGGCAAGCGACGAGGCTTTCGGGCTGACATCCCTCGACATTGGCGGCCAGCCGTTCCAGATCGCCAGGCTCGGCTTTGCCGCCGGAACAAAGCTGCGGCTGCGGATAAGGGCGCGGGACGTTTCCATCGCCCGCGCACTGCCGCAGGCCATCAGCGTGCGTAACATCCTGCCCGCGAAAATTACCGCCATCACCGGCAATGACGGTCCCGACTGCGACCTGACGCTCGACATTGGCGGCCAGACCATCGTTGCGCGGCTGACGCGCAAGTCGGCGAGCGAGCTTGCGCTCAAACAGGGCGAGGCGGTGTTCGCCCTGGTCAAGGCCGCATCGGTGGATCGCGGCGTGTTGCGCGGCTGATCCGTTACTTGGCGAGAAACCGCTCGATGCGCTCGATGGCGCGCAGGATGTTTTCCTCCGAATTGGCGTAGGAGAGGCGGATATAGCCCTCGCCGAGAATGCCGAAATCGGGACCGCCGATCAGCGCCACACCGGCTTCATCCAGCAGGGCCGCCGCCAGCTGCTTGGCCGGCCATCCCGTCTGCTTGATGTTGGGGAAGGCATAGAACGCGCCCTTCGGCGTGGCACAGCTGATGCCGGGCAGGCTGTTGAGGCCGTCGACGACGATTCTGCGGCGGCTGTCGAAGGCGCGGCACATCTTTTCCACATCGTCCTGCGGGCCGTCGATGGCGGCGATGCCGGCATATTGGCTGGGGGCGTTGACGCAGGACCAGCAATTGACCGCGAGCTTGCGCACCTTGTCGTAAAGGCTGTCCGGCCAGATCGACCAGCCCATGCGCCAGCCTGTCATTGCCCATGTCTTGGACCAGCCGTTGAGCACGATCAGCCGGTCGCGGATCGACGGGAAGGTCAGGAGCGAACAGTGCTCCTCGCCATCATAGGTCATGACATCGTAGATCTCGTCGGACATGATGGCGACATGCGGATGCGCCTCCAGCCCCTTGACCAGCTTTTCAATCTCGGTCTTCGGGGTGACGCCGCCGGTCGGGTTGGCAGGTGAATTGAGGATCAGCAGCCGCGTCCTGGGCGTGATGAGCGCAAGCGTCTCCTCAGCCGAGAAGGCAAAGCCGTTCTCCTCGCGGACCGGCACGGGAACCGGCGTCGCGCCGGTGAATTCGATCATCGAGCGATAGATCGGGAAACCGGGATCGGGGTAAAGAATTTCCGCGCCCGGCTCGCCGAAAATCAGGATGGCGGCAAACATGGTCACCTTGCCGCCGGGAACGATGATGACATTCTCCGGCGAGACTTCCACACCCGTGGTGGTCAGCGTGCGGCGCACCACGGCCTCGCGCGCGGCGAGCAGCCCCGTTGCCGGCGTATAGCCATGATGGCCATCGCGCAGCGCCTTGATGGCGGCTTCGACGATATGGGCGGGCGTTTTGAAATCCGGCTGGCCGATGCCGAGATTGATGATGTCCTTGCCCTGGGCGGCGAGGGCGGTGGCGCGGGCGAGAACAGCGAAGGCATTTTCTTCACCGATACGGTCGAAACCGGAGATGGTACGCAGCATTATCTTGTCTCACATACAATTTATGTCTTCTGCTTTGTGCGGTTCCGATTGTATGGAGTCAAATACTCATATGCAAAACAGGTTTGGTAGCATGACCGATCTCAAGGACTGGACACCGCGCCCTCTGCCCGCCCGCGAAGCCATTGAGGGGCGATACGTCACTCTGGAGCCGCTGGACGCCGCCAGGCATGGCGACGGGCTCTACGCGGCATCGAGCGTTGCGGACGCGGCCGACCGTTTCCGCTATCTGTTTGAAACGCCAGCGGGCGACCGCCCGGCATTCGACGCGTGGCTGGAAAAGGTCTCGGCCAGCAAGGACCCGCTGTTCTTTGCCGTCATCGACAAGGCATCCGGTGAGGTAGCGGGACGGCAGACCCTGATGCGGATCGACCCGGCCTTCGGTGTCATCGAAATCGGCAACATCTACTGGGGGCCGCTGATCGCGCGCAAACCGGCGGCCACCGAGGCGCAGTATCTCTTCGCCTCCTATATCTTCGACACGCTCGGCTACCGCCGCTACGAGTGGAAATGCAACAATGCCAATGAGCCGTCCAAGCGGGCGGCCGAGCGGTTCGGCTTCACCTTCGAAGGCATCTTCCGCCAGCACATGGTGCAGAAGGGTGAGAACCGCGACACCGCCTGGTTCTCGATCATCGACAGCGAATGGCCGGCGCTGAAAGCCGCCTATCAGGCATGGCTGTCGCCGGATAATTTCGATGCTCAGGGCATGCAGATCAGACGGCTTGAGGATTTGCGCGCGGGTTAGAGCTTGCGTTCGGGCGCAACGGGGCTAAAAAGGCTGCGACTGTTGTACCCAGGAAAGACCATGACCGTGAGTGATCCCAAAAGCCGCAATGCTGCCATCGCCGCAGCCTGTATCATGCTTGGTTTCGGAATTGCCGCATTCTACATGCCCACCATGATGATCGCGCTGGGTGCCCGCTCGCCCATGCTGGCAGGCATTTTCGCTGCTGTCTTTGTGGTTGGTTTTTTTCTGGTGTTCTGGTTGCGTGGCAGGAGCCAGCGCCGCAGGGACTAGAGCCTTTCCTGCTTAAATAGAACCAGTTCTGTTTCCCGGATGGCGAGACAATCCACGCGGAAGGTAGCGAGGCCGATGTTTATCCATCGGACGACGCTGCCTGACAAAGTGGGTGTCCGCCAACCGGAAACCCGAAGGGCCGGGTGAATTTGGCCCAATGCCATCGGGCTTCGGCTTCGCCCGATGGATAAACATCGGTCTCGCCAAACCCCTCGGTCTTGAACCAAATTCCCTCCGGCAGAACGATTCTATTTAAGCAGGAAAGGCTCTAGAGCCTTTCCGTTAAAAACGCAGCGCTGCCGTCAGCAGCAGCACGCCGACCAGCACGATGAACAGCGCACCGCCGACTTCGATGGTGTTCTGAACGCGGGTTGAAAGCGCACCGCCGCCGGAAATCCTCAGGGCGACATTCTTGGCCGTGACCGCCAGCGTCGCCAGCACCGCCACGGTGATGAAGGTGCCAAAAGCCATGGCGAAGACCGAGAGCACGCCGCCGAGCATCAGCCCGTTCAACAGCGAGAATGTCAGCACGATCAGCGCGCCGGAACAGGGGCGCAGGCCCACCGCCACAATGGCCGACCATGCGGTCTTCCAGTTGAATTCGCCGCCAAGCATCGCCGGATCAGGCGCGTGCGAATGCCCGCAGGTGGCGCAGACCTCGCCCGCCGCATGATGGTGATCGTGATGATCATGCGCGTGATGGGCGTGATCATGCGCATGCGCCGCGTGGCTGTGGTGGTCATGGTCATGATGGTCATGTCCGCAACCGCAGTCATCGTCATGGCTGTGATGATGGTCGTGGTGGTGGTCGGTCAGCACCGAACCGTGATCGTGTTTTTCCGGCATGAGATGGGCGACGCGCGGGCCGAACAGGAGCGGCAGCTTGCGCCAGAGCAGGGACAGGCCGAAGGCGATGATCAGGACGAAACTGGCAATCTCCATATAGCGCGCCGCATCGTTCATCGACACGGTGGTGCCGCGCAAGACGAGCCAGGCCAGGCCGACGATGAACAGCGCGGTGATGGCCTGCAGCATGGACGAGGCGAAGGACAACAGGATGCCGCGCTTGAGCGTGGTCTCGTTGGCCAGCATGTAGGAGGATATCACCGCCTTGCCATGGCCGGGGCCGACCGCATGCAGGATGCCGTAGAGGAAGGAGAGGCCAACAAGCACCGAGGCCTGCCAGGGATCCTCGCGCATGGCTTTGAGCGCATGGGTCATGGCGAGGTAGAAATTGCGCTGCTGGATGTTGATCCACAGGATGATTTCGGCGAAAGGCCCGGTCGGCTGCATCGCCACCTCGTTCGAGCCGATGCCGAGCGAGGAGGTCTGCGCCCATGCATGGCCGCCGGCCAGCGCTGCGAGAACCAGGGCACAAACAAGGGTTGTTTTCCGCATCATCTTATCCTTTTGCCGGGCAGTCGATTTCCAGCTTGGTCGCAAAGATTTTCGACATGTTGGTCCCGGATGGGTCGTTGAAGAACGAATCGGTCAGCGTTGCCTGATTGGCGGCAAGCGCTTCATCCGGATTGGGCCGCACCACCTTGGATTTGCAGTTGGCGGGCAGGCCGGTGACGTGAATATCGCTGTCATTGACGTAATCGATCGCCGTGTAGAAGGTCGGATCATAGACGCCGAAACTGGTGACCTTGCCGAGCTTCAGCGGCTGTTTCGGCTTGCTCTCGAAGATGATCAGCAGCTGATTGTTCTGGAAATCGGCGATCAGGTGCTCCGGCGGCGCCATGACGACCTTCTTGTTGTCGAGCGTCACGGTCTGGAAATAGTCGAATTCGGAAATCGATGCATTGATGGTGTTTGCGAGATCGGTCAGTTCCTTCTCGTCCAGCTTCAGATCGCCGTTCTTGTCGAATTCGACGAGGACGGTGCTGGAGAAGAGATCGTCGAAACGCCAGACATGGCCGAGTTTCTGCACGGTTCCGTCGGGATTGATGGTGATATCGAGACGCGCCTCGGCGAAGACGTGCGGATGCACATACGCCGGCGTGGCGATCATCAGGCCTGTTGCGAGGGTTGCGACGAAAATCGCGATTCGTTGATGCATTATTCCGCCTGTAACATGAGCGCAAAGGACATTCCGAACGTGTCGAAATTGGGACGATATAACATATTCACGCCCGGCGGTTGTCCTTGAACCATTTTGCCAGATAGTCAACAAGCACGCGCACTTTGGCCGGCAGATAGCGGCGGTGCGGGTAAACCGCATAAATCCCGCCATCGCGCAGCGAAAAATCCTCCAGCACGCTGACCAGCCTGCCGCTTTCGATATCGGGCCTGGCGATGAAATCCGGCATGGAACCGAACCCCAGCCCGGCCAGCACGGCACGGCGGGTGGACAGCGGGCTGTTGATTTCCATCCGGCCGGATACCTGCACGGAGATCGTCGGGCCGCTGTCGTTGAGAAACTGCCAATTGTTGCGCGAGCGGTTGTTGGTGTCGATGATGCAGGGCAGGGAGGCCAGCTGCTCGGGACGGGTGGGGCGGCCGACCCGCTCGATCAGTTCAGGCGAGGCGCACAGCAGCGTCCCGAAGGGGGCGATGCGCTTGGCAATGAGCGAGGAATCCTGCAGGCGGGTGATGCGGATGGCGAGGTCGAAACCCTCTTCGACCAGGTCGACGAACCGGTCGTCCAGGCGCACATCGAGAATGATATCCGGCTGCTCGATGCAGAAGTCGATCAGGCATTGGCCGATATCCGCATCGGCGAAGGTGCGCGGCGCCGATATCTTGATGCGGCCCTTGATGTCGCTGCTCGATTCGCGCACCGTTTCCTGCAGGCTCTCCACCTCGCGCAGGATTTCGCTGGCGCGCTGGTAATAGGTGTGCCCGGCTTCGGTCAGCGAGAATTGCCGGGTGGTGCGGTTGAGCAGCAGCGCGCCGAGCTCGTCCTCCAGCTCCCGCACATATTTGGACAACAGCGCCTTGGAGCGGCCGATCTTCCGGGCTGCGGCGGAAAAGCCTTCCGCCTCCACCACATCGATATAGGCCCGCATCCGCGTGAGTGTGTCCATGTCAGTGGTTTCCTTCCGCGGCGGACAGGATGGCGCTGCCAAGCCGGATGAGGGCGCTGTCGCTGCCCTTGGGGCCAAGCAGGGAAATGCCGAACGGTGCACCATGGACTTCGCCGAGCGGCAAGGTGATCTGCGGAAAGCCCGAAAGGACGGACAGGCAGAGGAGGTGCAGGGCGCGTTCCCGGTAGGTCTGCAGGTCTTCGAAGGGCGAGCTGACCAGCGGCGCGGCGCCGGGAACGGTCGGCAGCACCATGACGCCGTCATCTCCCAGCACATCGGCAAGCTCGCGGCGGAAGAGATCGCGCCGCCGGGTCTGTGCCTCATAGGTCTGCGCATCGATAGCAGAACCATAGTCGAAACGGTCCTTGACGCCGGGACCGAGGCCGCGCTCGCCTGCCGATATCCAGGCGCCATGGGAAGCCCAGGCCTCGAAGCCCTGAATCTGCCGGAAGCAGAGATAGAGATCGTCCATGGAGGCTGTGGACTGGCGGGCGGATTTGGCATGGCCGAGATGGGCGGCGATATGCCGGTACATGGCGCGGAAGGCGGCGTCTTCCGCCTCGCCGAGCAGATAGTGCTCAAGCAGCGGAATGAACAGCGGGCGGTTGAGCTTGAAATCCTCCGCATCCGGTCCAAGCAGGACCGCGCCGACCTTTTCGTAGAGGTGCCTGTCGCGGGCGAACCAACCGAACGTGTCGAGTGAGGGGGCAAGCGGCATGGTGCCGGCCAGCGAAATGCGGCCATGCGTGGTGCGCAAGCCGATCAGTCCGCAGAAGCTTGCCGGAGCGCGGATCGAGCCGCCGGTGTCGGACCCGGTGGCAATGTCGGCCAGCCCGCCCGCCACGGCGGAAGCGGAACCGGATGACGATCCGCCGGTGACCCGGTCCGGCGCCTTCGGGTTGACCGGAAAGGGGTAGTGGCTGTTCTGCCCCATCAGCGAAAACGCCAGCTCATCCGTCTGCGTCTTGCCGATGAAACGGGCGCCTGAATCCAGCAATTTCTGCACCGACGGCGCGGTAACATGTGCGGCTGATTCGTGATTTTTCCCAGGATTGCCACATTGCGTTGGCAAACCGGCCACATCGAAAATATCCTTGACGGCGAGCGTATAACCGCTCAGCGGACCCTCCACCGGTGGAAAGGCCTGAAAAGGCAGATTCAGCAGGGCATTCAGCGGTGAAATCGTGCGCATCGTTCAATAATTCTATGTGATTTGGCCCCCTTTGTTCAATGAATAAAAAAATTTCGCAGATGCGAGATTTGTCATTGATTGGACACAAGTTTGGACTTATATCGCCCTTGCCCAAAGTCGCACGTGCCCCATGGGTGTCCGCCGATCTTCATTATGGTGAAGAAACGGTATGGTACCTGGAACTAACCCCTCCAGTCAGTTTGACGGCCTACTGCCAAACTGAGGACATCTTGAAGCAACGACGGTGCGGGCCTTTCTGGTGTCTTTCGGCTGTCCATAAGCCGGAATTACTGAAGAGGCACACCTTCATTGCCGGTAGTGCGGATGGCTTCATCCAAACCAAGGCAGACAAAGCGGATCAACGCTGGCTTAGCGTAGATCCATCGCCGCATGAACTTGTCCGTGTTTCCAGCATCTCCAAAGGCTGGCTTCGCGCGAGATGGATTCACGCACTTTGTCCTGGCGGTCATACGGGGGAGAAACCCCTGCGATCGCGACTTGTTGAGGCGGCCGGAAGTGCCGTCACGATTGGAGACCCAAGATGGCTACACAGCGCATTCTCGATTTCATCAATACCCGACGCCCGAATGGCCCCTGCATGGTGCTCGACCTCGAAGTCGTGCGCGAAAATTTCCACAATTTCGAGATGGCCTTGCCGGACTCGAAGATTTTCTATGCCGTGAAGGCCAACCCCGCGCCGGAAATCCTGCGCCTCCTGGCTTCGCTTGGCTCGAATTTCGACACCGCGTCGGTTGCAGAAGTTGAAATGGCGCTTGATGCCGGTGCATCGGCCGACCGTATTTCCTTCGGCAACACCATCAAGAAGGAGCGCGACATTGCCCGCGCCTTCGAACTCGGCATCCGCCTGTTCGCCGTCGACTGCGTTGAAGAAGTCGAAAAGGTTGCCCGTGCCGCTCCCGGCGCCCGCGTGTTCTGCCGCGTCCTGACCGATGGTGCGGGCGCCGAATGGCCGCTGTCGCGCAAGTTCGGCTGCGTGCCGGCCATGGCCGTCGACGTGCTGCGTGCAGCGCAGAAGCTCGGCCTCGAATCCTATGGCGTGTCGTTCCATGTCGGTTCGCAGCAGACGGACCTGGCTGCCTGGGACCGTGCCCTGGGCGATGCCAAGCAGGTTTTCGACGCGCTGGCCAAAGAAGGCATCACGCTGAAGATGGTCAATATGGGCGGCGGTTTCCCGACCCGTTACCTCAAGGACGTGCCGACCGCGCAGGCCTATGGCCAGGCGATCTTCCAGTCGCTGAGCAAGCATTTCGGCAACCGCCTGCCCGAGACCATCATCGAGCCCGGCCGCGGCATGGTCGGCAATGCCGGTGTCATCAAGGCGGAAGTCGTGCTGGTGTCGAAGAAGGCCGACAATGACAATGTTCGCTGGGTCTATCTCGACATCGGCAAGTTCGGCGGCCTGGCAGAGACCATGGACGAAGCCATTCGCTACCAGATCACCACCCCGCGGGATGGCGATCGCAGCGAACCCTGCGTGCTGGCCGGTCCGACCTGCGATTCCGCCGACGTGATGTACGAAAAGAACCCCTATCCGCTCCCCATTTCGCTGACCATCGGCGATGAGGTGCTGATCGAGGGAACGGGCGCCTACACCACGACCTATTCCGCGGTGGCCTTCAACGGCTTCGAACCACTCCGATCATACGTCATCTAAACCGGCATTGAGCCCGGTTGAAACGTTCTGCCCGGCAACGCGCCGGGCAGCGGTGACACGCACATGAGATGATTGGTCGAGACAATGGACGCAGCAGAAAACATCGAACAGAACCTGGTACCCGACGGCCTGTATTTCGCCGGCGCAGGTGCCTATACCATCGTCAATGAACTGCCGCAGGACGAGAAGGCGCGCGAAGATTTGCTTGACCGCGCCATGGGCGAGGGCCGCCGCCGCAAGTCGTCGGAAAAGCTGCGCCGCGGCCGCCTGCCGTCGGAAGGTCTTGCCTTCTCGGCACGCGGTGCCGGCGGCGCGCTGCTCGGTACGGTCCGGCTCTGGGACATCCAGGCCGGCCATGACGCGGCGGGCAAGGGCGTGCGCGCGCTGCTGCTCGGACCGCTTGCCGTCGATCCCGCATCGAAGGATCTCGGCATCGGTTCGGCGCTGATGCGCCATGCGGTCAAGGAAGCCGCCCGGCTCGGCCATGGCGCCATCATCCTGGTCGGCGATCCCGAATATTACGAACGCTTCGGCTTTACCGGTGCAAAGACGGCGGGGCTTGCCATGCCGGGTCCGGTCGAACGCCGCCGCTTCCTCGCGCTGGAGCTGAAGCCGGGGCATCTGGATGGTGCCAAGGGCCTGCTGACGCCGAAAGGCCGCCGCTCCTCGCGGGCAATGCGGATCATTCCGGTCTCGCTGCGGTTCTCCGCCTGAATGGAAAAGCCGGCCCTTTGGCCGGCTTTTTGTTTAGCGGGTCAGAAAGTCCTGGATTGCGCCGATCTCGCTCTGCTGGATTTCGTGTCCGCCGGGATGCCAGGCAATACGCACATCCGTTCCCTGAGCCGCAAGATAATCCGCCAGCGCCTGTGTGCGGCCGGGCGGGCAGATCGGGTCGCGCTGCCCGGCGGTGATGAGCACGCGCTTTCCCGCCAATTTCGGCTGGGGCGCCGGTGTCCACGGAATCAGCGGATGCATCAGGATGGCCGTGTCAAACAGCTCCGGTTGCTCCAGCATGACCGAGGCAAGAATGTTGGCGCCGTTGGAATAGCCAAGACCGACAACGCCGGATGGATTGGCAGCGTCCTTATGGGCTTTGACAAAATCCGCCATGGCCTGCGTCCGCACCGCCAGATCGTCCATGTCGTAGATGCCTTCGGCGGTGCGGCGGAAAAAGCGCGCGGCGCCATGCTCCGAGACATCGCCGCGCGGCGAGACGATACCCGCAGACGGGATCAGGCGGCGGGCGAAATCAAAGAACTGGTTCTCGTCGCCGCCCGTTCCGTGAAAAACGAAGAAGAGGGGGCTGTTCGGGGTATGCGCTGCATGGATGCGGTGCTGATAGGTGTTCGCAGACATGTCCGTCCTTTCCGCCCGGCGCCGGGCTTCGTGATTGTGCGTGTTGCCTCACATATGGCGCGGCGGCGGCTGGCGTGAAAGCTGCCCGCCGCTTGATGGATTGTCTCCGTGGCGTAGACAGCGGGCGCGCATGGTTCTGAAATCTTTGACAACGCTTGCAATGGATGTACTCCATCAATCGATGTCCTTTTTTGTCCGCTTCCCGTCCATTGCATGCGTATCAGCCGATTGCATCGCGTTGTATTGTTGGGCTATCAACACACAGGAGATGCCAGAAATGTCCGCAGATATTGCTCTTATCGTCATCGACGTGCAGGAATCCTTTCGCCAGCGCGGCTATTGGAACGAAGCCGAAGCGCAGCCTTTCATTGCCAACATCCAGCGCCTGATCGATGGGGCCAAGGCTGCCGGCCTGCCGGTCATCCAGATTTTCCATGTCGACGGCGACGGTCCGTTTGCGCTGGACTCCGGCTTCATCAAGCCGCTGGCACCGGTTTCGCTCGAGGCCGATATCGTGTTCCACAAGGCCCGGCACAGCGCGCTTGTCGGCAGCGGGCTTGATGTCTGGCTGACGGAGAACCGCATCCGCAAGCTACTGGTATCGGGTATCCGCACCGAACAGTGCTGCGAAACCACGACGCGCCATGCGTCGGACCTCGGCTATACCGTCGATTACGTCTCCGAGGCCACGCTGACCTTCGCCATGACCAATGCCGCCGGGCGCACCTTCAGCGCCGACGAGATCCGTGCCCGCACCGAACTGGTGCTGGACGGACGCTTTGCCCGCATCGTCACCGTCGACGAGGCGTTGAACGGGGCGGGGCAGGCGCTGGCCGCATGACGCTGGAGGAACGCCGGCACATCGATGTTCTGGTGGTGGTGCCCGCAAGGGCGCTGCTGCTTGATATTGCCGGGCCGGTCGAGGTGCTGCGCAAGGCCAATCTGGAGCAGGACGCGGTGCATTTCGGCGTGCGCTATGTCGGCCCGCTGGCGAGCGTCACCACATCCATCGGCTTGACCATCAGCGGGATCGAGCCGCTGCCCCACCATGTGCCGGATGATGCGATGATCATGCTGGCGGGCGATACGACGATCCTTATGGACACGGCGGCGAGCCGCGGGGCGGAGGCGCATGGACACCGCGATAGGGAGATTGTCGCCTGGCTGAAGGCACATGTGGGGGAAAGCCAGACGCTGGTGACGATCTGCTCCGGCGCGCTTCTCGCCGCGCGGGCCGGTCTGCTCGATGCATGCAGCTGCACCACCCATTTCGCCTCCGTTGACGATCTGCGCGCCCTGGCGCCGACGGCGCGGGTGCTGGACAACCGGCTCTATGTCGAGGACGGCAACCGTTTTTCCAGCGCGGGGATCACGGCGGGCATCGATCTGATGCTGCATCTGGTCAGCCAGATGGCCGGGCCCGCCTGCGCGGTGGCCGTCGCGCGCTATCTGGTGGTCTATCTCAGGCGCAGCGGCACCTATCCGCAATGGTCGCCATGGCTGGACGGGCGCAATCACATCCACCCGGCGATCCACCGGGTGCAGGACCGGCTTGCCGCCGACCCGGCGCAACGCTGGACGCTGGAAAGCCTGGCGGATATCGCCGCAACCAGCCCGCGGCATCTGTCACGCCTGTTCAACGAACATGCGGGCATGAGCATTCCCGATTACCTCAACCGCCTGCGGGTGGCGCTGGCGCAGGAAATCCTCAGCCATACGCGGCTTGACATGGAAGGTGTGGCGGAGCGCACGGGGTTCGCTTCGGCGCGGCAGCTGCGCCGCGCCTGGGGCCGCATCCACGCCACCCCGCCAAGCGGGGCGCGGGGAATGCCGTGATCAGCCGATATCCGACCACGGGCCGTGGAAATCGCCTTCCTTGTCCACGCGCTTGAAGCCGTGGGCGCCGAAGAAGTCCCGCTGGGCCTGGATGAGATTGGCCGTGCCGCGTGCCTGCCGGTAACCATCGAAATAGCCGAGGGCGGCGGCCAGCGCCGGGGTCGGCAGACCGGCGAGGGCCGCCTTGGCAACCACATCGCGCAATGCCGTCGAGGCTGTCTTCATGCGTTCGACGAAGGATGGCGCCAGCAGCAGATTGTCCTGGCCGCCACCGGCGAACGCCGAGGCGATCTCGTCGAGGAACTGCGAACGGATGATGCAGCCGGCGCGCCAGATTTTCGCCGTGGTGTCGAGCGGGATGTTCCAGCCATGCTCGGCCGAAGCGCCTGACATGACGGCAAAGCCTTGCGCATAGGCGGCAATCTTGCCAGCGAGAAGGCCCTGTTCGAGTGCATCGATGAATGACTGATCCGTGCCCGCAAGCTTGGGGGCGCCGAGCGAAGCATAGGCCTTGGCCGCCCTGGCGCGTTCGTCGCGCAGCGCCGAAATCGAGCGCGCGGCAACCGCCGCTTCAATCCCGGTTGCGGGAATGCCAAGCATCTGCGCCTCGATGGCGGCCCAGCGGCCGGTGCCCTTCTGGCCCGCGCTGTCGACGATGATCTCGACGGCCGGCTTGCCGGTTTCCGTGTCGGTGGCGGCGAGCACCTTGGCGGTGATTTCGATCAGGTAGGAATTGAGCGGGCCCTTGTTCCATGTGTCGAAAATCTTGCCGATTTCAACCGGCGACAGTGCGAGCCCATCACGCAGGATGCCGTAGATTTCGGCGATCATCTGCATGTCGGCATATTCGATGCCGTTGTGGATCGTCTTGACGAAGTGACCGGCGCCATCGGGGCCGAGCAGCGCGGCGCAGGATTCGCCTTCATACTTCGCCGAAATGGCAGTCAGCACCGGTTCGATGCGCGCATAGGATTCGGGCGTGCCGCCGACCATGATCGACGGGCCGTGGCGCGCGCCTTCTTCACCGCCGGAAACGCCCATGCCGACGAAGGTCGGATCATTGGCACCGAGTTCCTTCAGGCGGCGGACCGTATCGTGGAAGTTGGCATTGCCCGCGTCGATGATGATGTCTTCCTTGGCAAGGAAGGGCTTCAGCGCTGCAATCTGCTCATCGACGGCTTCACCGGCCTTTACCATCAGGATGATCGGACGGGGCGCGCGGATGTTTTTGGCCAGGTCTTCCAGCGTTTCGCAGGGAATGATCTTGTCTTTGAGGGCGCCCGCTTCCTGATGGAAGGCGTGGGTCTTTTCCACCGTCCTGTTGTAAACCGCGACGCGATAACCGTTTTCGGCAATATTGAGCGCGAGATTGGCACCCATGACGCCAAGGCCGATCAATCCAATGTCAGCTTGCTGCATGATTATGTCCTTGCTTTATTCGATTCGAACGCAGGCCCAGAGCCCGGGTGAGCATTTGTATATCAATGTGTATTCCGGGCAATGACAATCTCAGCCGTCGCGCAGCTGTTCCATGTCACGGATGCGTTCGGCGCTGCTGTTCTGCAGCTTCTGCGTTACCCCGGCGATCAGGGTTTCCGCCATCAGGAAAAGCGTGGTGGAGGAGTCCCAGGGCGAAGGCACGGCGGTGCGCCCGGCAATGACATGGCGGGCAAAGCGGGCGATGGGCGACAGCCACTGGTCGGTGACCAGCACGATCTCGACACCGCGCACCTGTGCCTTCTCGGCGAAGCGGATGAGGCTGTCCTGATAGCGGCGGATATCGAAGATGACGAGGACGTCCTTCTTGCCCATGTCGATCAGCTGGTCGCGCCAGTTGCTTTCCTGGCCGGTGAGATGGGTGACGCCGGAACGGATGATCTTCAGATGCGCGGCCATGTAGATGGCGATCGGATCGGTGAAGCGGCCGCCGAGCAGATAGACATGGGTGCGGGTGCGGCTGAGCGCTTCCGTCGCATCGTCGAGCTGCTGCGTCGAAAGATGGTGAAACGTTTCACGGATGTTCTCGATGGCTGCTTCCATCAGCGGGTAAGCGGTGCTGCTCTTGGATGACTGAATGATCGTCGCGCGGTTGAGCGGCGACTGGATCTGGGCGGCGAGTTCCTGCTGCAGGGCCTGCTGGAACTCCGGATAGCCCTGAAAGCCGAGACGCGAGACGAAACGCAGGATCGTCGGCGAACTGACCCCCGCCTGCGCCGAAAACTCCGCCACCGTGCGCAGGCCGATCAGCGGGTAGTTGGCGATGAGGGTCTGCGCGGCCTTGCGCTCCGACGTCGACATGGCATCGATTTTTTCGCTGATCAGTTCGGAAATGCTTGTTCCCATCAAACTTCTTTCGGTCAAAGTCAAGAAACGCAATTTTCGCATTTGACAATTTTGCGACTTGTGTATCAAATCATACGTGAGTGGAAATAAAAATACAAAATGTAATACAAAGTACAAATTGCCGAAGAGGGCAAAATGGGATTATCGCAGGCCACGCACAGTGTCTGGGAGCCGGTCCGGGTATCCAACCCCGATGGCGGTTCGCCGTTTGTCATTCTGTGCGATCATGCTTCCAACCACATTCCCGCGCCCTATGGCCGTCTCGGCCTTGAGCCGGACGATCTGCAGAAGCATATCGCCTGGGACCCCGGCGCGCTGGGGGTCAGCCAGGGGATGGCTGCGCTGCTGGATGCGCCGCTGGTCGAATCCTGCGTCTCGCGGCTGATCATCGATTGCAACCGGCCGCTCGATGCGCCCGATCTCATCCCGGCCACGAGCGAATTGACCACGGTTCCCGCCAATACGGACCTCGATGCGCTGGAAAGGCAGCGGCGTATCGCACTGTCGCATCAGCCCTATCATGCGGCCATCGAAGAACTGGCAAGGGACCGTGCGCGCAAGGGATTTCCGGCGCCGGTCTATGTGGCGGTGCATTCGTTCACGCCGGTCTATCGCGGGGTCGACCGGCCCTGGCACATCGGCATCATTCATGACGAATACGATCAGGTTGCCGCACCGCTGATCGCGGGCCTGCAGGCGCTCGATCAATACTGCGTCGGCATCAATGAGCCCTATTCGCCCGCCGACCGGGTCTATTACACGCTTGACCGCCACGCATCGGCGCAAGGACTTGCCGCGGTGATGATCGAGATCCGCAACGATCTCATCACCACGCCCAAAGAAGAAAAAGCATGGGCCGGGACACTCTCGGCCATTTTGAAGGAAATTGCCCAAGGGCCGCTTTCCACAACCAGGAAGGCTGCAAACAGGATCTGAGGAAGACTGGTATCTGACGTTAGAAATCTCTCAAGAATAACGGGGAACGTGAGTGCGATGACACACCAAGATTATACCGACGTGGATAAATCGGAGGACATCAAAGTTCTCCACGGCATGGGCTATGCCCAGGAACTGGAACGGCGCATGAGCCGTTTCTCCAACTTCGCCATTTCATTTTCGATCATCTGCATCCTGTCCGGCGGCATCAACTCGCTGGGACAGGCGACGGCTGGTGCCGGCGGTGCGGCCATCGGCATCGGCTGGCCGCTCGGCTGCCTCGTGTCGGCGGTCTTCGCCATCGCCATGGCGCAGATCAGCTCGGCCTACCCGACCGCAGGCGGCCTCTATCACTGGGGATCGATCCTCGGCAATCGCGGCACGGGCTGGCTGACAGCCTGGTTCAACCTGCTCGGCCTGATCACCGTGCTCGGCGCCATCAATGTCGGCACCTATTATTTCTTCATCGGCGCCTTCGGCACCTATCTCGGGATCACGGATTCCATCACGGTGCAGATCATCTTCCTGATCATCCTGACCGGCATCCAGGCCCTGGTCAACCATATGGGCATCGGCCTCACCGCCAAGCTGACCGACTTTTCCGGCTATCTGATTTTCGCCACGGCGATTGCCCTGTCGGTGGTCTGCCTCGCTTCGGCCAAGTCGTTCGAATTCAGCCGCCTGTTCACCTTCGCCAACTATTCCGGCATGCCGACACCGGCGGCGGACGGAACGATGACCGGCAGCCCGGTCTGGCCGACAAGCTCAAGCCTGTGGGTGTTCCTGCTCGGCCTGTTGCTGCCGATCTATACGATCACCGGCTATGATGCATCCGCCCATACATCCGAAGAAACCGTCAAGGCGGCGCATTCCGTGCCGCGCGGCATGGTTTCGTCGGTGCTGTGGTCGGCCGTCTTCGGCTATATCATGCTGTGCTCGTTCGTGCTGATGCTGCCGAACATGGATGCGGCGGCGGCACAGGGCTGGAATGTCTTCTTCTGGGCGATGGGCGAACAGGTCAATCCTGTCGTCAAGAACATTCTCTACTTCCTGATCTTCATCAGCCAGTTCCTCTGCGGCCTGGCGACGGTCACCTCGGTCTCGCGCATGATTTTCGCCTTTGCCCGCGACAAGGGCCTGCCGGGATCGAGCCTGTTGTCGAAGGTCAGCCCGCAATACCGCACACCTGTCGCCGCGATCTGGACGGGCGCCACCCTGGCGGTGCTGTTCGTTTGGGGTTCGAACATGGTGTCCATCGGTGACACGCCGGTCTATTCGGTGGTGGTTTCCTGCACGGTCATCTTCCTGTTCTTCTCCTTCGCCATTCCGATCGCACTGGGCTTTTTCGCCTGGGGCACGCCGAAATGGAACCGGATGGGGCCATGGAATCTCGGCGAAGGCATGTTCAAGCTGTTCGCCATCCTGTCGATCCTCGCCATGGCGCTGATCTTCATCATCGGCATCCAGCCGCCGAATGAATGGGCGCTGTACATCACCGTCGGCTTCCTGGTGGTGACGGCTCTTGTCTGGTTCGGTTTCGAACGCCGCCGCTTCCAGGGCCCGCCCATCGGCGATGCCGTGGCCAAGCGTGCCGCCGATATTGCTGCCGCTGAAAAGGCCGTCGGCGAACGCGGCTGATTGCAAAAACGGGGGCGGCCGGCTTGAGCCCGCCGCCCTGTCTTTTGACCCAATCCAAATTCTGTTTGAGGATAGACACGAAATGCCCGGACATTGGAGTTTCGACGAATTAAAGCGCCATGTAACCAATGGCGAGATTGACACGGTGCTGGCCTGCTTCGTCGACATGCAGGGCCGCCTGATCGGCAAGCGCTTTCATGCCAGCTTCTTCGTCGACTCCGCCCATGACGAGACCCATGGCTGCAACTATCTCTTGGCCAATGACATCGATATGGAGCCGGTGCCCGGCTACAAGGCCGCCAGCTGGAAGCAGGGCTATGGCGATTTCGTCATCAAGCCCGACCTTTCCACCATCCGCCATATCCCGTGGCTGGAAAAATGCGCGCTGGTCCTGTGCGATATTCTCGACCATCACCATCACGAGGATCTCACGCATTCGCCGCGCGCCATCCTGAAGCGCCAGCTGGCGCGGCTGAAGGATCGCGGCTATCTCGCCTACTTCGCCTCGGAACTGGAATTCTACCTGTTCGACGAGACCTATGAGAGTGCGCGTGCCAAGCACTGGAAGGGCATGACCACCGCATCGCCCTACATCCAGGACTATGTGATCCAGATGACCACCAAGGAAGACGCCGTCATGCGCGCCATCCGCAACGGTCTGTTCGATGCGGGCATTCCCGTGGAAAACTCCAAGGGCGAATGGGGTCCGGGCCAGGAGGAAATCAACGTGCGCTATGCCGAAGCGCTTGAAATGGCCGACCGGCATGTGATCATGAAGAACGGCTGCAAGGAAATCGCCACCCAGATGGGCAAGGCAATCACCTTCATGGCGAAGTACGATTATGCGCTCGCCGGAAGCTCGAGCCATGTGCACAACTCGCTGTGGAGCGCCGATGGCAAGACGCCGCTGTTCTATGACAAGAACGCCGAATACACCATGTCGCCGCTGATGCGGCAGTGGGTGGCGGGGCAGCTGAAGTATGCTGATGATTTCACCTTCTTCCTCGCGCCCTATATCAACTCCTACAAGCGCTTCCAGGCGGGCACCTTCGCGCCGACGAAGAATGTCTGGAGCCTCGACAACCGGACGGCGGGCTTCCGCCTGTGCGGCGAAGGCACCAAGGGCATCCGCATCGAATGCCGCATTGGCGGGGCTGATCTCAATCCCTATCTCGCCTTTGCCGGTCTGATCGCGTCGGGTCTGGCGGGTATCGACGAGAAACTGGAACTCGACAAACCGTTCCAGGGCGACGCCTATGGCGGGGCGCGCTTGCGCGAAATCCCCAAGACCCTGCGCGAGGCGACCGAAACGCTGGCGAAGTCGAAAATGCTGAAGACGGCGCTCGGCGACGAGGTGGTCGAGCATTACGTGCACACCGCCAAGTGGGAGCAGTTCGAATATGACCGCCGCGTCACCGATTGGGAGTTGCATCGCGGTTTCGAACGGTATTGAAGATCACGGCAAAGGCCTGTCCCGCGGCAAGCATTTGCGGGGCAGGGCCAGTTTTTGGAAAACACAGGCTAGAGGTTTACCCATGACCGAGACGGTCAAACTGATCACCCCCATTGACGGCTCCGTCTACGCGGAGCGTCCCGTTGCAACGGACAAGGCCATCGACGCGGCCGTGGAAGCGGCAAGGCAGGCGCAGGCCGGCTGGTCGCAGACCAGCATTGCCGAACGCGGCCGGCTTTGCCTTGCGGCGCTGGATGCGCTGCTTGCCATGAATGACGAGATTGTGCCCGAGATCGCCTGGCAGATGGGCCGTCCGGTGCGCTATGGCGGGGAAAAGGGCGGCGTGGAGGAACGCACCCGCTACATGGTCGCGATTGCCGAACGGGCGCTTGCGCCTGTTATCGAAAATGACAAGCCGGGCTTCCGCCGTTACATCCGGCACGTGCCGCTGGGTGTCGTCATGGTCATCGCGCCATGGAACTATCCGTATCTCACCGCCGTCAACACGATCATCCCGGCGCTGATGGCTGGCAACACCGTCATCCTCAAGCATGCGGCGCAGACGCTGCTTGTCGGCGAGCGTTTCGCCCAGGCTTTTGCTGCGGCCGGGCTGCCGAAAGGCGTGTTCCAGAACATTGTGCTGAACCATGCCCAGACCGAGAAACTGCTGGGGTCGGGCCGGATCGACCACGTCAACTTCACCGGCTCGGTCGGTGGCGGCCGCGCCATCGAAAAGGCGGCGGCGGGCACCTTCATGTCGCTCGGGCTTGAACTTGGCGGCAAGGACCCGGCCTATGTGCTGCCTGATGTCAATCTCGACCATGCGGTGGCCAATCTGGTCGACGGCGCCTTCTTCAACTCCGGCCAGTGCTGCTGCGGCATCGAGCGCATCTATGTGCATGCGGATGTCTATGACCGTTTCGTCGATGGCTTTGTCGACCTGACGAAGCAGTATGTGGTCGGCAATCCGCTGGATGCGGCCACCACGATGGGGCCGATGGCGCAGACGCGCTTTGCCGAACTCATCCGTGAACAGAAGGCGGAAGCCCTGCGCAAGGGCGCCAGGGCGCATGTCAATATGCGCGTTGCCAATGACGCGGCCGGATCGCCCTATCTTGCGCCCGAAGTGCTGACCGGCGTCGACCACCAGATGAGCGTCATGCGCGAGGAAAGCTTTGGCCCGATTGTCGGCATCATGAAGGTGCGCAATGACGAGGAAGCCCTCGCGCTGATGAATGACAGCCAGTATGGCCTGACGGCGTCGCTGTGGACCACCGATACGGACCGGGCCGCCGCCATTGGCGAGCGGATCGAAACCGGTACGGTGTTCATGAACCGCTGCGATTATATCGATCCGGCGCTGGTGTGGACCGGCGTCAAGGAAACCGGCAAGGGCGCCGCCATGTCGGCCATCGGTTACGGCAACCTGACCCGTCCCAAATCCTTCCACCTGCGTGAAGCGATCTGATTTTCTGAAAGAGACACATGATGAGCAAGCTGATCTCCAAATGGAATTACCCGACCACCGTTCGCTTCGGTGCGGGCCGTATCAAGGAACTGCCCGAGGTTCTCGAGGCGACCGGCATCAAGAGGCCGCTGTTCGTCACCGATCCCGGCCTGGCCAAGCTGCCGGTGGTGGCGAGCACGCTGAAAATCCTCGATGACGCCAAAGTTCCCTACGGCGTTTTCTCCGAGGTGAAACCCAACCCGGTCGAATCCAACCTCACCGCCGGCATTGCCGTGTTCAAGAAGGGCAAGCACGACGGCGTCATCGCCTTTGGCGGCGGCTCGGCGCTCGACCTTGGCAAGCTCATCGCCTTCCAGGCGGGCCAGACCCGGCCGGTCTGGGATTTCGAGGATGTGGGCGACTGGTGGACGCGCGCCAACAGCGATGTCATCGCGCCGATCATCGCCGTGCCGACCACGGCGGGGACGGGTTCGGAAGTGGGCCGCGCCGGTGTCATCACCAATGAAGAGACCCACACCAAGAAGGTCATCTTCCATCCGAAACTTCTCCCGGCAATCGTCATCGCCGATCCGGAATTGTCGGTCGGTATGCCCGCCTTCATCACCGCCGGTACCGGCATGGACGCGCTGGCGCATTGCCTCGAGGCCTATTGTGCGCCGGGCTATCACCCGATGGCCGACGGCATCGCGGTCGAAGGCATCCGGCTTGTGTTCGAAAACCTGCCCAAGGCCTATGCCAATGGCAAGGACCTGACGGCGCGCGCCCATATGATGAGCGCCGCGGCCATGGGCGCCACCGCCTTCCAGAAGGGCCTCGGCGCGATCCATTCGCTGTCGCATCCCATCGGCGCGCTGTACGACACCCACCACGGCATGACCAATGCGGTGTTCATGCCCTATGTGCTGGCTTTCAACCGCGATGCGGTGGAAGAGCGCATTGCGCGGCTGGCCAGCTATATCGGCATCAAGGGCGGATTCGACGGTTTTGCCAAGGCGATCCTCAAGCTGCGCAAGGAGCTGAAGGTGCCGCATGCGCTGCCTGGTCTGATCAAGGATCTGAACATGAGCAAGAAGCAGAAGGAACTGATCGCCGACATGGCGATTGTCGATCCGACCGCCGGCGGCAATCCGGTCAAACTGACAAAGAAAGCAGCGCTCAAGCTGCTGGACGAAGCGATTGAAGGATAGGCTCCGGCCTGCTTCAATCGTCAAATTGAAACGGGGTGCTGGCAGCAGCACCCCGTTTTGTTTAGCCATTACGCTGGAAATTAATGCTCCAGAACCAGCAGGTCCTTGGCGGCAAGGCTGACCTTGACATCTTCGCCGGGCACCGGCGGCGGTGCGCTTGGATCGTTGAACGTGTCGAAGGACACGGTGTTCTGGCCGAGCGAGGCGCGGATGCGGATGACCGAGCCAAGGAAATGCACGCTGTTGATCTTGCCGTCCAGCGTCGTCTCGCGGTTGCCGGTCGCGTCGCCGAGGCTCACGGCTTCCGGGCGCACGGCCAGGGAAATCTTGTCGCCTGTTTTGTGGCCGTTGAGCCGCTTCAGGCCGATCGAAACATCCTTGCCGTCGACGGTGATGGTGCCTGTGGCCGCGTCGCGCACAACCGCATCCAGCGTGTTGAGCGTGCCGACAAAGGACGCGACGAAACGCGACGAGGGCTGGTTGTAAATCTCGAACGGCGCGCCGACCTGCTCGGCCTTGCCCTCATACATGACGACGATGCGGTCGGAGATCGACAGGGCCTCTTCCTGATCGTGGGTGACGAAAATCGTGGTGATGCCAAGCTTGCGCTGGATCGCCCTGATCTCTTCACGCAGCGACACGCGGATCTTGGCATCGAGCGCTGACAACGGCTCGTCGAGCAGGAGAACCTGCGGCTTGGTGGCAAGGGCGCGGGCAAGCGCCACGCGCTGCTGCTGGCCGCCGGAGAGCTGGTAGGGGAAACGCTCGGCCAGATGGTCGAGCTTGATCAGCGACAGCATCTCATGCACCGTCGCGTTGATCTCCGCCTGCGGCTTCTTGGCAACCTTCAGGCCGAAGGCGACATTCTGCGCCACGGTCATGTTGGGGAAAAGCGCATAGGCCTGGAACACCATGCCGATATTGCGCTGGTTGGGCTTGAGATTGACGACGTCCTTGCCGCCGATGCTGATCGTGCCCGACGTCGGTGTTTCAAAGCCTGCCACCATGCGCAGCACCGTCGTCTTGCCGCAACCGCTGGGGCCGAGGAAGGAGATGAATTCGCCCTTCTCGATGTCCAGATTGAAATCGTGAACGACCGTCGTGGGTCCAAAACTTTTTTTCAAATGGCTGATGGTGAGAAATGACATTGGCAAGGTTCCCGATTATCGCTTGGTTGCAGCGAGGGATTTGTTGAAACGGGTGACGACCTGGATAAGCCCCATACAAACCCAGGTGATGGCAAAGGCGATGACGGAAAGTGCCGCCGGTTCATAGGCGCGGTTGGCGCCAAGCAGCTGCAGGAACGGCCCGAATGCCGGACGGTTCAGGAGGGCGGCCATGGTGAATTCGCCGATGACGATGGCGAAGGTCAGGAACGCACCCGACAGCACCGCAATCAGCACATTGGGCAGGATGATGCGTGCCATGATGGTTATCCGGCTTGCGCCCAGGCTTTCGGCGGCTTCCGTCATGGTGCGGATATCGATGGCGCCAAGGCCGGTATCGACCGCGCGGTACATGTAGGGCAGCGCCAGGGTCGTGTAGCCGAAGCATAAAAGGATGTTGGTGCCCATGGCCGAACCGGTCAGCGGCAGGATCGATGACGTGTTGTACAGCCTGATATAGCCGAACACGATGACAATCGCCGGAATGACCAGCGGCAGCAGCGTGATGAACTCGATGAACGGCCGCCAGCCCGGCAGGCGCAGGCGTACCCAATAGGCGGTGGGAACGATGAGCAGCACGCCGACGAAAATGGTGGCGATGGCCATGACGACGGAATAGGCGAAGGTCGCCTGGAAGCCGGGATCGCTCAGCACGACCCAATAGGCATCAAGCGAATAGACCCCGCGCCGCATGCGCAGCGAAAACTCAAACAGGCCGATCAGCGGCAGGGCGAAATAGAGGATGCCGAAGGCGAGGGCGACCCAGGACCAGAAACGGTTTTTCTTCATTTGAGCCACCGTTCACTGCGGGCACGCATCCAGATGTAGATGCCGTTGGAAATACCGGTGATGACGATCATGCCGAAGGCCAGGGCATAGCCGAGCTGCGGGTCCTGCAGGACGTCACCGCGAATCTGCGCGTAGAGGACGATCGGCACGATGCTCAGCGATGAGCCGGTCAGCGCATAGGCCGTGGCGATGGCACCGAAGGAATTGGCGAAAAGCAGCAGAATGGTGCCAAGCAGGGCCGGCCACAGGATCGGGAAGGCGACCATGCGCCAGTATTGCGGCCCGGTTGCGCCGAGAATGAGCGCGGCTTCCTTCCATTCCCGCTTCAGCCCGTCCAGCGCAGGCGTGATGATCAGCACCATCAGCGGAATCTGGAAGTAGAGATAGGTGATGGTCAGGCCCCAGAAACTGAGGAGATTGAAGCCGTGGGCGTAGAGATTGAACCCGAAGACGTTGACCAGAAGGTACGTGACGAGGCCGGTGCGTCCGAGTGTGAACAGAAAGGCGTAGGCAAGCGGAACGCCGGCGAAATTCGAGGCAACGCCCGAGAATGTCATCATCGGTGCGCGGATCCAGCTCGGCAGGCCGCCCAAAGTGATCGCAGCAGCAATGCTGAAGCCGATGAATGCGCCAAGCAGCGCCGATGTCAGCGAAATCTTGATCGATATCACATATGCATCGATGATGGACGGCTGGAACAGGTTAACCAGATTGGCGAATGTCAGATTGCCCTGCGCATCCTGAAACGCGCCGGCGACGAGATAGATCGTCGGCAAAACCAGGAACATTACGGCAAACAGGAAGAACGGCATGACGCCGAGCCAGTCAAGCGACAAGCGCTTGCGCTCCTGGGTGGCGGCAGGTGGGATGGAGGAGGTGCTTGCTTCTGAAATCGCACTCATGGATTTTGAAGACCGCTTTCTGAGCTACACTATAGCCGCTGCCGCATCAATTGCGAAGCGAACAAACTGGCCGCCGGTTCAAGCCGAGGCCGCCGCGGGACGCCCTGTCTCTGAAAAGGGGAATCCCCGCGGATGTTTCCACGGGGACCCGGTAGACAGAGATTACTTGACGTTGGCGCCGACAACCTTGTCCCAGCCCTTGGTGATGGCTTCCTTGGCGGCAGCCTGTTCATCAAGCGTCGGGAAGAAGGCCTTTTCGTAGGCAGCAGCCGGCGGCAGCTTGTCGAGGACTTCCTTCGGTACCTTGTTGTTCTTCACCAGATCCTTGAAGCGGGTCGGGTGGCAATAGCCCTTGAGGTAACCGATCTGGCCTTCATCGGAATAGATATATTCCATCCAGAGCTTGGCGGCATTGGGATGCGGTGCGTAGGCGCTGATGGCCTGAACATACACACCGGCAAGAACGCCCGATGCTGGCACAACGACTTCAACCGGCGGGTTGCCCTTGAGTGTGTCGCGGCCGGCAAGCGCATTGTAGTCCCAGTTGATGATGATCGGGGTTGCACCCTGGGCGAGCGTACCGGATTTGCCGATAACCGGAACGAAATTGCCTGCCTTGTTGAGGTCGGCAAAATACTTCAGGCCGGCTTCAGCGGCAGCGGCACCGGGCTTGGCACCGGTCGATGCGCCGGCAGCCTGGACGGCGAGAATCGCCTGGTTGGAAGCGCGCGGATCACCGGCAAGCGCAACGGTATTGGCATATTCCGGCTTGAGCAGGTCAGCCCAATCCTTCGGAACATTCTTGACGATGTCGGTGTTCACTTCGAACGACATGACGCCGTAATAGTCGCCATACCAATGGCCATCGGCATCCTTCAGTTCTGCCGGGATCGAATCCCAGGTGGAAACCTTGTAAGGCAGTGTCAGGCCGTCTTTCTTGGCATCGGGGCCAAAGGAAAGACCGACGTCGATGACGTCAGGCGCCTGCGGGCCCTTGTTGTCCTTGTTGGCCTTGATCGCTTCGACTTCGTCCTTCGATCCGGCATCCGGATTGAGTTCGTTGACGGTCAGGCCATACTTTGCCTTGAAGCCGGCAATGATGTCGCCGTAACCACACCAGTCGTGCGGCAATGCGATCGTCGTCAGCGACCCTTCCTTTTTCGCGGCGGCAACCAGATCGGCTGGTGCGTCCGCGAACGAAAGCGTGGTGCTTGCGAACAGCAGCGCTGTCGATAGAGAGAGCAAGCGTTTTGAAGAAACAACCATTTTAACACCCCTGTTTAAGCGACAAACGTCATTGGCTCTTTTTCGACGTTCCTGCCTCCCGATATAGGGCTCTCATGTCAGTTAGATGACAGGCCCGCGAACGTCTTTTCCTGAGCAGTGGAAAGAAGTGAAACATTTTTTTGGTGGCTTAGCAATTCGCTCGCGCGAGAATTATGACAGTGTCCGGACAGGGCGCGGAATTGCTCCCATAACGACAAAAAGATTGGCGTGAGCGTCACTTAGCCGAATAATGAATGTCGCATTTGATTTCCTGCGACATGCTCGTCCACAAGGACCGGCGGCGGCTCGAAAAATCCGCTTAGCGGACTAACATTATTTTGCAAAAATTCGGGGATCTGCCGCGTCTGGCGGATACCGCGGCACCACCGTTTTCCGGTGGAATCGCGGTGCTGGATTCGGGTCGCAATTCGGCGCAAATCCTGCTAGAAAACCGGGCATCATGACGATCAAAGATTGTACAATCGCACTGCTGACCGGTGCCCTCGCGCCGCTCGGCGACAAAAAAATACCGAGCGGGATCGTAAAAAAGCCGGTCAACGGGCGGCTCTGGCTTGGCGAGACCGGTTTTGAGGGGGATGCGCAGGGCGATCCCGTGCGCCATGGCGGCATCGAGAAGGCCGTCCACCACTATCCCTACGATCACTATGACAAATGGGTTGCCGATATCGGGGCAATCCCCCTGCTCGAACAGGCCGGGGCCTTCGGCGAGAATATATCGACCACCGGGCTTGATGAGACCACGGTGGCGCTCGGTGATGTGTTCCAGCTGGGCGGGGCGCGTGTCGAGGTCTCGCAGGGACGCCAGCCCTGCTGGAAGCTGACCGCGCGTTTCGGCGTCGCCGACATGTCCATGCGGGTTCAGAAAACGGGACGGACCGGCTGGTATTACCGGGTTCTGCAAAGCGGCTATGTCGCACCCGGTGACACGCTGGCGCTCATTGACCGGACTTCGCCCGAGTGGACTATCCACCGGCTGTGGCGCACGCTGTATGTGGACACCATGAACCTCGATGAACTGGCGCAGATGGCCGCGCTGGAACGGCTTCCCGATGGATGGCGCCGCTATGCCGAGCGCCGTCTGGTCACCGGCAAGGTCGAGGACTGGTCAAGCCGCCTCAAGGGCGAACAGGCGGGTTAGTGCCCGCCGCCTCCGCCGCCCGAGGCAGCGGGTGCGGGTTTGCGCATGAGCACGGCAAAGAGGGCGAGCGTGGCGAACAGCATCGTCAGGATATAGAAGACGTCCATGAACGACATCAGCGAGGCCTGCTGGTGCACCATGCCGGAAATCCGGCTGAGCGCGGCGCTTGAGCCGTCAATGCCGCGGGACTGGAAATTCTTGGCCATGCTGGCCATCAGATTCTCGGCTTCCGGATTACCCCAGCGCACTTTTTCGGACAGCTGGGCATAATGCTTGACGCCGCGATCCGTCAAAATCGTGTTGATGACGGCAAGGCCCACGGCGCCGCCGAGGTTGCGCGTCAGGTTGAAAAGGCCCGAAGCGTTCTTGAGGCGGGACAGCGGCAGGGTGCCGAGCGCCAGATTGTTGATCGGCACCATGCACAGCATCAGCGAGCAGCCGCGCAGGATCTGCGGCAGCAGCAATTCGTAGAAATCCCAGTCGGCGGTGAGGCCGGTCATGGTCCAGGTGCCGGCGGCAAAACCGATGAAGCCGATCATCATCATCAGGCGCGGATCCATGCGGTTGGACAGGAAACCGGCGACGGGCGCGGTCATGAACATGGCCAGGCCGCTGACGAACAGGGCTTCGCCGATCATCAGCGCATCATAGCCGCGGATGCGGCCGAGATAGAGCGGATAGAGATAGGTCAGGCCATAGAGGCCGACGCCCATGATGAAGGAGAATACCGAGCCAAAGGCGAAATTGAGGTTCTTGAAGGCGCGCAGATCGACGATCGGCTCCTCGGCGGTGAAGGCACGGTAGAAGAACAGCAGCGCGCCGATGACAAGAACGATGGCGAAGAAGAAGATGGTGCTGTCCTGCAGCCAGTCATTGCGCGGGCCCTCCTCGAGCACATATTCGAGCGAGCCGAGAAATGCGCCCATGCCGGCCAGGCCCCACCAGTCGAACTTGCTGAACAGTGACTTGTCGCCCTTGTCGAAGTCGATGAGGTTCCAGGCGGCAAAGGCAACGATAATGCCGGGAATGACGTTGACGAGGAACAGCCAGTGCCAGGAAAAGGCGTGGCTGAGATAGCCGCCGACGGTCGGTCCGATGGTCGGCGCAAGCGTTGCCACGAGGCCGATGATGGGCGAGACGATCGAGCGCTTGGAAGGCGGGAAGATGGTGAAGGCTGCCGCGAACACGCTGGGGATCATGCCACCGCCGATGAAACCCTGGATGGCGCGGTAGACGATCATCTGGTCGATGTTGGAGGCGGTGGCGCACAGAATGCTGGCCGCGGTGAAACCCGCCGCGGAAATGGTGAAGAGGACGCGCGTCGACAGGAGCCGGCCGAGAAAGCCGGACAGCGGGATCATGATGACTTCGGCGATGAGATAGGAGGTCTGGACCCAGGAAATCTCGTCGGAGCTTGCGCTCAGACCCGCCTGAATTTCGGCAAGCGACGCCGACACGATCTGGATGTCGAGAATGGCCATGAACATGCCGAAGACCATCGCCACGAAGGCGATGGCTTTCTTCGGATCGATATGGTCGGACGGCACGGCCGGTGCCGCTGGCTTTCCGCTGATGGTCGTGCTCGACATGATCCGGGTTCCGCTGCTGGGGACGCTTACTTGGCCGGTGCCGTGCGGGTATCGACGTCAACGATGACGCTCAGGCCCGCCTGAAGCCTGCCGGATGCCAGAATGTCGGCGGGCAGGGCAATGCGCACCGGCACGCGCTGGACAACCTTGGTGAAGTTGCCCGTGGCATTTTCGGCCGGGAGCAGCGAGAAGACGGCGCCCGATGCCGGAGCAATCGAGGCGACGGTGCCTTCAAACGTGTCACCGGAGAGCGCATCGACCCGTACCCGCACCTTTTCGCCCGGCACGATGTCACGCAGCTGCGTTTCCTTGTAATTCGCGTCGATATAGAGCGAATTGACGGGAACGAGGGCGGCAAGCCGCTGGCCGGGGGTGACCAGATCGCCCTTCTTGGCCGAGAGATTGCCGACGACGCCATCGAGAGGCGCGCGGATGACGGTGAAGGAGAGGTCGCGGGCGGCCTTGTCCTTGCTCAGCTGCAGCGAGGCAATGGAACCCTCGGCTTCCTTGTACTGGGCTTCGAGCACACCGACATTGGCAACCGCCGCAGCGATCTGGGCATCGGCGGAAACGAGGTTCGCCTTGGCCTGATCCAGCGCGGCGGTGGCGTCGTCGAGCTGGGACTGGGAGGCAAAACGCGTCGCATGCAGCTGGCCGGCGCGGGTTGCGGCGGCTTCCGCATTGGTCAGAACCGCCTGTGCGGCGACCTTGCCGGCTTCGACCTGCTTGACGGATGCCTTGGCAGCTTCCGTCTGGGCCTGGATGCGCAGAAGCGTCAGGCGCTGTGTCGCGATCTGCGCCTCGGCCTGTTCTTCCGCGATGGTATAGTCGCCATTGTCGAGTGTGATCAGCGGATCGCCCGCCTTGACGCGCTGGTTGGCAACGACGTTGATCGTATCGATATAGCCGGTGATCTTCGGCGCAATGGCCGTGATGTCGCCCTGGATGTAGGCGTCGTCTGTCGAGACCATGAAGCGGCCCGTTGTCCACCATTCATGGCCATACCAGGCACCGGCGCCGACGGCAGCGACAATGATGACGGGCAATATGAAGCGCTTCACCGAGCGTTTTGGCGGTGCCGGGGTCGTGGCGGCCACCTCATGCTGCGGGGCTTCACTTTTCGCCGGTGCTTCCACCTTGGAAGCAGGGGCAGGTGCAGGGAACTGACGAATCTCAGCCTCGTTGGTGGATTTCGGCGCGGACATAGAGGGCTCTTTCTACAGATGTTCAATCTGAAAACTGATTGAACCAATCGGTTCGATCGTTGACATAGCGCAAATGAGAGCGCATATCAAGGGGATCGAACCGCTTGGTTCGAAAAAGAATCAAAAATGAGGAAACTTGACTAATATGTCGTCTACCAAGGCATCCGTTGTGGACCCAGGCATGACCGCTTCCGAACGCCCCGGCCGTCTGGCCGCAGGGCAGGACCCCGTCAAACGGCAGCAGATACTGGATGGGGCCAATCGCGTCTTCTCGCAGATGGGCTTCGATGCGGCCAGCATGAATGACATCACCCGTGAGGCGGGCGTGTCCAAGGGCACGATCTATGTCTATTTCAACAACAAGGAAGAGCTGTTCATCGATCTGTGCCAGCAATATAAGGCGGCACTGTTCGACGGCATCTACCAGGCGCTGGAGAGCAATAACAGCGACCTGCGCGAAGCCTTGATCCAGTTCGGCATCTCACTGTCGACGCTGATTACATCGAATGCCGGTATCCGGGCGCAGCGCGTCATCATCGGCGTGGCGGAGCGCATGCCCTCCATGAGTTCCAGCTTTTACGAAAAGGGGCCGAAAAAGGGTCTTGCCCTGATGCGCGCGCTTTTGGACAAACATGTCGCTGCCGGATCTCTCGCGATCGAGGATACGGAGTTGGCAGCCTATCAGCTTTCAGACCTCTTCCATTCGGGCCTGCTGCGCCGCCGCCTGTTCGGCCAGATGGAGCTGGAACCGGAGCCGGAGCAGATCCGCAAGACCGTGACGGCGGGCGTCGACCTGTTTCTCAAGGCCTACAAGGCCTGATCAGGCGGTGCCGCAAGCGGCGCAGACGCCGCGGATTTCGATTGTCGTCTTGGTCTGTTTGAACCCGTTCTGGGAGGTCCATTCCCGGACCCTCTGGGTGATGACATCGTCGGAAAATTCCGAGACCTGCCCGCATTTCTCGCAGATGGCGAAGGCGATCATGCCATGATTGTGGCTGTGATTGTGGGGATGCGCGCAGGCGACGAAGGCATTGATGCTTTCGAGGCGGTGGACCATGCCGTAGTCGAGCAGTTTTTCCAGGGCGCGGTAGACCTGCAGCGGTGCACGGAAACCGTCGCCGCGCAGCTGGTCGAGGATGGTGTAGGCGCTCAAGGGGCCTTCGGCGCGCGACAACGTATTGAACACCAGCGCCTGGTTCTTCGTCAGCTCATGGGCGGTTGTCATTGCCTTCGGGTCTCCTGAAAGTGCACTTCCAAGCAGCTATCGCGTGAAACAGCGGCAAACAAGTCTCTTTTCGCAAAATCTGCTCTCCTTAAGATAGGTGGCGGCGCTGTTGACTGCCAGTGGATAAATTATTTGTCCCGTTCTCAAAATCGCCATTGTTGACTAATGTAATAACATCACATATCGAGACGTCAAGAAAACACGTGATGGGTGTGAGCCGTTGAACTTCCCTTATCACGTGCATGCGGATGTATCATGACCGACCAATGCCTGACCTTTCGTGACCTTACCCTTGGCTATCGCAGCCATCCGGCCGTTCATCACCTGAGCGGCGTGGTTGAGCGCGGGTCGCTGACCGCCGTCGTGGGGGCGAACGGTTCGGGCAAGTCGACGCTGATGAAGGGTATCGTCGGTGTTCTCAAGCCGATGTCGGGTTCCGTCGTGGTCGAGAAGGACATCCGTGTCGCCTATCTGCCGCAGCAATCGGAGCTGGACCGCTCGTTTCCGGCACGGGTCATCGATCTCGTTTCCCTGGGGCTGTGGCCGAAGCGCGGCCTGCTTGGCCGCTTTACCGCCGGCGATCGCGAGCAGGTTTCAAGGGCATTGATGGGTGTCGGGCTGGGCGGCTTTGAAAAGCGCCCCATCGACAGTCTTTCCGGCGGGCAATTGCAGCGCGCCCTGTTTGCCCGGGTGCTGGTGCAGGATGCCGATCTGATCCTGCTCGATGAACCGTTCAATGCCATCGATGCCAAAACGGTTGGCGATCTCATTGCGCTGATCAAGCGCTGGCACGGCGAAAAGCGCACCATCATGGTCGTGGTCCACGATCTCGACCTGGTGCGGGAGCATTTCCCCGAAACCCTGCTTCTGGCGCGCAAGCCCATTGCCTGGGGTGCCTCGCGGGAGACGCTTCGTCCTGAAAACCTGCTGCATGCCCGCCAGTTCCATGAGGCCTGGGCCGAGAGTGCGCCCTGGTGCGAGGATGACGCGCAATCGTCCGCCGCCGGCGGTCACAATCATGATCATGTGCATGATCATCCGCACCATGCCCATCATGATGGCCACAGCCGGGCAGGGGCCTGATCCGGATGTATGATTTTCTCATCGCACCCTTCGTCGACTACAGCTTCATGCAGCGCGCCCTGCTCGGTTCGCTGGCGCTGTCGCTCAGCTCCTGTCCCGTCGGCGTGTTCCTGATGCTGCGGCGGATGAGCCTGACCGGCGATGCCATGTCGCATGCCATCCTGCCGGGTGCTGCCGCCGGTTTCCTGCTCTACGGATTGCAGATCGTGCCGATGACCATTGGCGGGCTGATCGCCGGGGTGATCGTGGCGCTTGGCGCCGGGGCGGTGTCCCGCTTCACCATCCAAAAGGAAGACGCCTCGATGGCTGCCTTCTACCTGATATCCCTCGCGCTGGGGGTGATGATCGTTTCGCTGCGCGGCTCGAATGTCGACCTGATGCATGTGCTGTTCGGCACGGTCCTTGCCCTCAACAACGAAGCGCTGAGCCTGATCGGCCTGATCTGCGGCGTCAGCATCGTGACCCTCGCCATTTTCTGGCGCGGCCTGGTGGCCGAGTGCCTTGATCCCCTGTTCCTGCGCTCGGTCAGCCGCATCGGCACGCCCGTGCATTTCATCTTCCTGGCGCTGGTGGTGCTCAATCTCGTCGGCGGCTTCCAGGCGCTCGGGACGCTGCTGTCGGTCGGCCTGATGATGCTGCCTGCCGCCGGCGCCCGCTTCTGGACGACCCGTGTCGGCCCGATGTGCGCCGTCGCCATTCTTATCGGGGTCATATCCTGCATCGCGGGCCTGCTGATCTCCTATCATTTCGCCCTGCCGTCCGGCCCGGCGATCATCCTTTCCGCTGGCGCGATGTATATCGCCTCCATTCTTGCCGGCTCACGCGGCGTTCTCAGCAGCCGCATGCGTTCCCACCGCCACAGAACCGCCTAAACCCAGATAAAGGAGACTATCAATGCACAAGGCTTTCACATTCGCCACGGCTTTAAACGTTATACTATTACTTGGTGCGGGTTCTTCCACGGCCTTTGCTGCCGAGTTGAAGGTTGTTTCCAGCTTTTCCATTATCGAGGATTTTGCCAAGAATGTCGGCGGCGACAAGATTTCCCTGACCAACCTCGTCGGCCCGAACGGCGACAGCCATGTCTATGAGCCCAAGCCTTCCGATGCGGCGGCACTGGCAAAGGCCGATGTCGTTCTGGTCAATGGCCTGGGGTTTGAAGGCTTCCTGCCGCGTCTGGTCGAGGCCAGCGGCACCAAGGCGCCCATTGTCGAATTGACCAAGGGTGTCGAACCGCTCAAGGCGCAGGAAGAAGAGGAAGGGCACGCGGAGGCCGGCGGCGAACATCACCACCACGGTGCATTCGACCCGCATGCGTTCCAGTCGATTGCCAATGCCAAGATCTATGTGAAGAACATCGTTGATGCCTTCTGCAATGCCGACAAGGCGAATTGCGACACCTACAAGAAGAATGGTGCGGACTATACGAAGAAGCTGGATCAGACCGAGATCGACGTGAAGGCCGGTATTGCCGCCATTCCGGAGGCCAAGCGCCTGATCATCACCTCCCACGATGCATTCGGCTATTTCGAGCATGCCTACGGGCTGAAGTTCCTGGCGCCCGAAGGTCTTTCAACGGATGCGGAGCCGTCCGCTGCCGATGTCGTCGCGCTGATCAAGCAGGTCAAGGAAGACAAGGCCTCGGCGATCTTCGTCGAGAACATCACCAACCCGCGCCTGATAGAGCAGATCGCCAGCGAGACCAAGCTGAATGTCGGCGGCACACTGTTTTCCGATGCCCTGTCGGAACCGGGCGAAGGCGCCAGCACCTATATCGACATGATGCACCACAATATCAGCGCCTTCAAAAAGGCCATTCTCGGCAGCTGATCGGCCGAAGCGGAAAAAGCGGGGGATGACTCCGCTTTTTTCATTGGCACGAATGTAATGTTATTACATTATCTCAGCGGACTCCCACGACGCATAAGGAACAAGCATGTCACGACATCTGAAAAAAGTTTTGCCCCTCGCCATGGTCCTCGGCTTTGCCGCCTTGCCCGCACTGGCCAATGAGCAGACCGCCTGGCGCGTTTTCGTCTCCGATCATGCGGAGCCGACCATCCGCGTGCTCGACCCGCGAACCGGCGGGATTGTCGATACGTTCAAGGTGAAGGCACCGGCCGGGCTGTCGCTGTCCGACAGCGGGAAAACAATTTTTGCGGTACAGCGGGACGGCGGCGAGGTGGCGGTCCTGTCGACCGGGATTGCCGTCGAGGACCACGGCGCCCATGGCGATCTCAAGGTCGAGGCGCCGAAACTGCTTGATCTGAAGCTGGAAGGCCAGCGGCCTTCGCACTTCGTCGATCACAACGGCAACATCGCCCAGTTCTTTGACGGCGATGGCGTGGTGAAGGTCGTCAGGGAAAAGGATGTGCTTGCCGGAAAAACCGATGTGCGCAGCATCAAGCTCGCGTCACCGCATCACGGCGTTGCCGTCTCCTATGGTGGCGCGGTGCTGGTGACGGAGCCGCACCCGGAAAAGCCGGTGGATGAGCTCCCCATCGGCATCAAGGTTCTCGGCGGCGACGGCTATCCCGTCGGCGCGCTGCATGCATGTCCCGACCTGCATGGGGAAGCGTCGTCCGGCAATATTCTGGCCATCGCCTGCAAGACCGGGTTGCTTCTGGTCAAATCCGGCGCGGATGCGCCCGAGATCAACCATCTCGCCTATGCGTCATCGCTGCCTGACGGCAAGATCACCACGCTTCTCGGCGGCAAGGGCTTGCAGTATTTCCTCGGCAATTACGGTCCGCAGGCGGTGGTGCTGGTCGAGCCGGGCAATGCCGAACCGTTCCGCCGGATCGAACTGCCCGCCCGCCGCGTGCATTTCGCCGTCGATTCGGCGCGCCCGCGGTTCGCCTACATCTTCACCGAGGACGGGCAGCTGCATCAGCTGAATGTCATTACCGCCAAAATCGAACAGTCGATCAAGCTGACGGAACCCTACAGCATGGATGGTCACTGGAGCCTGCCGCGGCCGCGCATCGCCGTTGCCGGTGACGAGATCATCGTCAGCGATCCCCTGAAGAGCCGTCTGCACGTGATCAAGGCGGCCGCCTTCGCGAAGGACCGCGAGGTCGCACTCGAAGGCAAGCCTTTCAATGTCGTGGCCGTCGGCGGCTCCGGCGAAGTTCACGACTGACGTTATCCGGCCTGCTGCGGCCCTCGCGGCAGGCCATTCCAAGAGGGCAATAGCCATGCACAACACAGCCATACCCAACCGCCTTCCGGTCACGGTGCTCTCGGGCTTTCTCGGAGCCGGCAAGACCACTTTGCTCAACCATATTCTCAACAACCGCGAGGGGCGGCGCGTTGCCGTCATCGTCAACGATATGAGCGAGGTGAACATCGACGCCGCGCTTGTACGCGACGGCGGCGCCAATCTTTCGCGCACCGATGAACAATTGGTCGAAATGACCAATGGCTGCATCTGCTGCACCTTGCGCGATGACCTGCTGCAGGAGGTGGAAGCCCTGGCCAAGCAGGGACGTTTTGATTACCTCCTCATCGAGTCGACCGGCATTTCCGAACCGTTGCCGGTGGCCTCGACCTTCGATTTCCGTGATGAGAACGGCCGCAGCCTGTCCGATGTGGCAAGGCTCGACACCATGGTGACCGTGGTCGACGCGGCTAATCTGCTGAAGGATTACGCCTCGGCGGATTTTCTGAAGGACCGGGGTGAATCGCTCGGCGATACCGACAACCGTACGTTGGTGGATTTGCTTGTTGATCAGATCGAGTTTGCCGATGTCATCATCCTCAACAAGATTTCCGACTCGTCCCTGTACGACCGCGATCTGGCGCGCAAGATCATCCGCGCGCTCAACCCGGATGCAAAACTCATCGAGACGGATTTTGCCGACGTGCCGCTGGATGAGGTGCTCAGTACCGGCCTGTTCGACTTCGACAAGGCGCAGGAGCATCCGCTCTGGTTCAAGGAACTCAACGGCTTTGCCGACCATGTGCCGGAGACCGAGGAATATGGCGTCCGCTCCTTCGTCTACCGGGAGAGGCGTCCGTTCGATCCGCAGAAATTCCAGGCCTTTCTCGACAAGAACTGGCCCGGCGTCATCCGCTCGAAGGGATTCTTCTGGCTGGCGACGCGGCCGGATTACGTCGGCGAACTGAGCCAGGCGGGTGCGCTGGTGCGCGCGGAAAAACGCGGCCTGTGGTGGTCGTCGATCCCGCGCAACCGCTGGCCGGAGCATCCGGAATGGCTGAAATCCATGAAACCCTACCTGCACAAGGTCTGGGGCGACCGGCGGCAGGAGATTGTCTTCATCGGAGTCGATCCGATGAACGAAGTGCATCTGCGGGCGCAATTGGACGCGTGCCTGGTGGATGCGGAGGCGTTCACGCCGGGTAAATGGGAGGACCTGTTCGACCCATTTCCCAGCTGGGCGCGGCAGGCCGCCTGATTTTGGCCGGATTGATCGGGTTATCGCTTGCGCGTCGCACGATAAATACGACGATCACACCGTTGGGACCATTGGCCAAATCCATCGCGTCGTGTTGACGGGCGATGCCTCATTCCCGTCCCGGGGTCAGCCGGGGCGGGAATATTTTTGGGCAGGATCAAATATAAGCCGCCGTCTCCGTGGGCGAAATCCGCACCTTGCCGATGTTGCGGCCGTCCATTTCGACGATTTCATACGCGTAATCATCGACTTTCAGCTTTTCGCCCTGGGCCGGGATGTGGCCGAGATTCCACAGGATGTAACCGGCCAGCGTCGTGTAGCGGTCGCCGTCATCGACGAGATCGCGTTCGATCAGACCGCCGAGGCGGCGGATGTCGATATAGGCGTCCACCACCATGCTGCCGTCTTCCGACCGCTCGAGGATCGGGCTTTCCTCGCCTTCGTCCGGGAAGTCGCCGGCAATGGCCTCGAGAATGTCGGTTGGCGTGACCACGCCCTCGAATGAGCCATGTTCGTCGAGAACAATCGCCATCTGCACCGTCGTGCCGCGCAACTGCTCCATGACGCGCAGGACATTGGCATTTTCATGCAGGATCAGCGGCTGGCGGGTGACCTTGTCCCAGTCGATCTTGCCGCCGTCGAGAATGGCGAACAGCAGGTCCTTGGTCAGGGCGACGCCGACAAATTCATCGACCCGTCCCCGGGCGAGGACCACGCGGCTATGGGAGAGCGTGCGGATTTCCGCCAGCAGTTCCTCGTTGGTTTCATCAAGGTCAAGCCATTCGACCTCGTTGCGCGGCGACATGATGGAGCGCACCGGACGCTCCACCAGGTCGAGTACGCCGCGGATCATTTCCTTTTCTTCCGGATGGAAGACTTCACCGGCGGCTGTCTGCTCGGCAATCACATCCAGCGCATCCGAGTGGTGGCTGGCATCGCCGGTCCGGCCGCCGCCCAGAAGGCGCAGCACCGCGCCTGCCGTGCGGTCACGCAGATCCATCGTGGTGATGCGCTTGTCGCGGTTATGCCGTCCAACCTGATTGGCAGCTTCGATGAGCACGGAGAAGCCGATGGCGGCGTAGAGATAGCCCTTCGGAATATGGAAGCCGAAGCCTTCGACGATCAGGCTGAAGCCGATCATCATGAGGAAGCCGAGACAGAGGATCACAACGGTCGGATGACGGCTGACGAAGGCCATCAGCGGCTTGGAGGCCAGCATCATCACGCCCACGGCGATGACGACGGCGATCATCATGACTTCCAGATATTTCACCATGCCGACGGCGGTAATCACGCTGTCGAGCGAGAAGACGGCGTCGAGCACGACAATCTGGGCGATGACCTGCCAGAAGACCGCATGGACACCATTGGATTCCTTGGCGGACATATGGCCTTCAAGGCGCTCGTGCAGCTCCATGGTGCCCTTGAACAGCAGGAACAGGCCGCCGACAATCAGGATGAGGTCGCGCCCCGAGAAACCGAAGCCCGCCACGCTGAAAAGCGGCGTGGTCAACGTCACCACCCAGGAGATGGAGGCGAGCAGTGCCAGGCGCATGATGAGGGCGAGGGACAGGCCGACGATGCGCGCGCGGTTGCGCTGGCTGGGCGGCAGCTTGTCCGCAAGGATGGCGATGAAGACGAGGTTGTCGATCCCGAGTACGATCTCGAGCACGATCAGCGTGGCGAGACCAATCCAGGCATTGGGGTCGGCAATCCATTCCATTGGGAAGTCGGTTCCTTCTAAGAGATACGGGTCAGTGCACGGCATGGCGTGCGGATGCGGCTGGGAAAGCCAGCGCACATCCGCCCGCAATGCAGGCCAAATCGAATTTTGGGGAGATAAACGGGAGTTGTTGCTGACGCTGCACGGGCAGAGTCAGCTTGCTTCGCAAGTCCGGACTTGGAGGCTCTTCAGATTGTTCGTCCGGCATCGAGGCGCGGTCAGTCCCTGTTTGACTGGCGTCATTGGTGAAAATTACGGGTGCCAGGTGCGCTTATAATGGCAGTCTGCACGGCTGCGTTCAAGAGGATGTGGCGAAAATTCGGCAGCGGGGCAGGAAATCCGCCTACCCGGCAAAGCCGCCCGCATCGAGGAAAGTCTGTTCTTCCGGCGTGGATTTCCGCCCGAGAATGGCGTTGCGGTGGGGAAACCGGCCAAACCGGCGGATGATATTGTAATGATCTTCGGCCCATTCGAGCTGGCTCGGGGCCGATGCGGTGTAAAGCTTCACGCAGCGCAATTGCTCATTGATATCTTCCGAATGCATGAAGGGCAGATAGAGAAAGCCGCGCACGGACGGCTCGAGGGCAAGATCGTGGCCTCTTTCCAGCGCCTCTCCGGCGTAATGGCGCGCCAGCGAGTCCGTCGCATACATGTGACCGGTGCCGCGAAAGCAATTGCGCGGGAACTGGTCAAGCAGGATCATCAATGCCAGCGCGCCATCGGCGGTCTCGATCCAGTGGTTATAGTCGCGCCGGGCGGCGGCGAAATGCCTGTCGAGAAAGGTCTGGCGGAAGGTTTCGTCAAACGCCGCGTCCTTCTTGAACCAGGCGTCGGCACCGGCCTTGCGCCAGAAGCCGACAATACCGTCGATGATCGCCTGATCGGTTTCAGCCATTGCTTGTCCTTCCATGGTGGTTGCAATCAGTTTGCACTGTCGGCGGTTTGCGCCGCCGGCAGCACGCGGGCGGTTTCTTCGCTCAGAGCCCGGCCGGATTGCCGAGGTTTGACCAGGGGTCCTGGAACCGGTGCATTGCCCTTCATCAGGTCATTGCCGGCATGGATGCCGCCGGCAAGCTGCAGGTCGAGGCGTTCGGCATCACGCTGGCGCACGTCGCCGATGATCTCCGCTGCTTCCTCTGGCGCGACGCCGAGGCCGATGAGCGTGTTCTCGCCAAATGACAAAGCGGACTCGAAGGTTTCGCGGATCTGATACTCGACACCGGCCTTGATCAGCGCCAGCGTGTTGCCGCGGTCGAAGGAGCGGGCATAGACCTGCACAAGCGGATATTCCGCCTTGATATGCTCGGCGATGGCGAGAATGGTGTCAGGCTTGTCGACACAGATGAGGACGGCTTGCGCGCGGCCTGCGCCGGCGGCATGCAGGATATCGAGACGGGTGCCGTCGCCGTAATAGACCTTGAAGCCGAATTCGGCTGCCGCCTGGATCATTTCGATGTCATTGTCGATGATCGAGACATCGACGCCGCGCATCAGCAGAGGCTGGCTGGCGATCTGGCCGAACCGGCCGAAGCCGATGACGAGGACACTGCCCGACAGGCCTTCCGCGACATCGACGCCATCGAGCGACTGTTTTTCGCGCGGCAGGATATAGCGCAGGCCGATGATGGCGATCGGGGTCAGCACCATGGAGATGATGATGATGGCCGTCAGCATGGCATTGGCGCGGCCATCGAGAATGCCGACCGAGGTGGCGGTGGAATAGAGCACGAAGGCAAATTCGCCGCCCTGCGCCATCACGACGGCGCGCTCCAGCGCTTCCGTGTGGGACGAGCGCATCAGGCGGGCGACGATATAGATCGCGATGCCCTTCACCACCATGAAGGCGGCGACATAGAACAGCACGCTGCGCCAGTTGGTGGTGACGACGCTCAGGTCCAGCGACATGCCGACGGCGAGAAAGAACAGGCCGAGCAGGATGCCGCGGAACGGTTCGACATCGGCTTCGAGCTGATGCCGGAAGGTGGATTCGGACAGGAGGACACCGGCAAGAAAAGCGCCCATCGCCATGGAGAGGCCGCTGACCTGCATGACGAGCGCGGCGCCGAGCACGACGAGGAGCGCGGCGGCGGTCATGACCTCGCGTGCCCGCGACTGGGCGAGGAAACGGAAGAGGGGATTGAGCAGGTAACGGCCGGCGACGATGAGGCCGACGACCGCGCCGACACCAATGCCGATATCCATCCAGCGCAGGCCCGACGGCGGCGCGTCGGTGGCGGCGATCGGCGCGAGGAAGGCGACGAGGGCGAGAAGCGGCACGATGGCAAGGTCTTCCAGCAGCAGGATCGAGACCATGCGCTGGCCCTTGGTGCTCGATATCTCGCCGCGCTCTTCCAGCAGTTGCATGACGATGGCCGTCGACGTCAGGACGAAACCGGCACCGGCGACGAAGGATATGGCGACGGGAAAGCCGGTGGCGATGCCAACCCCGGTGAGCAGGAGTGCACACACGCCGACCTGCAGGGCGCCAAGGCCGAAAATCTCCTTGCGCAGGCCCCAGAGGCGGGAGGGCTGCATCTCAAGGCCGATGATGAAGAGGAACATGACGACGCCAAGTTCGGCGACGTGCAGGATCGTCTGCGGATCGGAGAAGAATTTAAGGCCGAAAGGCCCGATCACCAGACCGGCGGCGAGATAGCCGAGGACGGAACCAAGCCCGAGCCGCTTGAAGACGGGCACGGCGACAACGCCTGCTCCCAAAAGCACGACGGCACTGAGAAGGTCCGGTCCGTGAAGCTCCGCTGCCATTGTATCTCCCGCCATTGGTTGTGCTGCTGGTGACCAGAGGTAAAGCGCCGGGGCCTGGCAGGCAAGGGATTTGAGCTTGCGGATGGTTTATCACCCCCCTCTGCCCTACCAGAGGGGGGGGGAGGTGAACCAACGCCTAAAGCGTCCACACCCGCTCGGCGTTACCGGAAAACAGTTTGGTCTTTTCGCTTTCGCTGCATCCCGAAACCAGTGCGTGCGTGGCGGCGATCCATGTGGCAAGGCCGCCGCCCAGCGTGCAGACCGGCCAGTCGCTGCCCCAGACAATCCGGTCCCAGCCGAAACTGCCGATGACGTGGTGCACATAGGGTTTGAGCGTTTCCGCCTGCCATTGCGCATCGGCATAGGCAACGACGCCGGAAATCTTGGCGATGACATTGGGGCGTTTGGCGATTTCGGTGATCCCGCCGCGCCAGACGGCGAAATCATCGCCCTTGATGTCAGGCACGCCGCAATGATCGAGAATGAAGGTCACATCAGGAGCAAGATCAACCAGTGTGATCGCCCGGTCCGTCTGGCGCGGCAGCACGCACAGATCGAAGGTCAGGCCCGATCCGCCCATACGCCGGATATTGTCGCGGAAGAGGGAACTCTCCGACAGATCGTCCGGCATGGTGTGCAGGATGCGGCGAAAGCCTTTGACGAACGGGTTGGCCCGCTGGCGTTCAAGGTAGGCGGAAAAGCCGGCCTCTTCCGGGCGGCAGGCGGCAATCGCCCCGGCAATCAGGCTGCCTTCACCCTTCGAAAGGCCCGCGACGTAGTCAATTTCGGTCTGGATTTCGGATGGGGTCACATCCACTTCCATGTGCAGCGCCCGGGTAATTCCGGCCCGCTGCGCCTGCAGCGCATATTCGCCGTAGAGAAAATCCCGGTTGAGTGCCTCGACACCGGCAAGCCAAGGATAATGCAGGGCCGACTGGTCGATGAGATGAAGGTGTGTATCGATGAACATGCCTGATCTGCTCCCGTTCACGCGTGGCGCACAACGCTGGAATGGATGACATCCGCGCCCGCAAGCTCGGAGAGTTTGTGTGCTGTCGTCACCAGCATTTCGCGCGCCTGATCAACGTCCGGCGCGTCGGGGATGTTCAGGAGCTTGATATAGGGGCAGGTCAGGGCCGCGATGGACCGCCCATCGGGTCCCAGGATTGGCGCGGATATATTGTAGACGCCTGCGGTCTGGGCGCTGGGCATGATCTCATAGCCGCGCGCACGGATATGGTCGAGCCGCTCGCGAAAATCCGCAGGCTGGGCAATGTCGTCGGCATGTTTTTCATATTCGGCAATCATCATGGCGCGTTCCTCATCCGAGCGGAACGCCAGAAGCACATGACCGGAGCCGGTGTTGAAGAGGCTGATATGCGAGCCGACGCGGATGGAAATGCCCCAATAATCAGGCGCCTCCTGTTGGGCAATGACGACGGCCGCACCCCGGTCAAACACACTGAGCTGGTTGGCCTGCTTGGTCAGGACCGCAAGATCGCGCATCAGCGGCGTGGCATAGGAGGCGAGCCGGCGAACCGGGGCATGCAGCTGGGCGAGGCCGAAGAGTTTCAGGGTCAGGGAATAGCGGTCGCCCTCGAGCCGGGTGACATAGCCGCGCCGGACCAGCCGGTCGAGCATGCGGTAGAACTCATTGGGACTGCGGCCAAGATGCTTGGCAATTTCCGCCTGGGTGAGGCCGCCATCAATGCCCGAAAGCAGCTCGAGAATGTCCAGTCCCTTGTCGAGTGCCGGGGCGCGATACCGGTCGCTGTCGTCTTCTTCCAACATGGTTATCCCCTCATTTCACCCAATGCATATACGAAGATTATCTTCATAGGAAAGCGTTTCCGCGCTTGACGGTCAAGCCTGTAAATGTTTGTATATGAATGACACGCCCATATATGGGTGAAGAAAAGTGCCGGGAGGCGGCACTCTGGATGTTGGGAGGAACTGCATGAAAAACCTGCTAGCCAGTGTTTCGGCCGGCGCTATTGCGCTTTTGAGCACAAGCCTTGCCTTTGGCGCTGAACTGCCGGGCAAGTTCGAGGGCGTCACCATCGACGCCAAACTGATCGGCGGCCAGCAATATGAGCCGCTGTATGAGCGTATCGGCGAATGGGAGAAGCTGACCGGCGCCAAGGTCAACATCCTGTCCAAGAAGAATCACTTCGAGCTCGACAAGGAGATCAAGTCGGATATCGCTTCGGGCAGCCTGAAGTGGTGCGTCGGTTCGAACCATTCATCCTTTGCGCCGCAATATCCGGGCATCTATACGGATCTGACGCCGCTGATACCGGCGGCGGAAGTCGCTGCTTTCGTGCCGGCCAACATCAAGGCCTCGACCCTCGACGGCAAGCTGGTGATGCTGCCGCGCGCGCAGTTCGACGTTTCCGCGCTGTACTACCAGAAGAGCATTTATGCCGACGAAGCCAACAAGAAGGCCTTCAAGGCCAAGTATGGCTATGAGCTGACACCGCCCGATACCTGGCAGCAGGTGACGGATCAGGCGCTGTTCTTCACCAAGGCGCCGGATTTCTACGGCACGCAATTTGCCGGCAAGGAAGAGGCGATCAACGGCCGCTTCTATGAAATGCTGGTTGCCGAGGGCGGCGAGTACATCGACAAGGACGGCAAGCCCGCCTTCAATTCGGCCGCGGGCATCAAGGCGCTCGACTGGTTCGTCAATCTCTACAAGGCCAAGGCTGTTCCCGCCGGTACAACCAACTATCTGTGGGACGATCTTGGCCAGGGCTTTGCCTCCGGCTCCATTGCCATCAATCTGGACTGGCCGGGCTGGGCAAGCTTCTTCAATGATCCGAAGTCCTCAAAGGTTGCCGGCAATGTCGGCGTCAAGGTTCAACCGGCGGGGTCATCGGGCAAGCGGACCGGCTGGTCCGGCAGCCACGGCTTCTCGGTCACGGAAGCCTGCGCCAACAAGGACGCCGCCGCTTCGCTCGTCTGGTGGCTGACCAATGAAGACAGCCAGAAGCTGGAAGCCAAGGCCGGGCCGTTGCCGACCCGCACGGCGGTCTGGGCCTGGGATATCGATCAGGCCAAGAGCGATCCGTACAAGACGGAGGTTCTGGCGGCTTTCCAGGAAGCGGCGAAGAATGCCTTCCCGGTTCCGCCGCTGGCCGAATGGATCGAGATTTCCAACGCCGTCTATCCGGAGCTGCAGGCCGCCATCCTTGGCGACAAGACCTCCAAGGAAGCGCTCGACACCGCTGCCCAGAAGGCAACCGATATTCTCAAGGATGCCGGCAAGCTTTGATGCGGTTGGGAGGCGGGGTGATGGATATCACCCCGCTTCTATCCTGCCGGACAGGGGGTAACGCATGCAACCTATCCGGGAGCAGAGATTAAAAGGCCCATACTCCAGATGAAATTTCCCAAATTATCAGCGCCGACGCTTCTGCTGCTGCCCGCCATTATCGTTCTGGCTGCCGTCATCGTCCTGCCCCTGCTGTTTTCGCTCTACTCCAGCTTCACGCCGTTCCGGCTGACGAAACCCGAGACGATCTGGGTTGTCATCGGCTTCCGCAACTATGTGAGCGCGCTGACCAGCCTGGAATTCTGGACGGCGTTCGGGCGGACGGTTCTGCTTTTGACCATCGCTCTGAATGCCGAAATGTTCCTTGGCCTCGGTGTTGCCATGCTGGTCAACAAGGCCACGCGCGGCCAGCGTCTGTTGCGCACGCTGATGATGTTCCCGATGATGTTCTCACCGGTGCTCGTCGGCTTTCAGTTCAAATTCCTGTTCAATGACAATATCGGCTTCGTCAACAATGTGCTGCAGTCGCTGGGGATAACCACATCGGCCATCCCGTGGCTGATCGACGGCAATCTGGCGCTGTTCTCGATCATTGTCGCGGAAATCTGGTCTTCGACCTCGGTCTTCGCGATCCTGATCCTTGCCGGCCTGCTGGCCATGCCGCAGGAGCCCGTGGAAGCCGCGCGTGTCGATGGCTGCACGCCGTGGCAGACCTTCCGCTATGTCACTTGGCCTTACCTCATGCCCTTCGCCATGATCGCCATGACCATCCGCTCGCTCGACGTGGCGCGTGCCTATGACATCGTCAAGATCATGACCGATGGCGGTCCGGCCAAACGCACGGAACTGTTGTGGACGCTGGTCGGCCGCACCGCCTACAGCGATGCGCGCATGGGCATGGCCAATGCCATGGCCTATATTTCGATCCTGCTCTCCATCCTGTTCACCGTGTATTTCTTCAGAAAGCTCGCCGCGGCGCGCCAGCAGATCGGAGCGGAGTGGTAAGATGGATCAGAACAACGCACATCGTCTCAAGCGCCGCGGCCTGAAAGTCCTGCATCTCGTCGGCCTGTTCCTGGCCATGCTGGTCATCTGCCTGCCGGGCCTGTGGATCGTCCTCAATTCGCTCCGCCCGACCGTCGAGATCATGGCCAAACCGCCCGTATGGATTCCGCAGGATATTTCGCTCGATGCCTACCGCGCCATGTTCGGCGGCGCCGGGCAGGGCGGCATCCCGGTCTGGGAGTATTTCCGCAATTCGCTGATCATTTCGATCACCTCGACCATCATTGCGCTCATTATCGGCATGGCGGGCGGCTACGCCTTTGCCCGCTACAAGTTCAAGGGCAAGTCGGCGGTCTTCCTCGGCTTCATGCTGACGCGCGCGGTTCCCGGCATCGCGCTGTCGCTGCCGCTGTTCATGATTTTCGCCCGGCTCGGCATCATCGATACGCATTTTTCCATGATCCTGATCTATGTGGCCCTCAACGTGCCCTTCACCATCTGGCTGATCGACGGGTTCTTCCGCCAGGTGCCGAAGGATCTGGCCGAGGCCGCGCAGATCGACGGCTGCACGCGCTGGCAGGCATTCTGGCAGGTGGAATTTCCGCTGGCGGGTCCGGGTATCGCCTCGGCAGGTATTTTCGCCTTCCTCACCTCGTGGAACGAATATGCGCTGGCCTCGCAGATCACCCGCTCGGTCAATTCGAAGACGCTGCCCGTCGGACTGCTCGATTACACGTCGGAATTCACCATTGACTGGCGCGGCATGTGTGCGCTCGCCGTGGTCATGATCGTTCCGGCGCTGACCCTCACATTCATCATTCAAAAGCATCTGGTGTCCGGACTGACGTTCGGCGCGGTGAAAGGTTAAAGGCTCTCCCAATGGCACCCGTAACCCTGAAAAAGCTGGTCAAGCGCTACGGCAGCGTGGATGTTGTCCACGGCATTGATCTTGAGGTGAAGGACCGCGAATTCATCGCGCTGGTCGGGCCGTCCGGCTGCGGCAAGTCGACGACGCTGCGCATGATTGCCGGGCTGGAAGACATCAGCGACGGCGTCATCGAAATCGGCGGCAAGCCGGTCAACGACCTGCCGCCGCGCGCCCGCAACATCTCGATGGTGTTCCAGTCCTACGCGCTCTATCCGCATATGACCGTGCGCGAGAATATGGGTTTTTCGCTGAAGATCGGCAAGGTACCGCAGGCGGAGATCGACCAGCGCGTCAATGAAGCGGCTGCCATTCTCGATCTGGAAAAGTACATGGATCGCCGTCCGTCCCAGCTCTCCGGCGGCCAGCGCCAGCGTGTGGCCATGGGCCGCGCCATCGTGCGCAAGCCGGAAGTGTTCCTGTTCGACGAGCCGCTGTCCAATCTCGATGCCAAGCTGCGCACGCAGGTGCGCACCGAAATCAAGCGGCTGCACGCCAAGGTGCAGGCGACCATGATCTACGTGACCCACGATCAGGTCGAGGCCATGACGCTGTCCGACCGTATCGTCATCATGCGGGACGGTCATATCGAGCAGGTCGGCACGCCGGAAGAAGTGTTCAAGCGTCCGGCCACGCGCTTTGTCGCGGGTTTCATCGGTTCGCCGCCGATGAACCTCAACGAGGCCACGGTCGATGGCGGCAGGCTGGTGCTGAAGGGCGGCCAGAGCCTGCCTTTGCCGCTCGAATTCCGCAACAAGGTGGTTGCGGGCGAAAAGGTCATTTTTGGCCTGCGTCCCGACGATATCTATCCGACCGGCCATGGCTTGAGTTCCGGCGAGGCGACGGATGTGCACGAGCTGTCGCTGCCGGTTTCGATCACCGAACCGCTCGGCAACGAGACGCTGGTGTTCATCACGCTCGGCGAAAAGGAATGGGTATCGCGCATGCTCAATCCGCGCCCGCTCGCGGCGGGTGAGACCATCAAGCTGAGTTTCGACCTGTCGCAGGCGCATCTCTTCTCGGCCGAAACCGGCAAAACCCTGCGGAGCTGACCATGGCCAGAATCGAACGCGTCGAATTGCGGATGGTCGACCTGCCGCCGAAAGTGCTGCGGACCGATGCCATCCAGAGCTTTGTTTCGCAGGAAACGCCGATTGTCACCATCACCGACAGCGATGGCGCTGTCGGTACGGGGTACAGCTACACGATCGGCACGGGCGGCTCCTCGGTGATGCGGCTTTTGTCGGATCATCTGGTGCCGCGCCTGCTCGGCAGGGATGCCGACCAGATCGAGGCCATCTGGCGCGAGCTTGAATTTGCCACCCACGCGACAACCATTGGGGCGATCACCGCGATTGCGCTCGCCGCTATCGATATCGCTTTGTGGGACCTGCGGGCGAAGAAGCAGAACCTGCCTTTGTGGAAACTGGCGGGCGGGGCAAAAGACCGCTGCCCGCTCTACACCACCGAAGGCGGCTGGCTGCACATTGAAAAACAGGCGCTGGTGGATGATGCCTTGCAGGCGAAAGCCAAGGGTTTCAAGGGTGCGAAGGTGAAGATCGGCCGTCCGCACGGCTCCGAAGACCTCGACCGCCTGTCGGCGGTGCGCGCTGCGGTGGGTGCGGGTTTCGAGATCATGACCGATGCCAATCAGGGTTTTACGCTGGATGAGGCCATCAGGCGCTCGCAGGTGCTGCGCGATATCGATCTGGCGTGGCTGGAAGAGCCGCTGCCGGCTGACGATATCGACGGCCATGTGCGCCTGTCCGCGGCAACGCAGACGCCGGTTGCCGTCGGCGAATCGCTCTATTCGATCCGGCATTTCCGCGAATATATGCAGAAGCGCGCCTGTTCCATCGTGCAGGTGGATGTGGGCCGTATCGGCGGGATCACGCCCTGGCTGAAAGTGGCGCATACGGCGGAAAGTTTTGACATGCCGGTCTGCCCGCACTTCCTGATGGAGCTGCATGTCAGCCTCACCTGCGCGGTGCAGAACGGCAGGTATGTCGAGTATATCCCGCAGCTGGACGACCTGACACAGACACAGATGCGTATCGAAGATGGTCATGCCATTGCGCCGTCCGAACCCGGCATCGGCATCGATTGGGACTGGGATGCGGTGAAGGCACGCAGCATCGATGAATTCACCACGGAAATCCGGAGTTAGGCTGATGCAGCGCATGGGCATGATGATCGGGCTGAACGGTGACAGGGTGGCGGAATACAAGCGCCTGCATGCGGCCGTCTGGCCGGAAATCCTGGCGCTCATCTCAAGCTGCAACATCCGCAACTACACGATCTTCCTGCGCGAGCCGGAGAATATCCTGTTCGGCACGTGGGAATATCACGGCACGGATTTTGCGGCTGACATGGCCCGTATGGCTGCCGATCCCAAAAACAAGGAATGGTGGGCTGTCTGCATGCCGTGCCAGGTGCCGCTGGCAACGCGGGCGCCGGGCGAATGGTGGGCGATGATGGATGAAGTCTTCCATCTGGATTGAGGAATACAAATGAACAAGCCTCCTTTCACCCCCCTCTGGGCTGCCGCCCATCTCCCCCACAAGGGGGGAGATCAGCCTGCATTGCCGTCTTCGCAAAAATTGAAACATGTCCTGTTGCGCAAAAGTGTTCATGCCAATGTGATCTCCCCCCTTGTGGGGGAGATGTCCGGCAGGACAGAGGGGGGTATCTGACGCGTGCAAACACCTGCAAAACCCTTCAATCCATCCACCCTGCAGCAGAGCTGGCCGCTTCCAGCGAAGCCGCGCCCCATCGTGACCTTCGGGGCGGGCAGCATCGTCGGCGACGCGCATTATCCGGCCTACCGGAAAGGCGGCTTTCCCATCGCCGGTCTGTTCGATCCCGATCAGGCGAAGGCGGCGAAAATCGCCGCTGAATGGAATGTGACTGCCTATGCATCGCTGGCGGAAGCCACGGCCGTGGAAAATTCTATCTACGATCTGGCGACGCCGCCCGCACGCCATGCGGATGTGCTGAAAGCCCTGCCGGAGGGTTCCTTCGCCCTGATCCAGAAACCGATGGGCAGCGATCTTGCCCAGTCCACGGAAATTCTTAGGATCTGCCGGGAGCGCAACATCACCGCTGCCGTCAATTTCCAGCTGCGATTCGCCCCGATGATGCTGGCGCTGAAAGATGCGATCGCGCAGGGCTGGCTGGGCGAGGTCATCGATTTCGATGCCTGGCTGGCGCTGGACACGCCATGGTCGCTATGGCCGTTTCTCAACGGTTTGCCGCGTGTCGAGATCGCCATGCATTCGATCCATTACATCGATGTGATCCGCGAGATTCTCGGCAATCCGCTGGGCGTGCACGCGAAGACACTGGGGCACCCCGGCCATGCGGTGGCGCAGACACGCACGAGCGCCATTCTCGACTATGGCGAGCGGGTGCGCTGCTCGCTGTCGATCAATCATGACCACAAATTCGGGCGCAGGTTTCAGGCCTGCGAGTTCCGCATCAGCGGCACCGAAGGCGCTGCCTATGTCAAGCTCGGGGTCAATCTCGACTATCCGCGCGGCGAGCCGGACGAATTGATGATCTATCCGAAGGGCGGCTCCGATTGGATCAATGTTCCGCTGCAGGGCGCATGGTTCCCCGATGCCTTTGTCGGACGCATGGCCAATCTGCAGCGCTTTGCCAACGGCGAGGACACCGCGCTGGTCAGTTCGGTCGAAGACGCCTGGCATACCATGGCGCTGGTCGAGGCCGCCTATCAATCAAGTGCGGCGCCGGCAACGCCGCTGGCGCAAAAGCCGGAGGCGTGAATGTCGGAACAGGCCATCTATTTCGAGGATTATGCCATCGGCCACGTGCGCACCACGACGGGCCGCACGATCACTGAAACCGATTTCGTCGTGCATGCGGGTCACACCGGCGATTTCTTCCCGCACCATATGGATGCCGAATTTGCCAAGACCACGCCGTTCGGCCAGCGGGTTGCGCATGGGACAATGATCTTTTCCATCGGTGTCGGCCTCACCGCCAGCCTGATCAATCCGGTGGCGTTCTCCTATGGCTATGACCGTCTGCGTTTCGTGCGGCCGGTCTTCATCGGCGACACCATCCGCACGCGCGTGACCATCAGCGCCAAGGAAGACGATCCGAAACGCCCGGGAAGCGGGCGCGTGGTCGAGCGCTGCGAGGTTCTCAACCAACGCGATGAAGTCGTGCTCGCAGCCGACCATATCCTGATCGCCGAGCGCAGAACAAATTGATATGACGGGCACCTCAATGTGCCAGATGGAGGTTTGAAATGACAGGTAAGCTTGCAGGCAAGCGGGTTTTGATCACAGCGGCAGGGCAGGGCATCGGCCGCGCATCGGTGCTGGCTTTTGCGCGCGAAGGCGCAATCGTCCATGCCACTGACATCAACCAGCAATTGCTCGATGCACTGCCGCAGGAGGCGGGGATCAAACCGCGCAAGCTGGATGTGCTGAAAACCGAAGAGGTCAATCAGGTTGCCGGAGAGATCGGTCCGATTGACGTGCTCTTCAACTGTGCCGGTTTCGTGCATGGCGGCTCGATCCTTGAAATGCCCGATGCGGATCTGGATTTCGCCCTCGATCTCAATGTCCGGGCGATGATCCGGACGATCCGCGCCGTCCTGCCCGGCATGATCGAACGCGGCGATGGCGCGATCATCAACATGTCGTCGGTTGCCAGCAGCGTGAAGGGCGTGCCGAACCGCTTCGCCTATGGCGTCACCAAGGCGGCTGTGCTCGGCCTGACCAAGTCGGTGGCCGCCGAATACATCACGCAGGGCATCCGCTGCAACGCGATCTGCCCCGGCACGGTGGAAAGCCCGTCGCTGGAACAACGCATGCGGGCGGGCGGCGACTACGAGGCCGCACGCGCGGCTTTCATTGCCCGCCAGCCGATGGGCCGTCTCGGCCTGCCGGAGGAAATTGCCGACCTTGCCGTCTATCTCGCCGGTGCGACCTACACGACGGGGCAGGCCTATAACATCGATGGCGGCTGGACCGTCTAGGAGACTTTGCCAATCCACCCTGATGGGCATCTGATGCGATTTTCTGCGCTTCCGGTGCTCTCATGGACGAAAATGTCCACTGCGCTCCGGTTCTCGAAAACCGCACCAGCTTCCTCATCAGGATGAATTGTCAGAAGCCTCCTCCCATGCAATCGGAAGGAACAGACGATGAAATTTCTACGTTATGGCGAACCGGGACAGGAAAAGCCCGGTGTGCTGGATGCCAAGGGGCATATCCGCGATCTTTCAGGCGTGGTGAGCGATCTTGCCGGGGCCGTGCTCGACCCGGAAGCGCTGGCAAAATTGTCGGCGCTGGATTTAGAGAGCCTGCCTGCCGTTGGCGGCAATCCGCGCCTCGGCCCCTGCGTTGCCGGAACCGGAAAATTCATCTGCATCGGTCTGAATTATGCGGATCATGCGGCGGAATCCGGCATGGCCGTGCCGCCGGAGCCGGTCATTTTCATGAAAGCCACATCGGCCATATCAGGCCCGAATGACGACCTGGTCATTCCGCGCGATTCGGAAAAGACCGACTGGGAAGTCGAGCTTGGCATCGTCATCGGCCGCACGGCAAAATATGTTGATGAAGCCGAGGCGCTGGATTACGTCGCCGGTTACTGCACCGTGCACGATGTCAGCGAGCGCGCCTTCCAGACGGAGCGGGCAGGGCAATGGACCAAGGGCAAATCCTGCGACACGTTCGGGCCGACAGGCCCGTGGCTGGTGACCAAGGACGAGGTGGCCGACCCGCAAAATCTTGGCATGTGGCTGAAGGTCAATGGCGAGATCATGCAGAACGGTTCCACGAAAACCATGGTCTACGGCGCTGCCTTCCTCGTCTCCTATCTCAGCCAGTTCATGTCGCTGCATCCCGGCGACATCATCTCGACCGGAACACCGCCCGGTGTCGGCATGGGCATGAAGCCGCCGCGCTACCTCAAGGCGGGTGACGTGATCGAGCTGGGCATTGACGGTCTTGGCACCCAGAAACAGGTGGCACGCGCCGACATTTGAGTCGGCGTCTGGCCCGCAACATCAATCAAGAGGCATATTGTGACCCGCATTACCGATCTTCGCGTCTTTGACGTCCGTTTCCCAACCTCGCAAAGCCTGGACGGATCGGACGCCATGAACCCGGACCCGGATTATTCCGCCGCCTATGTCATCCTCGATACGGACAACACGGCTTTGTCCGGTCATGGCCTGACTTTCACCATCGGTCGCGGCAATGAAATCTGCTGCCTGGCGATTGAAGCGATGAAGCACCTCGTCGTCGGACTGGAACTGGACTGGGTGAAGGAAAATCCCGGCCGTTTCTGGCACTTCATCACCGGCGACAGCCAGTTGCGCTGGATCGGGCCTGACAAGGGCGCGATGCATCTGGCAACGGGCGCAGTGGTCAATGCGGTCTGGGACTTGCTTGCCAAGGAAGCGGGCAAGCCGGTCTGGCAGCTGGTCGGCGAAATGACGCCGGAAGAAATCGTCGATATCGTCGACTTCCGCTACCTCACCGACGTGCTGACGCGCGAGGACGCACTCGCCATCCTGCGCAAGGCGGAGAGCGGCAAGAAGGAACGGATCGCCACGCTGCAGGCGGAAGGTTATCCCTGCTACACCACCTCGGCAGGCTGGCTCGGCTATTCCGATGAAAAGCTGCGCCGCCTCTGCCAGGAAGCGGTCGATGCCGGTTTCAATCACATCAAGATGAAGGTCGGCCGCGATCTTGAAGACGATATCCGCCGCCTGACCATCGCCCGCGAGGTGATTGGGCCGGACCGTATCCTGATGATCGATGCCAACCAGGTCTGGGAAGTGGGCGAGGCCATCGACTGGGTCAACAAGCTTGCCTTCGTGAAGCCGTTCTTTATCGAGGAGCCGACCAGCCCGGATGACGTGGCGGGTCACCGCAAGATCCGGCAGGCGATCAAGCCTGTGAAGGTCGCGACCGGCGAGATGTGCCAGAACCGCATCATGTTCAAGCAGTTCATTGCCGAAGGCGCCATCGATGTGGTGCAGATCGATTCGTGCCGGATGGGCGGTCTGAATGAAGTGCTGGCCGTGCTGCTGATTGCCGCAAAATATGAACTGCCCGTCTGGCCGCATGCGGGCGGTGTCGGCCTTTGCGAATATGTGCAGCATCTGTCGATGATCGATTACATCGCCGTGTCAGGCACGAAAGAGGGCCGGGTGATCGAATATGTCGATCATCTGCATGAGCATTTTGTCGATCCCTGCCATATCCGGGATGCCGCCTATATGCCGCCGTTGCTGCCGGGTTTCTCGATTGAAATGAAACAGGCGTCGATCGAGGAATATCTCTACCGGCCATAGCAAAATGGGCGGGGGCTTCATCTGCCTGACAAAGAGCTGTCCTATGGCGATTGCATTGTCGTCTCTCGTCACGGAGTTCCCATGCTCGACCTGATCAAGCCTTCGCTTGCCCGCTTTGCCGCCAGCCTGCACCCGGAACCGCCGGTGCATCTCGGCAGGCGCTACAACAGTGCGGGCGTCTTTCAGCCGGAACCCGGCAATACGGTTGTCTGCCATCTGGTGAAGGGTTCCGAGTCGGAAGCCTCGGTCATTGCGGTGCGCGAACGGATGCTGGCGATGCCCGATGCCGGGCAGCTGGCCTTTACCCCCGTCTCCAGCCTGCACATGACGCTGTTTCAGGGCATTATCGAATATCGCCGCCGCCCGTCCTACTGGCCCGACGACGTTCCGCTGGAGACAAGCATCGACGAGATGACGCGGCTTTACGTGGATCGCCTGCAGGATTTCGAGGGCTGCGGACCGTTCAACGTCGAGGTGATCGACGTGACGCCCGCCGGCCTCACCGTGGCGGGAGCGAGCGAATATGACGAGCGCATCATGCGCGCCTGGCGCGACGAACTGGCTGTGCCGTTCGGTTACCGGCATCCTGATCACGACACCTATGTCTTCCATGTCACGCTGGCCTATCCCATCGCGCGTTTTCCCGATGAGAGGCTCGGGGCCTGGCAGGAACTTCTGGATGATTGCCTAGCATTCATCCGGCGTGAATCGCCGGTCATTGCACTCAATCCGCCGGCATTCTGCAGTTTCGCCGATATGAATCATTTCGAGGAACTGGTGGTTCTGGATTGAACCAGTGGCCGTTTGATCGCCAATCTGCGACATAGTGTACAGGCACCCTACGTGTCGTCTTACGTAAATGCGATGTCGTTTCCGCACCTATTCTTTTTGGGTGGCGGATGCTTTTATCGGGGCACTTGAGGTGCCGCTTTTCTAGGGAAGCGGAGAATTGGGAAGCCGGTCGGAAACCCGGCGCTGCCCCCGCAACGGTAGTGGAGTGAAACACGGCATAACAGCCACTGGGCCACAATCCGGGAAGGCGTCGTGACAGCCGATACGGCAACTCCAGAGCCCGGAAACCAGCCTCGGGACATGAAAACCGACTGATCGCGGTGGGCGATCAAGGAGCATGATTCTGCGCGGGTATCGGCCGGTGGCCGGCCGTGCAGGCGTTCTTCCTCCGTCACCACCAGTCAGTTCTTTCGCAACATCGAGGCGAGGACACGACATGGATATACGCAACGAACTGCTCCGGGACCTGAGAAACCGGAAACCGGGCTACGGCCTTGAACAGGCCTTCTACTCCGATCCGGATTATTTCCGGCTGGACATGGAGAACATCTTTTATCGCGACTGGCTGTTCATCGGCCATGATTGCGAAGTCGCCAAGCCGGGCAATTTTTTCACGGTGCAGGTCGGCGATTATCCCGTTGTCATCGTGCGTGACCGCCAGGGCCAGATCCGGGCTTTCCACAATTCCTGCCGCCATCGCGGCTCGCGCGTCTGTTCGGCCGAGCGCGGCACGTCGGCAAAGCTCGTCTGCCCCTATCACCAGTGGACCTACGAGCTTGACGGGCGCCTGCTGTTCGCCCGCCAGATGGGCGATGATTTCGACGCCAGCCAGCACAGCTTGAAACCGGTGCCGTGCGAAAGCGTCGGCGGTTACATCTTCATCTGCCTGGCGCAGAATCCTGTCGATTTCAGCGCGGCGCGCGCACTGATCGAACCCTATCTCGCACCGCACCACCTCACCGAAACTAAGGTCGCCTTTCAGAGCACCATCGTCGAGAAGGGCAACTGGAAGCTGGTCTGGGAAAACAACCGCGAATGCTACCACTGTGTGGCCAATCATCCCGAACTGTGCAAGACCTTCCCGGAAGCGCCGAGCGTGAGCGGTGTCCAGGGCGCCGCCGACGATCCGGAAATCGCCGCCCATTGGCAGCGTTGCGAAGCGGCAGGCCTGCCAAGCACGTTCCGCATGTCGGATGACGGCCAGTACCGCGCCACCCGCGTGCCGCTTCTGCGTGATGCGGAAAGCTATACGATGAGCGGGCGCCGCGCCGTCGGCCGTCAGCTCAGCAACAGCGTCAACGAGAAGCAGATCGGCTCGCTGCTGCTGTTCCACTATCCGACCACATGGAACCATGTCCTCGGCGACCACGCCATTTCCTTCCGCGTGCTGCCGCTCAGCCCGGATGAAACGCAGGTCACCACCAAATGGCTGGTGCACAAGGATGCGGTCGAGGGTGTGGACTACACCATCGAGGAACTGACGCATGTCTGGCTTGAGACCAATGACCAGGACCGCCGCATCGTCGAGGAAAACGCCTTCGGCATCCGCTCGCCCGCCTATGAGCCCGGACCCTATTCGCCCGAGCATGAAGGCGGCGTGCTGCAATTCCTCGAATGGTACTGCACGTTCATGGAAGAGCGTCTTTCCGGCGGCGATACGCGGCTCAGCAAGGTAGCATAGGTACACAATGAACATGGGCGTTCCTCAGTCTTACCCGCACCTCGACCAGATGCAGCCATGGAATGACCGGCTGCATCTGCTGGAGTGTCTGTCGATCATCGAGGAAGCGCCGAATGTGAAGACCTTCACATTCCGTTCCGACAACCAGAACTGGTTCCGCTATGAGCCGGGCCAGTTCATGACCTTCGAGCTGCCGGTGCAGCCCGAAGCCGTCCTGCGCACCTATACGCTCTCCTCCAGCCCGTCACGGCCCTTCACCATTGCCGTGACGGTCAAGGCGCAGGAGAACAGCATCGGCACCCGCTGGATGCTGGATCATCTGACCCCGGGCATGCGGCTGAAGGCCTTCGGTCCCCTCGGCGATTTCTCCATGCGCAGGCATCCGGGAGAAAAGTACCTGTTCATCTCGGCCGGGTCCGGCATCACGCCGATGATGTCGATGACCCGCTGGATGCATGATTGCGCCCCGCAGAGCGATATCAGCTTCGTCACCTGCGCCCGCCGGCCCAGCGACATCATCTTCCGGCGGGAGCTCGAATACCTCACCGGCTGCATGCCCAACCTGAAACTGTCGTTTCTGATCAAGGAACACGAGATGGGGCAGGTGTGGACCGGCATTCGCGGGCGGCTGGAAGCGCCCAAGCTGCCGCTGCTGTCGCCCGATTTCAAGGACAGGACGATCTTCTGCTGTGGTCCGGAGGGTTTCATGCGCGATGTGCGCGACATGCTCGAAGCCGGCGGTTTCGACATGGCGCGGTATCATCAGGAAAGCTTCGGTCCGGCTGCAGAGCCGGTGCTGCCCGCATTTGACGTGATGTCCATCGATGCCGTGGAAGCATCGGCAACGATCACCTTTTCCATGTCGGGCATGGATGTGCCCTGCATGCCGGGGGATACGATCCTCAAGGCGGCGCGCGGCGCGGGTATCCGCATTGCGGCGGCCTGCGAATCCGGCCTGTGCGGCACGTGCAAGGTGATGAAACTGTCGGGGAAATCCGAAATGGATCACAATGGCGGTATTCTCGATGAAGAAATCGACGAGGGATTTGTGCTCGCCTGCTGCACCAAGCCCCTCGGCAATGTGGAGATCGAGGCCTGAGAGGCTGATCGCATGCTGGCACTTATCTCTCCCCTTGAGGGAGAGAACGGATTTTCTTGGATTTAGCCTCTTTGCTAAATCCTTAGAAAATCCAAGTGAGGGGATTAATCCGCCTCATCATACTTGCCCCCTCTCTTGCGATTTCTGGCACTTAGCAAGGGCTAAGTGCCAGAAATCGCTTTCTCCCCCGCAAGGGGGGAGATAGACAGGGCTCAATTCCCCTGCCTAAAACACCACGGTCTTGTGGCCGTTGAGCATGACGCGGGATTCAAGGTGCTTCTTGACGGCGCGGGCGAGCACCCGGCT
>NZ_JBQEPA010000017.1:0-121232 GCF_052056495.1 Phyllobacterium sp. 22229
CTAGCGCTTCTGGTGATTATGTCAAATTCATCGACCACCAATCTGCCATTGCACAGCTTGAGGCGGAACGGGATGAATTGCAGCGCGAGTTAGATCATTTCACCAGTTCAGGGATAGCAGAGATTGCCGTTAGAAATCCAAGTGTCATGGATTATATGTCCCATTGGGAGGGCCGAGCGGAAGCAGCTGAGAAGCGGGTCGAGGAATTTGAGGCAGGTATCAAGCGTCTTTCCGATGAAGAAGAGCTTTTGGCTGAGACTACGGATGGAGATATGTTCTCTATGGTGAGCCTTGCCGCCAAACTAGCGGCGTCGGAACGTCGCGAGAAGGAACTCGCTGGCATCGTGCAAGATGCGGATGACAGACGTATTGAACAGACAGACCGCGCCACCGAAGCCGAAGCCTCCCTTGCTGAGCGAGATGAAGAACTGTGCAAAGCCAATGAACTGATTAGCGCTGCTGTTGACGACTATAACCAAGAGCTCGTCAAACTTCATGAATCCCAGAACGAAAGGGCCAGCCTCGAATACAATCTGGACGAGATGACAGCTGATCGTGATCGCTGGCAAGCCGCCCTCGCTGAATGCCAGAGGAAGAAAGAGGGGTTGCGGGAGGTAGGGGTAGTTGCTTGGGAGCATACACTGCACAAGGAGCTTGGCCAGACTGATACCGAAATATCCACATGTTCACAGCATCCTTTTGGTAGGCCCGGAAAGGATTATAGCGATACCTACACCATCACCTCAAAACCTCTCGGCTACATCACAAGGGCTAAGAAAGAAACCATATCGGCATTGAGTAAAGCTTTGTCACCGTTTGCTCGGATCAGCACCGAAGGCGTTGCTAAGCAAACGGAAAACTACACCACCGTGCGGATGTTATCGGATCATTTTCACACTGCCGCCCGTGTTCTCGCCGCCCTCTCTCCTGAGAACGGGGGTGAGAACCATGGGTAACGTGACAGTGAAGTCGCTGGAGTGGTGGGAGCCTGATCATACAAATAATTACACCCACGGCGCAAAGACGATCATCGGAACCTATTACGTTCATATAGATGGCGGTCGTCATGTTGGATGCATGGAAACATTCGTCAACGACAAGATTGAGCAGTGGGAAGGCCCAGAACGTGGGCACTTGTATGAGGCACAGAGTGATTGCTTCTCCGATTACGAAGCTCGCATCCTCTCCGCCCTCTCCGTTCCTTGCTTACAGGAACCGGCGGGACTAGCTGGCAACATGCCCGGAACGAGTGGCTTCACAATGGCGACATTCGAGGCCGCAAAGGTTCCAGTTGGCACTCATCTTTACGCCCAACCTATCGAAGTACGCGAGCAGGCGATACGCGAGTGTGCGGAGATAGCTAATCGGTTTGGCCAAAAATTCGGCCAGAAAGATGAGTTTGACCGCGATGGTTATTGTCGAGAGGCGGCAGCGAACGACATAGCCGATGATATCCTCGCGCTTCTGGAGGGCCGCTGACATGAGCCGAGTAGTTTGCCGTTTCTCCTGTGGAGCTGCCTCAGCAGTTGCCACAAAGTTGACCTTGAGGAAATACAACCCCGACAGGGTCGTCATAACCTACAGTGACCCCGGATCTGAACATGAAGACAACAAACGTTTTCTTGCTGATTGCCAACGTTGGTTTAATCACGAGATCATTACGCTTAAGTCTGAGAAATACGAAGACACTTGGGCTGTATGGGATGCTTCGAATTTCATTGTTTCTCAGCACGGTGCGGCCTGCACTGGACTCTTGAAGCGCGAGCCTACCTATAGTTTTGCCGAACCAGACGATATCCTTGTGTTTGGGTATACCGTTGAAGAGCGAGATCGGGCCGACAGGTTCCGCGAGCAAAACTTTGAAATCACATTCGAAACGCCTCTAATTGAAGCTGGTTTGAGCAAAAGTGATTGTCTCGCAATGATCGAACGATCGGGTATCGAACTGCCTAGAATGTACAAACTAGGCTACCACAACAATAATTGTATTGGATGCCCAAAAGGAGGCATGGGATATTGGAATAAAATCCGCAGAGACTTTCCAGAGGTATTCGAACGCATGTCAGTTTTGCAGCGTCGGCTTGGCTCTGGTTCTGGGTTCTGGCGCGAGAGGGATTCTGGCCTTCGGATAATGCTTGATGATCTCGACCCATCGCGTGGAAATCACGACGAGGAGCCGAACGTTGAATGCTCATTATTCTGCCACTTGGCAGAACAAGATGCGGAGGATGCAGCATGATCCAGACCATCACTGCCCCATCAATCCGCTTCGAAATCTTCATGGCTGGCGATATCGCTCAAGCTAAGCAGGTCTGCCGTGAACATTGCTTCGAGGTCGGCCTTTGCGTCACTATCGAGCCGGTGGACTACATCTATACCGGCGGCGAGGAATCTGGCTTTCGAGTTGGGCTGATCAACTATCCGCGCTTCCCAACCGATCACGACGGTCTGCTTACCAAGGCCACTGCTCTAGCTGACAGGCTGATGCACCGACTTTGCCAGCATTCTTATTCGATTGTCGGGCCAAACGAAACGACTTGGTACTCCCGGAGGCCATCATGACCGATGTAAACACTATGGTGGAACGGCTGGAGATGGCCTGCACAGAAGTTGCCGATTTCATCCATTCACTCGCTGCTGAGAGAGATGAGGCGACAAACGAAGATCTGTGGCGGTTCTGGAATACAAAGGCGCGTGAGTTAGCGGCAGATAATATGGCTCTACGGGAGATAATCTCCAAATGTGCATCGGCTACTGGTGCGTTCGTATCTCCTGAATGCAGCATCGAATTCATGAGCGCTGTTCCCAATGAAATATCGCTGGCTCTCCGCGCCCGCGCAGCTGGGAGGCGTGAATGATGAGTAAACAACTACTTTTTGAAGCAGCATTCGTAGCTTTCACCTTGTCTGCATGCAACGCCATAATCTGGTGGCTGACATGACCCACTCCCAGCTAATAGCGCGCCTAGAGCAATTGACTGGGCCGGATCGCGAGGTTAGCGCATCCACGCGAGAAACGATCGCCAAAATTCGCGCTGCGTTCGCCAATTGCCCCAAGATCAAGGCCATCCTCAAAGCCCATGGAGGTCAGCAATGACAGCAGAAGCATTTCCGCTTCACTGGCCGACAGGATGGCCCCGGACGAAAAATCCGCAGCCCTCCAGATTCGATGTTTCCATGGCTATTGCCCGCGACGGCCTCGTTGACCAAATCCGACTGCTCGGTGGTCGATACGTGGTCGTGTCCACAAACGTGGCGCTCCGGCGTGATGGCCTTCCTTATGCGAACCAATCGGAACCTTCCGATGTAGGTGTCGCGGTATATTTCGAGCGCAAGGGAAAGCAGATGGTTTTTGCCTGTGACCGATGGAACCGTGTCCGGCACAACGTCAGGGCAATCGAGAAAACCATTGAGGCGATGCGAGGCATAGAGCGTTGGGGAGCATCGGACATGCTCGAACGTGCATTCTCCGCCTTCGAAGCTCTGCCTGCGCCTCGCGCAGATAGCTGGTGGGAAACTTTGGGTGTCCACTCCAAAGCGACACCAGATGAAATCAATGCGGCCTATCGCGAGAAAGCCAAACAGGCCCATCCAGACAACGGTGGATCGCACGATGCGATGGCCACCCTAAACGCAGCGCGATCAGTCGGTCTAAAGGCCCATGGTGCAGGCAAATGATTGACCGCACCGAATTCAACGAAGACGGCACCCTTGACGAGATTGTCGGCTTAGGCGGCGCTCATCTTGAGAACATGGGCGGATCAAGGTGGTTTCTTGAGATCACCCACACAAATGGAACATCCACAGCACTGTGGTTTACCTCAAGGAGCCTTCGCAGGCCTCATTGGGAAAAGAGAGGTGTTTCCAATGGTAACGTATGAAGAACTGGTCGAGAAGGTGGCGCGGGCTGAACATGCCGTTAAGCGCACCCAATGGGTAATCCAAGGTTTCTACGACAAGAAGAATAATAGGCATTCAATACGGGACACCTCAAAGACGAAAAACCAAGAAGTATGGTTTCTCGCCACGGAGGACTATCAGGACGGCCATGAAACTATGATGGCAGAGATTGATAGGATAAATGCGCGAGATCGTGCCAAGGCAGCCATTGCCACCATCCGCGTGGCCCTGCAAGAGCCCAGCAAGACAATGATCCGTGATATAATTGAGGCCTGTAACGGCTGTCACTGCGATTGTTGCCGGGAGAAAGTCAAACTAACACTATCCGCCGCCCTCGCAGCCAGCCCTCTTGTAGAGGAGGAGCGGAAGACGGTGAGCAATGAGAACAGCGGGGAGAATGATCGATGCCCCTATTGACACCAGAGCAGGCCGCGAATGAACTTGGCATCTCCAACCGTCAGTTATTCCACCTCATGGCGGATGGAGATTTGCCGTACATCAATATCGGACGTGGCAACAAGACAGTGCGGCGATACGATCCTTCTGATCTGGAGGCCTTCAAGGCTCAAAGGAAGCAAACGCAATGCCGATCTTCAAGCGCCGTAACGCACCGTTCTACAGCTACGATTTCCGCGTCAAAGGTAACCGATATACAGGAAATACTGGCAAAACGACGAAGCGAGAAGCTGAGCAATTCGAGGAATCGGAAAAGCGGCGCATCAAAAGCCTGACAATCCAGTCAGGCCAACCGATGACCATGGGGCAGGCAACAGGCCGATACTGGGATGAAGTCGGCCAATTTCATGTGAACAGCGACACGACCGTGACGGTATTTGCTTGGCTGGACAGACAGATCGGCAAGAACACGCTCATTTCATCCATCACCGATGCAGATATTGCAAAACTGATCAGCAAGCGCCGGGCTGAGAAAGATGTTCAGCCGTCAACGGTCAATCGATCCGTAACCCAGCCCATGCGGGCTCTTTTGGCACGTGCTGCCGATACCTGGGGACAGGAAGTCAACAAGATCAAATGGGCCAAATTGCTTCTGAAAGAACCGCAAGAGCGCGTTCGGGAACTCATGCCAGATGAGGAAACGCGACTATTCGCTAAACTGAGGGCGGACTATCACCCCATCGTCAGATTCTCTCTTTTAACTGGATGCCGTATGCAGGAATGTCTTGACCTGACATGGCGACAGATTGATTGGACCAATCGTCAGATGCGCGTCACAGGCAAAGGAGAGAAGACCCGAACCATTCCCGTCTCTGATGCTGTGTATTCGCTGCTGCGCCCCTTACCCATGGCAAAGGACAAGGTATTTACCTATGGCAGCAAGCGCGCAGACAAAGCCCCCCGCGATGAACTGCGGCCAATAACGCGCGAAGGCCTCAAGTCAACGTTTGAGCGGACCGTTGTCAATGCCGAGATTGAGGATTTCAGTTTTCATGATCTGCGGCACACCTGCGCCACGCGGCTACTGCGAGCAACCGGTAATCTGCGGTTGGTAAAAGACCTTCTTGGGCACTCTGACATGAATACGACGCTGAAATATGCGCACGTGACCCAAAGTGATCTGCTCAATGCGATGAATCACACCCAAAACGCCGCACAGGCGAAGGATGATCAGGCTAACGAATTGAAAGAGAACCAGAAAATAGGCTGAGGCATCATTTCCCCCAGTCAAGTGCGCTACCGGGCTGCGCTACGCTCCGCCGGTGCCGAACCCCTAGAATACTGGGGTTTTTTTGGCAATAGCCGATTTGGAAGAAAAAGAACAAACTGCACACAAATGCACGGCATGGCTGTTTTCAGCACAGGAAGTCCCACGGATTTCTTTACCTTCCCCATCCTTCCCTCATACTCGCCGCGCTAAACGGGATGATTCGAATGCGGAATTCGGATTTCATTTTGGAGGATTCTGATGTTGATCGATTTCCAGGGCCGCTATATCGAGAGAGCGGCCCTCGTCATTATGCACTATCAAGCCGACGTGTTTGCAATCCTGTTCGGGGAGCAGCCATCGCCCTTGCTGGATCGGTGCAACGACCTGATCAGGCGCTGGCGCGCCACCGGACGGCCGCTGCTGTTCCCCAACTTTTCGCTGGGTGAAGCCTATGAACACGCACCGCCGCCGAGCAACCGCCAGATTTCGCCCTATATATCGTCCGGACATTTTCGCACCGACCGCCCCGTTGCGGGACTTGCGATCGAACCGGGTGATCTTTTCTATGCATGTCCGCGGGCCAGCGTTTTTCATGGCACATCGCTCGACGCCGATCTTCGGACACGCGGTGTAAGCACCCTTGTTATGGCCGGGATAAGCACCACCGGCGTCGTTCTGTCCAGCGTCACCTGGGCCAGCGATGCGGACTACGATGTGCGCCTGATCGAGGACTGCTGCTATGATCCCGATCAGGAGGCGCATGACGCTCTGTTCCGCTCCGGGTTCGGCGGACGCGTCCAGGCCCACACACTTCAGGAGAAGCCATGTTTGACCATGTGAAATTCGGCGTAAGCGACTATGCAGCCAGCAAAGCGTTCTACCTCAAGGCACTCGAACCGCTCGGTGTCGCTGTCATCGCAGAGGGGACGACACCGGCACAGGGTGCCGAGCTCAGCCCGGAGGGCAAGGCTTCCCTGTGCCTGTACCAAACCGAGGAGAAGCCGGCGCACCTTCATCTGGCGTTCACGGCAGAGAATCGCCAGCAAGTCGAGGCGTTCTATCGGGGCGCTCTGGCGGCGGGCGGCAAGGACAATGGCGCTCCGGGGCTGCGCCCGCGCTACCACGCGAACTACTATGCCGCTTTCGTCATTGATCCGGACGGGCACAACATTGAAATGGTTTGCCACAAACCCGAGGCCTGACCGGCGGTCACACGAAGACAGGGCGAGCTGAACCTCCTCGCCCGTCTCAAATCGACTGGGGATATGCCATATCCGGCTGGATCTATGCCGCGATGGCGTATCGCTTCTTTCCCGCAGCCTTTGCCTGGTACAGGGCCCTGTCGGCCTTATCCAGTAAAACGCCGGCCGCATGTCCGTGCCGCGGCGCAATGGCAATGCCCATGCTGGAGCCCACTTCCACGCAGCTGCCGGCATTCAAGCGGATGCGCGCACCTATGTTTTCAGAAATTGATGCCGCAAACGCCGTCAGCTCCTGCTCATCGCCGCTTGCTTTCACGATGACAAACTCATCGCCGCCAATGCGTGCCGCTGCATCGTCAGGCCCGAGATTGGACAATATCCTGCGCGACACCTCAAACAGGACCTCGTCGCCACTTGCATGGCCATATTGATCGTTTACGAGCTTGAACCCATCCAGATCGAGGTAAAGCACGGCAAAGCCTGTCTGATCCCGCTGCAGCGTAGGCAACCGGTCATTGATGTGCGCCAGCAAACCGGTGCGGTTCAGCAGTCCCGTCAGGGCATCTTCATTTGCCCGGCGCTCATTTTCGCGTTCGGCCAGCTTTGTCGCGATCAGCATCGCGTTGAGCTTATGCGAGGCCATGGCCATGCTGATGAGATAAAGCGGAATTTGCAGCAGCGTGACATATAGGATTGGCTCGCCAGACATCGCTCCACCGAGGCAAGCCGGTCCAAGGCTTAAGATGATCATGACAGAGGCAAGACGCGGCGCGCCGAAATTGCGAAAGCAGATGCCTCCCACCATGGCGCCGGCAGACAGGCAGGCGAGCGTTGCCGCAACCCAATCCCCGCTCATCATGCTAATAAAACAGCCGTAACCGACAGCGCCCGACCAGGCCAAGGCCAGCAGAATATAAATGTCGGTCGGCGTGGCTTTGCCCGCTTTGGCATTCCTGTGGCTTATAAGCAGCACCACGAGCCTCATGCTGCAAATCAGCAATTCACAGCCCAGCCAGAAGATGAATTCCGGCCGCGGTATCCTGTAAGCAATGAATGCCGACACCAGAATTGTGTTGATCACGCCTCCGGCAAAGATCGGCAAGGTCCCGAACAGGCTCGCAATCAATTCCGATCGAATGTAACCAGGCACATTGGATCCAGCATCGGCCAACCAGCGCGTCAGACGCCATCCTGGTACACTGAATCCTGAAATTTCCTCGCGCATAGACACCCGCTCCTTTGTCGAAAAGATGCCTAGCGAAGAGTCGTCAAGAATTAGAGAATCCCGTGACGCTTCCCAACTGGATAGTTAGGGTCAGGACCCATTAATATGATCGAAATGGCGCCTGAAACGGCAAGAAGATGCGAGGAGAGATGCGAAGGGCGGGGTTTTTCCCCCGACCGAGCAGCTCGACACTGCAGCTTGCAGCCGTTTCGGCGTCCGGAGGATACGGTCCATTTGCCCGGCTCCATCGTCGCAAAGGACTTGAGAATGGATAAACATTCCCATCGCCTTTGCTCCTTGTATCCAAACAAATGGCCGCGTACCATTTCGACCAGATTAATAGGTCCTGACCCTAGGAATGCCTTAAGATGGGAACAGCGATCCTGATGAGCGGGCATCATCGCATCGGCAACGGATTTTCGGACCACGAGGGATCGCCTGCCGGATTTGCGGGCCAAAACCGGATACCCGTGAAATCAATCGACTGCACATTGTCCGGCAGGGCATCGCGATAAATGCCAAAGCGCGGCTGGACGTCGATGAACGGGCGGCCGGAACTATCGCGGGCTCCGTGATCGGGATAGCCGAGAAGCCCGGTATAGGGATCGCAACCGCGTCCGTTGAGCCAGACCTCTACCCGGCTCGCGCCTTCCTTTAGACTTGGCTTGATCATGACCTTCACATCATTCCAGTGCTCCAGGTCCAGATGCCATGGACCGCATATCATTCTGGATTCCCCAAGGTTGCAGTCAGTGGTTCCGCGCACCTTGACCAGGAAATCCGCCCCCGTGGCCGACGGGCGGGCCTCGACCTTGAACAGGGGATTGGCGGCGGGACACGCCCCTTGCGGCTTCTCGTCGCCCGCCTGAATGTTCTGTTTTACCTGATGGATGACCGTCCGGTTGCCGATGCCCTGCCAGGGACGTTCAAGGCGGAACCGGAAGCGGTACCAGGTCGGCTCATCGAATTTGATGACTTCCTTTCGCATCTGGATTTCCACGCGTTCCGTCGATTTTTCGTCGGACTCCCTTTCAACGGCGTCACCTGCATGCACGGCGAGGCGCAACACTGGCTCGGACGAAGAAGCAGCGCCGGCATCACAGGACAAGCGTGACCGCCATGCCCCCTGATCCAATTTCTTGCTGATCTTCCACAGGCTTGGGGGATGCTGCGGATCGGGCGCACACACCTCGGCAAGGTCGCCTGACAGGGGCAGAGCCGCCTCCTGCGCCGTGGCAGACCCCGCAACCATGAAGCTCAGGCTGAAGAAAACACAAGCTATCCGCGAAAGACGTGCGTTCACGAAACGAACTCCCCCTGTTCCATATCCTCTCATTCCCCTTCGTCATAAGCTGCAATCCCAATGGCAACATGACACAAAAGCATCAGCCTGTGTAAATCTGTAGATTGCCTGGGCTGAGTGGCCGGGTGCAGGCAGTTTGCCCGTGACGCTTGCCCTCGCTCAGGCAAATGTTTGGATCGCAGGGTGTTGAAACCGGCGCAGGGTGGCGCCGAGCTGCTCGAACTCCTGTATCCGGGGATCGCTGCGCCGCCAGGCCAGAACAATGGTGCGCGCATATTCGCTGCCCCGCAGCGGCAGGTAGCGCAGCCCATGCACTTCGCTTTCCGCCAGGACGGGCAACAGCGTGCACCCCTCACCCGCGGCAACCATGTATTTCAGTGTCTCCAGGCTGGTCGCATGCCGGCTGGACGTGTCGATCTCCGCACAGGCGGCAATGGCCTGATCCCGCAGGCAGTGCCCTTCCTCCAGCAGCAGCCGCTCATGGGCGGACAGGCCCTGCCATCCGGCGGCGCCGGACAGGGTCGCCGCATGTCCCTCGGGGCAGGCCATGACGAACGGCTCGTGAAACAGCGGGATTTCGCACAAAGCTGGTTCTCCCGTTGGTGTCGACATGAGCACGGCGTCAAGGTCGCCGCGCAGCAGGGCCGTGACGAGATCACCGGTACGCCCTTCCCCCAGCACAAGGGCAAGCGCCGGGTAGTGCGCGCGCAAGCTCTGGAGAATGCGCGGGAAATAATAGGGCCCGAGCGTGGCGATGGCCGACAGGCGCAGCGTGCCGCCGAAAGCTTCCCCGGAACGGACGGAGAGCTCCAGCAGCCGTCCCGCCTCGCCCACCACACGGCGCATCTGCCCGATCAGTTCCTGCCCCTGCGGCGTGACGATCACCCGCCGCGTCGTGCGCTCGAAGAGAACTGTCTTGAGCCGTGTCTCGAGCTTGCCGACCTGAACCGACAGCGAGGGTTGCGCAACCCGGCACCGTTCGGCCGCCTTGCCGAAGCTGCCGAGGTCGGCAACCGCAATGGCGTATTCCAGATCACGCAGCGACAGGCCGGACAGAGTCATGGCGGTGATATCCCTTTTCCGTGCAGCCAGCGCCGCAAATATTGCCGCAGACACCGGCCTGCGGTCAATTCATAGTCTATACCTATGAGAATACGGCATTTATTGTATTATGCCAATGTATGTGCGCACGATATATGAAACAGGCCTGATATGGCGCGCATAAGCGGCGCCCAGGGCAGACACGCCGGGCCGGACAATGGTCAGGGCATTTCCCGTTACGTGAAGGAACGCATGATGACAACGAACGAGCAGATACCGGTCAAGGAGATGGAAGTCGCCGCCACACTCAAAGCGCTGAATACGGCCCTGTCGGAAGCGGGCGTCGAGGCGGACAAGATCATCTCGATCCATTTCGTCCTTGGGGTCAAGGCGACGGTCGGACAGCCGATCGAAGACAAATACCGGGTCCATTACCGCGGTTGAATGAACGGAATGCTCCGGCAGCGCCGGTCTTGGCATATGACGGCTTGATTGTGACAAACGCCTTTGGCAAGTGAGCTTCGCTTGAGCAACCCAAGCAACGGGGTCCAGTGCGTGCCTGCTTTTCACAAGGTGCTGCGCTGGGCCTCGCCTTGCATGGGCACGCGAGCCGTGCGCCAGCAGCGGTCTTGTCCTGGGTACAATCGTTTACTTGCCCAGCACCGCAACCCTGTCCAGGGCCTCGGCGAACCCTTTCAGCGATACGCTCAGCGTCACTGGCTTGTTGTCGACGCTGGCAACCGCATTGATCTTCAGCGCCTGCCCCTTGCGCAATGCAGCCAGCTTCGCCGCATCGAATGACAGCGGAACGATACAACCGATCGGCAGGCAGGTTTTGAATGGCAAGGTCGCATCCGGCTTGCCGTCATCGACCTGCAGGGTTGCACCCGATGCCAGCGCCAGACCGAAGGGCAGCACCAGATTGCCCGCGGCATTCTTTTCGCCCTGAATCGCCAACTCGATGTTCAGAACGAGCTGGCCATTCTGCTGCGACTGCTGCTGTGAAAAGGCGCAATGCTTGGCCGCTTCCTGCTGCACGCAGGCAACGCGCCAATCCTGGAATGTCTCCTGTATCGAGGAGGCCCCGCCCGGCAGGGCGGAGGCCGGAGCCTGCGCATAGGCCTGACCGCACATAAGGAGGGTGCCTGCCAGAAGTCCCAATCGCTTTATCATACTGTTACCACTTGATCCTGAAACCGGTCGTTCCATTCAAGCTATAGCTATCGCCGAAATTGGCAAGACTGGTATTCACGGAAACCTCGCCGTAAATCGAATATTTGTCATCGGCCCAGTTGAAGCTGCCGCCAGCCCCGATACCGCCCCAGAGACGCTCGTTGCCGCTGACAAACTTGGTTGTAGAAACATCAACCTGTGTGCCGTTGAGGAATTCGTAGTAGAGGTTCGCGATACCGTAGACATTGGTGCGTGCCATTCTGCCGGACTTGTCGGCCCAGGCATTCTGATAATTGGCGGCAAGACCAAGGCGGCCCTTCAGACTATCGCCGCTGTCCAGCGATATCCGCGCACCGAACGGATCGGTAAAGCGGTCGAAATCCACGGCGGAATAGGACAGCTGGGCCTGTGGCGTCAGTGTCCAATGCTGGTTGAGAGCGATGCGCTGCCCCGCCTCGAGGCTGAAGGCATAGCCGAAGCCGTTATTGCCATCGGCCATGGTCCGCGCCGCGGTATCAGACTTCAGATCACTGTCGAACCATGTCGCCTGGGCCTGGCCGTCGACATAGAAGCCGTTCTGGCCGTACCAGGTCAGCGTGCCGCCGAAACCATACCCGTTGGTATCGATGGTGCCTGTCCCGTAAACCGATGAAATATCGGCGGAGACATTGCCGTAATGGACCGTGATGCCGCCGATGAGCGTGCCGGCATCGCTTTCGTACAGCTTTCCGTCAACGCCCGACTGCAGCTTCCAGATGTCATACTTGTAGTCGGTGCCGCTGGTCGACGTCTTCGGCTCGGCGGTCATGTGGGCCGCTTCGATGCGGGTCCAGATCGCCCGGCCATCGACGCGGGTCGTGCCTCCGTTCGACGGCAGCGGTTCGGCTTCCGGCGTTCCCGGCCCGTCGCCTTGCGCAATGGCGGCATTTCCGGCGCCCATCCAGTAGCGGTTACCCACACGCTGCTGCAATGTCGGCAGCCCGTTGAGGCCGAGGAGCGTCTGCGCATAGGCCTCGTAAAGCGGAACACCCGGCTGATAAAGCGGTACAACAGGCGGCACCACCGGCGGTACAACAGGTGGAACCACTGGTGGAACAACGGGCGGCGTGAGTGGGTTGGTCAGGCTCGAGCGCAGATACCAGTCGCCATCGGTCGGCGTGGTCACGCCATTCTTGTAGAGCCGGTAGCCATAGGCGCCCGCGACGATCGCCTGCTGACCCTGGAAAACATAATTTCCTGCCAGCGCAAAGGTCGCGTTCGAAGCACCGGCGATATCGACGACCTTAATGCCGTTGACGGTTGCTGCGCCGTTGCCGCCGATATTGGTCACTTTCAGGGTTGATGTACCCTGCGTGTCACCACCGACTTTCACGAGATCGGTCACGGACGAATCGTTGCCAAACACCGTGTTGAGCGCAATCGTACCGTTGTTGCTGGTGTAGCCGCCTGACATGGCAAGGACGGTGCCGGGCTTGCCGCCCAATGTTACAAGACCGTCATTGCTCAGCGACTGCACCGACTGATCATAACCCTTCAGATCGACGGCCGCATTGGCGGCGACAGTATAGGCCGAGGCCGCGCTGAACACATTGGTTCCGCCGGCAACCAGCGTTCCCGCCTTGACCGTTGTCGGCCCGCTGTTGGTGGCGTTGCCGACAAGAAGCATGGTGCCGGTGCCGTCCTTGGTGATGCTGCCTGCCCCGCTGAGCGAACCGTTCAATGTCAGCGTGGTTCCCGCATCGGTCAGCAGCGTTCCGGTGCTCAGCGTGTTGACCGCCCGCGATGTCGTAATGTCCTTGGTGGTGTGGAGCGTGCCGCCGTCGAAGGTCAGGCCTCCGGCTGCCGCACCGAGATTGCTGTCGCTGGACACCTGCAGCGTGCCGCCGCGGATGTTTGTCCCGCCGGTGTAGCTGTTGGCATGGTTGAGAACCAACGTGCCGAGGTCGGTCTTGACGAGCTGCGAATTGCCGGTCAGTTCGGCGTTGATGGTCGCGGTATAGCCCGCGCCGTCGGACGTACCGTCACCCACGCGGACAACGGACGACGGCGCGCCCACCAGCGTGATGGCATCGCCATTGACGACGTAACCATCGGAAGCAAACTGCATGCCCGACACATTGACCTTGCCGAGACTGTTGTCGACCGTAACGTTCCCCGGCTTGGCCATGAAGATGGCAAACGCGGCATCCTGGAACGGCGCATTGACCGATCCGGTCTGCTCCGTCCAATTGTCATTGCCGGTAAAATTCTGCCAGACACCGTCACCGCCGTTGACGGCGCCGTTGTTCTTCGGTCCGGCATTGCCATCCCAGTAATTCAGCACGAGGCCGTTGGTGTTGACCAGATTGACCTGGTTGGCCACCGATGTCTGCACATAGAAGTCGGGCGACGGAATGGTTCCGATGTTCAAGCCGTTGTTGGTCAGGGCGCCGCTGTAGCTGATCACCCGGTAGACACCGGGGTCGAACGTGCCGCCGGATGTGGTCGCCACATTCAACGTACCATCCAGAACGAGATCGCCCTTGACCTTCGTCAGATCGTTGAATGCACCGCCGACGATGTTGGCCTGGCCGAAACTGTAATCGAGAATGGAGCCCGACGAGAGCGAAAGGTTCTGATTGATTGTCAGCGTACCGGGCACGGTGCCGAGATCGCCGGGTGAAAGGTGCGCGCCGTCGGCAATCACAACGCTGCCGCCGATGGTGCCCGTGCCGCCGAGATTGGCTCCGTTGTTGACCGTGGTCAGGCCGGTCGCTGCCGATTGGTTGCCGTTGACGTAGAGGCTGCCGGTGGCAACGGTCGTTGCCCCGGTGTAGCTGTTCGTGCCGGTCAGCACCGTGTTGCCGGAACCGCTCTGGAGCAGAGTGCCGGTGCCGGAGACTACGCCGCCGAAATTGACCGTGTCGGATCGCTTGAACACCAGCGCGCCGTTGTTGGCGACATTGCCTGTGATGCTGCCGGATGTTCCGCCATCGCCAAGCTGCAAGGTGCCGCCTGATATCGTGGTGCCCCCGCCATAGCTGTTGCTCCCGGTCAGCGTCAGCGTGCCGGATCCAGCCTTTGTCAGGGCGCCCTGCCCGGTTATTCCCTGCGATACCGTCGAATTGAATGCTTGCGTGTCGATCGTGCCGCCCGGCGCATTGACCGTGATGGCGCGCGATGCCGACAGATTGAGGTTCGTGTTCAATTGCAGCGTGCCGCCGTTGAACGTCAGCGGACCGGCCGCAGCACCGAGAGCGTTATCGGCACTGATTGCGATGGTCCCCTGATTGATCCGGGTGCCGCCGGAATAGGTGTTTCCGCCTGCGGCTGCCGGGCTGAGCGTGAGAACGCCTGCGCCGGTTTTTTCCACCGCACCGGTGCCGGTGATCAGGCCGGTATAGGTTCCGGCATCCGGCTGGGCGAACCGCACCAGCCCGTTGTTGGTCACTGTCGGCGGCAGGCTTTGGGCGCGTGCCTCGAGCGTGCCAGGGCCGTTGACGGTGACACTGCCGTTGAAACTGCTGTTGTTGCCGGTCAGCGCCAGTGTGCCCTGGCCGACGGTAACCGCCAGCTGCGTCCCGCCGCCATTGTTGCCGATCGTTCCCGACAGCGTCCAGCGCCCGTCGCCCGTCTTGAGAAGCGTCTGGAAATTGCTGATGTTTCCGGCCAGAACATCCTGCGAGCCTGCGCCGCCATCGAGCACCAGCGCATTTGTCCCGCCGCCGCCGTTGAAACTGCCGGTGATGACCGACCCGGCTTCGAGTGTCAGCTTGTCGTTACCGCGGCCGAATGTGAGATTTCCCTCGACCCGTGCGCCGGTGCGATTGATGAAATTCACATCGCTTGTGCCGCCATTGCCGATAACATTGGAATTGCCGCCGTTCACCAGTGTCCGGATGATGCCGTAATTGTCGATGACGTTCGGCGCGCCGTTGACCTGGTCCTCGAACCAGATCGCAGCGCCTGAGTTCGATTGGATCAATCCGTTGTTGACGATGCGGTTGCCAAAGCCGTGCACATTGATCGCTTCGGCATTGGTAGCAGTTCCAGTCGAGAGAATCTGGCCACCTGCCTGAATCGTCAATGTGCCGCTGCTGCCGAATTCAACGGTATTTCGACCTGTTCCGAAATTTCCGCCGCCATTAGTTATGGCCTTGTTCTGAACGGTCGCATTGGCTCCAATGGTGATATTGGCATTGTTGCCCAAGCTGATGGCATTCAAACCGTCAGAATTAATCTGGGCATTGGGGTTAACATTCACAGTTGCATTGTTCAAACCTGGACCAGTGCCCACCGTTGCACTCTGAATACCATTGGTGTCGCACGTGGTTGTTCCGCCGGTGACGGGTGCCGGTGCGCAGACAGCAAGCGCTTGGGAGGTCAGGAACAGGTCAGCGATGACAACGAGTGCGGTGGAGGCCAACAGTTTTGTGGCGATCACTGATTTCTGGTTCAAGCTATAAACCCCCGATACTGAAAATATTGATTCAAATTTTGAACTATATTTCAGTACGGCGTCACAACCTGATTGCGCAACCTAAAATGGTATCGGTTGCATCCGCTTTGACACCATCTGTGTCATCTGCGCATCACATTTGCCCATACATGTAGAAAAAGACATTGGGAAACCCCAATATTTGCCAGTATTTGAAACTAATGTTTCGCATGAGATAGGGATGTATCACCCCCGGCAAAATCCCATGGCTCCCGGAACGGCAACCGGCCGAATCGCTCCCGGCTGCATGCACGGATATCGGCCGCAACGGCAAAATAGCCGCGGGCGGACATACCCTCGCCAAGACCGCGCCCGCATCTCAGTTTCGCCTCAGGTTCGGATAATCTCCTGCTCAGCTTCCCGTGTTATCACCCGCACGTTGTCACCTTCGGGCAACGGAGGCTCGGCATTCCCATCACCCCCCGATGCCCCTTGCCGGGCCTCACCCGAAGAATGCGGGCACCATGCGGCATCCCGTTCGATCCCATTGCCACGCGAAGTCTGTTTCATCTTCAATTGCAGATTGTAACAGGATTGGAACCGCACGTTGAATGCGCTATGGGATATGAATGAAGCTCATTCAAATCACCGCCTGGCTGCTGTTTGCCGCCATACTTTTCATCACTGTTGATCCCATCAGCCTGCGGCCCGAGAGCGGCCTGCCGGTCAATGTCGAGCGTTTTGGCGCTTTTGCCGTGCTGGGCTTTGTCTTTGCCGCAGCCTATCCGCGGCGGTGGCTGCTCATCCTGGTTTTGGTGGTCGGTGCGGCTTTCGGGTTCGAGCTGGCGCAGATGCTTGCCCCTACCCGGCACGCCCGGCTGATGGATGCCGTGGTAAAGGCGGCAGGCGGAACCTTTGGCGTTGCCGCGAGCGCTCTCATCCTGCGCCTCTTGCGCTAACCCTGTCGCGAAGACATTGAAAGGATGACGTTGCTGCAGCCTTCTTGTTGCGATGATGACTGATCCTACGCGCGGCGAACCGCCTCGAAGCGGACATCGCCCGCGGCGGCCAGAAGGATGATTTCGTCGCCCAGCGACCATTCCGCCGCCCGCGCCGCCATCCGTGCGGGGACGGCCTGCGAATTGCCCGGACCAGCCGGTACATCATAGGTTGCATGGCCATCATGGGAAAGGATCACCGAAAATCCTTTTTCCAGCGCGGCTCGCGCTGTCGCGGCCAGGCACATTTCCGACAGCATGCCGCAGATCGCCATCGACCGGACGCCATGCCGCCGCAGCATATCCTCAAGCCCGGTGCCGTCAAAACCATTATCCCCCGACTTGCGAACCACCGCTTCGTGCACGCCGGGCGGGAAGAACAATTGCCAGCCATCGCTATTGGGCTCGTCAACAGCGCCGGGAACACCGTCATTCTGCAGGAAGATAACCGGCACATTCGCCGCGCGCGCATTCTCAAGAAGTATTTCCACCGCGCCCTGAAGCTGCCGATGATCCGGAACAGCGTCCGCCCCCGTGATGAAGGCCTTTTGCACATCGACGACCACCAGGGCCTGGGCAGTCGAGTCATCCTGCGTCAACACCAAATCTCCGCCCTCCTCGCTTTCAAGTGAGGTGTCCAACATAAAGGCCTGTCCCCATATGTTATTCACCGTTTCGTGTACGTCCGGCCCGGCATTCGAACATTAGATATGTTCCAAACTATCCGGAATCATTGCATATATTACGTCTCTCAAAAAAAGTCATAAGACACGAGGGGTGCGGAACATGCGAACAAGAATTAAGTTTCTGGGGCAACAGAGCTGCAAAGAAAAAATCATCGTTCAGGCGGAGGAGCAAAGTCGCGCTGCCCAGATGAATTTTCTCGATTGCGCAACCGATGTGCAGGCGCTGATCAGGCGCATACGGCGGAAGGCGAGAATTAAACTTCTGACATCGCACAGATAATCCGGATTTTTGCGGACGGAACTGTGATTTGACTGTTACAGGTCGAGGCCTCACATTTTCGGGGCAGCGCTCTTGCGCGGCTGGAGGCTCGGTAACTGACACTGATGAAGGCAGGCTACCGGGCCTCGTCTGCATGGTGCCTTGCTGGCGCCTGCTTGTTAAACGGCGTATCAATCCAGCCCAGAATCAGCCACAAGCAAATGGCCCGCAAGGGCACGGCGCGACTGCTATCAACTTCAGGATAGGGTCGGGCGGGCTGATTGACGTCTCACCCGCTGCCACGAACAGACGTGGCCGCCCGATATTCCCGCAAGCGACAGCCGAACACGGATCCCGCGGCACCGGTGCGGAAATTCATTCGCCGTCATTGCCCGGCAATCTTCCTTTGCGAAGTCTCGAGCGAAAATTCATGCGGGCTGGTCATTGATTGTGAAGCGAAGCGGTTCCATCGCGAAGAAACTGACGGATTTCCTGATTCTTTTCCTGTGGGTTATCACCCTTGTGGAGCTGATGCTGTTTTCCCTCTTCGATATCCTCAATTAGCCCTACCCGGTGGGACGAGGTTTCCCACCGGACTGGCCCTCGCGGAATTACCAAACGAAAACCTGATTAATATTTCAACGCCCTATCACAATTTTGTTACAATATCATGATATGCTTGTGATTTATAGTATTCATTATGAATATACTTGATATTAACCATACGTTAACTTGTAGTTGCAAATCCGCAACAATAAAAATCCCATCGCTCCCGGCATTAAAGATTTGTAATTTGACATTTGACTCTACGACCAAAGTCGCAGAATACCGGATTGTCACTACCAATCTCATGGAGAGCAACAATGAACATTAAGAGCCTTCTTCTCGGCTCCGCTGCAGCTCTGGTTGCAGTAACCGGTGCGCGCGCTGCTGACGCAGTTGTCGTCGCCGAACCTGAAGCTGTCGAATACGTTCGCGTTTGCGATGCTTACGGCAAGGGCTTCTTCTACATTCCTGGCACAGAGACCTGCCTGAAGATCGGCGGCTACCTGCGCGCTGACATCAAGGGCGGCGACAGCGTATACACCGGCGGCCACATCAATGACGTAGCTGGTGGCGACGATGGCACCTACTACATGCGCACACGCGCTACCGTTCGTTTCGATGCCCGTTCGGAAACCGAACTCGGCACACTGCGTTCGTACATTGAAACACGTTTCAACTACACGAACGGTTCCAACAGCGGCGGCCTCATTCCGAATGCATTCATCGAACTCGGCGGCTTCCGCATCGGTGTTGCTGACGAAATCTTCGGTTCGTGGACCGGTTATGCCGGCAGCGTCATCAACGACGACGTGATCAACTACCAGTCCGGCACATCCAACCAGGTCAGCTACACCTTCGCAGCTGGCAACGGTTTCTCGGCCATGATCGCTGCTGAACAGGGCGAATCCGAATCCGACAACGATGGTGTTTCGCACGACTACCGCATCAACGATTACATGCCGCATGTCATCGGCGGTGTGAAGTACGAGCAGGGTTGGGGCGGCATCTCGGCTGTTGCAGCTTATGACTCGGTTATCGAAGAGTGGGCCGGTAAGGTTCGTTTGGACGTCAAGTTCACCGACACCGTCAAGGCATTCGTCATGGGTGGCTATCAGTCCAACTTCGACGACAACTACTCGGTTGGCCACACACGCAGCCTGAACTGGTTCGGCCGCTGGGAAGGCGACTGGGCTGTCTGGGGCGGTCTGTCCGCCAAGGTTTCGGATAAGGCAACTGTCAATGCACAGGTTGCATACGAATCCGAAGGCACTGTTGCTGGCACTTTGAACGTTGCTTACGAGCTCGTTCCTGGCTTCACGATCACGCCAGAAATCAGCTACACCAAGTTTGATGGTCATCGTAAGGATGTATCGATTGCCAAGGGCGGCAACGACGATGCATTCGGCGGCATGATCCGCTTCCAGCGCAACTTCTAATCCTTTCAGGATTTGAAGATGTATCCGGGGCCTGTCCCCGGATACTCAGGCCTTGGCCCAACAAACCTATGAATTGTGTTTGGCAATGGAGAAGGACTGCATTGCCGAACTGCGATGATGAGATCTCCAGTCACGTCATTTTTTGAAACGGTGGGCTTCGCGGCTCACCGTTTTTTACATGTGCGGTGCCCCTGCGCTGCGTGTCCGTCAGGTCGACATGTTGTGATTTGGAAACCGGCTCGTTTCCCGCTATATTCCCCGCTGGAATGCAGGAGGTTGCGGATATGCGTGATCTTGATTTCTTGCTTGCAGTCATTGTGATTGTCTTGCTGGCCTACCAGGCGAAACCCTCGCGCCGGGTGTAAGCGGCAGGAATTGACTGACCTCTCCATAGAATGATCCAGGCAAGGATCGACCGTCCGTCGTATGATCCCGTGATATCCGCATACCAGCCACAGCATTGGGTTTCCGGCATGGGCCGGGAGCGGAACGTCGTCAGGGAGCGAATGAACTATGGGAGAAGCAATTCTTCACACGCCGCATCACGCACAGCCTGCCTCGCCCAAAACGATGCAGAAAGTCAGCAAGCAAATTCCGAAGATCGCCTGCGATCCGACAAAACTCTCTTCAATCCTGCGGCTGGCCAAAGGCGGCTTCAGCCACCGGCGCTTTAAGCATGACACCAAGTAGGTTTTGACCGGCCAAGCAAAAAGCCCGTTATCGGAACGCCGATAACGGGCATGCAGGGGTATGCCGGGCAGCGTTCGCCGCTGTCTTATTTTGGCAGGAGAACCTTGTCGATCACGTGAATGACGCCGTTTGACTGCCTGACATCTGCGATCGTGACATGGGCGACATTGCCCTTCTCGTCCTTGATCGCAATCTTGCCGCCCTTCTCGCTGACCGTCAGAACGCAGCCGCCGACTGTCTTCACCTTGTGGGCGCCGCCATCATCCTTGATCATTTTGGCGATTGTCGCTGACAGGGCGTCAGCGGCCACCACATGGCAGGTCAGCACCTTCGTCAGAGTTGCCTTGTTTTCCGGCTTCAACAGCGTTTCGACAGTGCCCTTGGGCAATGCCGCAAATGCTTCGTTGGTGGGCGCGAAAACCGTGAAGGGACCCTTACCCTGCAATGTCTCGACAAGTCCGGCCGCCTTGACCGCGGCGACAAGTGTCGTGTGGTCCTTGGAGTTGACCGCATTTTCGATGATGTTCTTGTTGGCATACATGGGCGCGCCGCCAACCATGGGGTTGTCCTTCGCCAATGCCGCTCCGCTCAGTGCCGTAACCGCCAGAAATCCGGCGAAAATGCCTGCAGTCAATTTACCCATTGTATTGCTCCACGTTTGCCTCCCCGTTGTGGGGAATGCAAACAAGAACGAGGGCTTGATCGGGAAAGTTTCCGGCGGAGTGCATTTATTCTGTGTCCAGGCATATGGCGGCCCGGCAATTCACCGGGGAACCTAAGCGGCCCCTGCCCGTTATAGGCTTGTCATGCACAGGAGCATAAAGAATGGCAATATTTTCCAAAAATACCGATGATATTCAGGACGACGTCGAGGCGCAGATCGCCGCCTTGCGCAAGGAAGTGTCCAGACTGACGGCCAACCTCGCCGACATGGGCGGAGAAAAGCTGGATGATGTGAAACGCGCCGCCACCAAACAGGTGCGCTATGCCGCCGACGCAGCCAAGGAGAACCCGCTGGCAACCCTTGCTATCGTAGCAGGCGCGGCCCTGCTCATCGGGCTTGTTTCAAGACGCTAAGGAAGAAGGGTGATGGCCATGGATAGTGCTGAACCAATCCCCACCGATGACGATCGCGCGCGTCTGCAGCGTGAAATCGAGGATCTGAAGCGCGATCTGGCCGCGCTGACGCAGACGCTCACTGACAAGGGCGTGCAGCTGCTTGATGATCTCGAAGGCGATGATTCATCGGCCTTTGACACCATCAAGGACGGCGGACGGCGTGCAGCACGCGCTGTCGGCCATCAGGCCCGCAGGATCGGCGACATTCAGACCCGGAATTCCGTGTCGACGCTGATGGTCATTGCTGGCCTCGGCATCGTTATCGGCATGCTGGCCCGTTAAATCTGTTCCAGATTTTTCTCAAAATGTTCTGGAACCTTTTGCGGGCAGCGCCGTTTTCCTGAAACTGGTCCCCCAACCAGCTAGGCTGAACCCCACAGCCAACCCCAAATCCCAGCTTTCACTCCCCGTGGAAGCTGGGTTTTTTGTTGGCGGGCGCGAATTGCGTGGTTGACTTAGCGGACCTGATCCAAGAGGCGCTTGCATTCCAGGAGGTCGAAAAGCGTTTCCTGCAGCAGGGTCCGGTTGTCCTTTGACAGCCGCTTGCCGTCGGCAGCCACCGGCCCGTCATCATCGCCCTTAATCAGACCAAAGAGGCGCCGGCCATGGGACGAAGCTTTCGGCGATCCCATGATGGCGGCTTCTTCCGCCGCGTCGGCACGTTCCTGCTCGGCGGAATGCGCTTCCTCCTCGCGAACGGCCGCCTGCTTCTGCTGGCTGATGGCCTCGGCTGCCGCCGTGTCGCCGCTGCCGAGCGCAATGATGAATTGCGCGCCATTTTCGCGCAAAAGCCGCTGCACGCCCTTGATCGTATAGCCCTGATCATACAGCAGATGGCGGATACCCTTGAGAAGATCGACATCCAGCGGGCGGTAATACCGTCGCCCGCCGCCGCGCTTCATCGGTTTGATATGGGTAAAACGCGTTTCCCAAAAACGCAGAACATGCTGGGGAAGATCGAGATCTTCGGCAACTTCACTGATGGTTCTAAAAGCGTCGGGACTCTTGTCCATGTTTTCACCCTTTCAGGAGAAAATCTGATTCGACGCCTATTTCAGCGGTTTATCAAGTGGTTTTCAAGTACAACGCGAGATTGCCCCACAGCAATCTCGCTGGGAAAGCCGAAGCCCCCGCATAAATCCGCTATGCGGATTTCTTCTTGCGTGCCTGATGCGAACGCAAAATGCGCTGCTTGAGCACATTGGATGCTTTGAACGTCATGACCCGGCGAGGCAAAATGGGAACCTCTTCGCCCGTTTTCGGGTTACGGCCGATGCGTTCGTTCTTGTCCCGGACCTGAAACGTGGCGAACGATGACAATTTGACCGTTTCGCCACGAACAATGGCATCACATACTTCATCGAGAATGGTTTCGACGAGTGAAGCTGACTCCGTGCGCGAAAGCCCTACCTTGCGATAGACTGCTTCGGCCAGATCAGCGCGCGTAATGGTCTTACCCCCCATACGATCTCTAAGCTCTCGTTTGTTGCAAAACTATCAAGGTGGAAGCGGAAGTTATAGGATCAAATCCGATAGGGCAAGCAGGTAAAACAGTTGATAAAACAAACTGCTGACCCAACCGGACCGTCACCACCGTAGCAGAACTGCACCCCACGTAAAGCCCCCGCCCATGGCTTCAAGAAGGACAAGATCGCCCTGTTTGATCCGCCCGTCGGCAACCGCTGTTGCCAGGGCCAGGGGAACGGACGCCGCGGAGGTATTGCCATGCTGGTCAACCGTAATGACCACCTTTTCCTCGGCGAGGTTCAATTTCTTGGCGGATGCGTCGATGATGCGCTTGTTGGCCTGGTGCGGCACGAACCAGTCGACATCCTCGGCGGTGATGCCGGCTTCGGAGAACGAGGCTTCGATCACATCGGTGATCATGCCGACCGCATGCTTGAAAACCTCGCGGCCCTCCATGCGCAAATGCCCGACGGTCTGGGTGCTGGAAGGCCCGCCATCCACATAGAGTTTTTGCTTGTGCGAACCATCGGACCGCAGGTTTGCGGTGAGAATACCGCGGTCGGATGTCAGGCCGCGCCCCTCATTGCCCTCCAGCACGACGGCACCGGCACCGTCACCGAACAGGACGCAGGTCGTGCGGTCATTCCAGTCGAGAAGCCGGGAAAATGTCTCCGAACCGATGACCAGAACGCGTTTGGCCATGCCGCCGCGAATATAGAGATCGGCGGTGCTGATGGCATAGACAAAGCCGGAGCAGACCGCCTGCATGTCGAAGGCAAAGCCGTGGGTCATGCCGAGGCGCGCCTGAATATCGACGGCGGAGGCCGGGAACGTATTGTCAGGCGTCGAGGTCGCCAGAATGATCAGATCGATGTCATCCGGCGTCATCCCGGCATTGTCGAGCGCTGCACGTGCGGCCGCCTCGCCCAGCGATGCGGTTGTTTCGCCCTCGCCTGCAATATAGCGCTGGCGGATGCCCGTCCGCTGCACGATCCACTCGTCGCTGGTTTCGACAATACCTTCCAGATCGGCGTTCTTGACCAGACGCGCCGGTTTGGCCGCCCCAACACCTCTAACAACGGACCGGATCATTTATTTTTCCTACGCCTGTGGCTCTATCTCAGCTTCTGAATCATTTTCGGCGTCGCCCTGAAACGCGACACCGACCGGACTTTTGTGAAAATGGCTCAGATCCGCGGCAATTTTGCTCAAAAGCTTGTTGCGCGCCATGTCATAGCCGACATCGACCGCAGAGGCGAAGCCCAGCGCATCGGTTCCGCCATGGCTCTTGATGACAACGCCGTTCAACCCGAGAAACACGCCGCCATTGATCTTGCGCGGATCCATTTTCTCCCGCAGATGATTGAATGCGCCCTTGGCGAAGAGATAGCCGATCTTGGCCATCAATGTGCGGCCCATGGCATCGCGCAGATACTGCGCGAACTGCTTGGCCGTCCCCTCCGCCGTCTTCAGCGCGATGTTTCCGGTAAACCCTTCGGTGACCACCACGTCGACGGTGCCCTTGCCGATGTCGTCACCTTCGACGAAGCCGTAATATTCAAGGCTTGGCAGGGGAATCTCGCGCAGAATGCGCGCGGCATCCTTGACGTCGTCCTGTCCCTTGATTTCTTCCACCCCGACATTGAGCAGGCCGATCGTCGGGCGCTCGATTTCGAACAGCGAACGGGCCATGGCGGCACCCATGACGGCATAGTCGACCAGTTGCTGCGCATCGGCGCCGATGGTCGCGCCGATATCGAGCACGATGCTCTCGCCGCGCAATGTCGGCCAGATGCCGGCAATGGCCGGGCGTTCCACATTGGCCATGGTGCGCAGGCAGAATTTCGACATGGCCATCAGCGCGCCGGTATTGCCTGCCGATACGCAGACATCCGCCTCGCCTGTTTTTACCGCCTCGATGGAGCGCCACATGGATGACTTCCAGCGGCCGTTGCGCAAGGCCTGGCTGGGTTTCTCATCCATACGCACCGATACGTCACAGTGGTGAAATATGGAGCTTGCAAGCGTGGGATGGCGGTTGAGAACCGGCCTTACCTCTTCCTCACGACCGAAGATCACAAACCGGATATCAGGATGGCGCTCCAGCGCCGTTGCCAGACCGGGAATGACGATCTCAGGACCGAAATCACCGCCCATGGCATCAATGGAAATTCTGATCACTCTCGATTGTCCTGTTCAGTGAGTATGCTTGCTGGGTTTATCAATTGCTCAAAGACTCGGCGAAAATAGTCAATTTCCGTCGCTGTACAACCGGAATCTGCCGGACCTGCGGCACATAGACTGGAATCATTGTGAAAAACACTGCCCCTTTTCGGGTATTTTCCATTGTTATAGCCCATCAGGGCAGCATTTCGATAGTCAGCCCCAGGAAATCGTCACAATCAAGGCTTCTGTTTCCAGTCCTTGAGGCCGGCAAACGGACTGACTGGCTTCTCGGCCGTATCCTCGTCACCGAAGACGACTTCGATGGGCGCATCCGGCACGCCCTCCTTGCGCGGGTATGGATCAATTGCCAGCTCGAAAAACTCCTCTGCGATCGCACCGGCGTCCAGCGTATCGCCCGAAAATGTCTCCGGTATATCAGGACCATCGGCGCTGATGATCAGCTCGCCGTTCTCATCGAGCGGCAGACGCGCCAGCTTGGAGTTTTCGGGAACAAAGAGCGTATCCACTTCCGCATTGACAACCGCATCGACAGGCTCCGACGTGACAACGCAGGATTGTACAATGCTGGCCTTCACCAGCCCGCGCACGCGGATGCCGTCTTTCTTCCAGGGTACGATCTGCAGATCGGCCTTGAAGGACGTCACATCCTGCAGGTCATGAAAATCCCGCAATGCCGCGCGCTCGCGCGCGTCCGCTTCGATCTTGATGGTCAGCCCCTTCTGCGGCAGCCGCTTGACCGAGACCGGGAAACTGAGTGCACCATCGATATTCCGTGTCATTTTGCTCCCCTTTCTTCGTTCTGCAGAGCTTGCGTGCCGGCATCGGGAAAGGCCAGTTGCCCGCGGGCTATGTCGTCATCCGGCTGGTTTTCCAGAAACAGCGCGGCCTGAATGGTGTATCCGGCCAGCGCAGAGGCGCCGGTCCATCCGCTCATATCGGGGCGGACATTGCGGGCCAGGGCGGCTGCCAGGGCCGGAAGGTCGGTGGTCTGGAGCGCCTTATCGTAGGATTCCACCCGGCCATAGAACATGCGCGCCAGCTTTTTCATGCGCTTGGGGATGCCGGAATCGCCGATCCCCAGCTCCCGCAGGGAATGGTCGACGTCCCGGAAGAATTCATCCGTCACTTCCTGACCGATCATCTTGAGCGCCGGTGTCCGCCCCTTTATCCGGCGCATGAAAAGAAAGACGTGCAAAGACACCATTTCATAGCGTCCGAGCGGCGAATCCGGCACATCAATGTCAGAATAGAGGTATGGCTGCCGCGCCGCTGCCACGATCACATCGTAGAGGGCTGTGGTAATCGCCTCATTTGCTTTGGCCTTACGGCTGAATAAACTGAGAATCATCTATGTGCTTTCACTTGGGCCGACCGCAACACGAGTCGCTAGTTGCATCGGACTTCAAGGTGGTTTACCGAAGTTCTGCGGGCAGCGAAAGACTTGCGCCCACTATTGAAATGGAGATGTCGTTGTTGCAGCGGATTTTCAAGGCCGATCGTTCCCGGGACTATCTTCTCGCCGGAACTCTGTTTTTTGTCGTAGGGCTTGCCGGCTGTAATACCGCCAACCTCAACCCATCCGAAACATTCTCGGAAGGCTATATTCTTGACGAGAAGGCGCTGGCGTTCGTTCCGGTCGGGTCCAGCCGCGAGCAGGTCATCCTGTCGCTTGGCAGCCCTTCATCGACGGCAACGTTCGACAACGAAGTCTTCTATTACATTTCCCAGAAGCGCAAACGCAGCGTCGCCTTCATGCAGCCGAAGGTGACCGAACGCCGCATTCTGGCGGTCTATTTCGACCAGAAGAGCAAGGTTGCCAGCATTTCCAACTACGGATTGCAGGACGGCAAGGTTTTCGACTTCATCTCGCGCACCACGCCAACCGGCGGCAAGGATCTTTCGTTTCTCGGCCAGCTGCTGGCGGGCGTTGGCAAGGCTCCCGGCTCCATTGGCGCAGGCGGACCTCCCGGCCAGTAAGTTCCGTACTGAAAACAAAAACCCGCGAAACAGGATTTCGCGGGTTTTTCTTTGACTGGGCCAGAGGCTTATCCGTGCGCAAGCACCGCCAGCAGCAGCAAGGCCACGATGTTGGTGATCTTGATCGCCGGATTGACCGCAGGGCCCGCCGTATCCTTGTAGGGATCGCCGACGGTATCGCCGGTCACGGAGGCCTTGTGGGCATCCGATCCCTTCATATGACGAACGCCATCCTTGTCGACAAAGCCGTCTTCGAAGGACTTTTTGGCATTGTCCCAGGCACCGCCGCCTGACGTCATCGAAATGGCAACGAAAATGCCATTGATGATCACGCCGAGAAGTGAAGCACCAAGCGCGGCAAAGGCCGAAGCTTTCGAACCGGAAATCAAAAGCACGCCGAAATAGACCACAAGCGGCGCCAATACCGGCAGCAGCGATGGCACGACCATTTCCTTGATGGCGGCACGGGTGAGAATATCCACCGCCCGCGCATAGTCCGGCCGCTCCGTACCGGCCATGATGCCCGGCTTTTCACGGAACTGCCTGCGCACCTCTTCCACCACGGAACCCGCCGCCCGGCCAACAGCCGTCATCGCGATACCGCCGAAGAGGTAGGGGATGAGACCGCCGAAGATCAGACCGGCGACAACGTAGGGATTGGACAGCTCGAACGATACGGCGCCTATTCCCTTGAAATAGGAGAAGGCCGTCGAACCATCCTTGTTCGCCTCGCTGATGAAGAACTTCAGATCGTTGGAATAGGCTGCAAACAGCACCAGTGCGCCCAGACCGGCCGAACCGATGGCATAACCCTTGGTCACGGCTTTCGTCGTGTTGCCAACGGCATCAAGCGCGTCCGTGGATTTACGCACTTCCGGATCAAGTCCCGCCATTTCTGCAATACCACCCGCATTGTCAGTCACGGGACCGAACGCGTCGAGCGCAACGATCATGCCGGCAATGCCGAGCATGGCGGTGACGGCGATACCGGTGCCGAAGAGCCCGGCCAGCTGGTAGGTCGAAATGATGCCGCCGACGATCACCAGTGCCGGAAGCGCCGTCGATTCAAGCGAAACGGCCAGCCCCTGGATGACGTTGGTGCCGTGGCCGGTCACCGACGCCTGGGCAATCGAATTGACCGGGCGCTTGTTGGTGCCGGTATAATACTCGGTAATCACCACGATCAACCCCGTCACCACAAGCCCGACAAGGCCGCAATAGAAAAGGTTGATGCCGGTGATCGACTGTTTGTCCACAATCCCCACCTCACCCCAGCCGATGGTCATCGACGTGGCAAGGGCAAGACCGGCAATCGATAGAAGACCCGTCACGATGAGGCCCTTGTAGAGCGCGCCCATGATCGAGTTGTTCGCACCGAGCTTGACGAAGAATGTCCCGGCAATCGAGGTGATGATGCAGGCGCCGCAGATGGCGAGCGGATAGAGCATGACGGTGCTCAGGACGGGCGTTGCGGCGAAGAAGATGGCACCCAGAACCATGGTGGCAACGATGGTCACCGCATAGGTTTCAAACAAATCGGCGGCCATACCGGCGCAGTCGCCGACATTGTCGCCCACATTGTCGGCGATAGTCGCCGGATTGCGCGGATCATCTTCGGGAATTCCGGCTTCGACCTTGCCGACGAGATCGCCGCCAACGTCCGCGCCCTTGGTGAAGATGCCGCCGCCAAGACGGGCGAAGATGGAAATAAGCGACGCACCGAACCCGAGGGAGACAAGAGCGTCAATGACAATGCGGTCCGCGGGCAGATGGCCCATCGGGCCGGTCAGGATGTAATAATAGACCGAGACACCCAGAAGGGCGAGACCGGCCACGAGCATCCCGGTGATCGCGCCGGATTTGAACGCGATCTCGAGGCCGGCTGCCAGACTGCGGGATGACGCCTGTGCCGTGCGCACATTGGCACGGACGGAAACGTGCATGCCGATGAAACCGGCAAGCCCCGACAAGACGGCACCGATCAGGAAGCCGACTGCCGCGGTGGAAGACAAGAGGTACCAGACTGCTAGAAAGACAACGACGCCAACCATGGCGATCGTGGTATACTGACGTGTGAGATAGGCCTGTGCACCTTCGCGGATTGCACCGGCGATTTCTTGCATGCGCGCATTGCCCTGGTCCGCTGCGAGCACCGATTGGGTAGCCCAGAAAGCGTAAACGACAGACAGCAGACCGCAGGCGATGACGAGAAACAGTATAGTCATGCCACTCCCTCAGATTTTGACCCGAAAAATACCCCTCCCCAGGTCAGGTTCGGTACGGCACGCAAAATCTGCCAGGCCGGCAGAAACGCGACCGTATGTACTAGGAGTAACGAAGCGGATGCGAAAAGGTCAAGGCCTTTCGCTGAGGCGGCTTAGGGTTGGGATAAGCTTGCCAACAGGCACGATGGAACACCCCCTCTGCGCTGCAGGACAAAGGGGGGTGCCCGCCAATCTCAATGAATGGATGTCAGCCGCGCGGGTTCTTCGCGCCGCGGCTTTCACCGCGCAACTCGAAGGCCAGACGATCGAGCACGGCATTCACCAGTTTGGGTTCGTCTTCCGTGTAGAAAGCCTTGGCAATGTCGATATATTCCGAAACGATAACCGCCGTCGGCACATCCGGGCGGTTCTTCAGTTCCCAGATACCGGCGCGCAGGATCGCCCGCAGCGTGGAATCGAGCCGTGACAGCAGCCAATCCTCGGTCAGGGCCTGACGGATCATCGGATCGAGGGATGTCTGCTCGGCAACGACACCGGCGACAATGGCGCGGAACCACTGCGGATCGGCATCCAGATACTGTGTCCCGTCGACTTCCTTGCCGAGACGGTGCGCTTCATATTCCGCCACCACCTCGATCACGCCGGTTCCGGCAACATCCATCTGGTACAGTGCCTGCACCGCTGCCAGGCGGGCAACGCCGCGCTTGTTGGCGGGCTTTACAGCGGGACTTTGCCCATCTTTGGCCCCATCTTTGGCAGAAGTCATCCGGTCAGGCTCCGAGTTTTTCCTTGAGGGCAATCATGGTCAAGGCAGCGCGCGCTGCAAAGCCACCCTTGTCCTTGTCCTCGCGGCGGGCACGGGCCCAGGCCTGCTCTTCGTCCTCGACGGTGAGAATGCCGTTGCCGATGGCAATGCTTTCCTCCACCGCAAGCTCCATCAGAGCGCGGCAGGATTCATTGGCAACGATATCGAAATGATAGGTTTCGCCGCGAATGACCGTACCAAGCGCCACAAAACCATCATACTCCGTTCCGCCGTCTTCCGCTGCATCGAGGGCAAAGGAAATGGCGGCGGGCACTTCAAGCGCGCCGGGAACGGTCACGACATCATAGGTTGCCTTGCCTTCGTCGAGCGCCAGCTTGGCACCGTTCAGCAGGGCATCCGACAGATCGTCATAGAATCGCGCTTCCACGATCAACAGATGGGGCGCATGCGCCTTTTTTTTGGACATGGAAAACTCCAGAACTCAATGGGGGTGGCGAAGATGCTCCGCCTCTGCGTGTGGTCCTAGGCTGATTTCGGATATTCTGCAAGCCGTGCAGCGTATCTCGCCATCTGATCGATCTCGATATTCACCCTGTCACCGGCCTTGCGGTCGCCCCAGGTGGTGACTTCAAGCGAATGGCGGATCAACAGCACATCGAATTCATTGCCATCGACGGCGTTGACCGTCAGCGACGTGCCGTCGAGCGCCACGGAGCCTTTCGGCGCGATAAACCGCGCCAGTTCTTCCGGCACCCGCAGCGTGAAACGGACGGCATCGCCCTCATCCTCGCGCTTGACGATCTCGGCCATGGCGTCGATATGGCCGGAGACAAGGTGTCCGCCCATCTCATCGCCCAGCTTCAGCGAGCGTTCCAGATTGATGCGCGTGCCGTTCTTCCAGTTGGCAATGCTGGTCAGGCGCAGAGCCTCTTCCCAGGCTTCCACCTCGAACCAGCGGGCATTCGAGCCCTTTTCCGGCAAGGTCACGACGGTCAGGCACACGCCCGAACAGGAGATGGACGCGCCGATTTCGATCGTCTGCGGATCGTAATTGGTCTCCACGCGCAAAAGCACGCCCTCATTGAGCGGCTTGACCTGACCTACCTTGCCGATATCCGTTACTATTCCCGTAAACATGCATGCTTCCTCAAATGGGTCTTACGTATTCGCGATAGCGATCGTCACCGAAGCGCTCATCCCGCGCCAGCGTGAAGTCACGAGCGATATGGGAAGAAAGTTCCGGTACTGCAAGGCCGCCCTCCGATCCGATGGCCAGCGGGCCTTCAAAAAGCGCAATGCGGTCAACAAGATCGTCCTGCAGAAGCGCAGAAGCGACGGCAGCACCGCCCTCCACCATCAGCGTGGCGATGCCCTGTGCCGCCAGATCGTCGAGCAGTTCCGGTAGCGCGGTTGCGCCGCAGTCGGTCTCGGTCGCGAGCATGCGGCAGCCCGCCGCAACCAGCGCCTGACGCCTGGCCGGATCGGCCTGGGCACTGGCGGCAATCCAGAGTGGAACGCTACCCGCCGATTGTACCAGCTTGCTGTCCACGGGCAGACGCAGCCTGCTGTCAAGCACGATGCGCACCGGCGAACGGTTTTCCAGCCCCGGCAGGCGGCAGGTCAAGACGGGATCATCGGCCAACGCCGTACCGATGCCGACGAGAATGGCATCGGACTCAGCCCGCATCAGATGCACCTGCGCCCGCGCTACGGGACCGGTGATTGCAATCTGGCCCGTGCCGTGCCTGCCGATATAGCCATCGGCAGAAAGCGCAAGTTTCAGAGTCACTTCCGGGCGTTTTTTCGAGGATCGAATCAGGTAGCCGGCGAGATAGTCGGCGGCTTGCGCCGCCAGAACGCCTGTCACCACCTCGATGCCGCCATTGCGCAGGATGGCATAGCCCCTGCCCGCCACCCGGTCATCCGGGTCATTGGCGGCGGCAACGACGCGGCTGACACCGGCCGTGACCAGTGCGTCGGCACAGGGCGGCGTCTTGCCGTGATGGGCGCAGGGTTCCAGCGTGACATAGGCCGTGGCGCCCCTCGCCCGCGCGCCAGCCTCGGCCAGAGCCTGGGTTTCCGCGTGCGGCCGCCCGCCGATGGCGGTCACGCCGCGCCCGGCAATGACGCCGTCGCGGTCGACAATCAGCGTGGCGACAGACGGATTTGTTCCCGTCAGCCCCTGATGGCTGCGTGACAGGCGAATGGCCGCAGCCATGTAGCGCCGGTCAAGCGCACTCTGCTCCGATGGGTTCATGGGGTTTATTCATCCTCGACCGGATCGGACGCAACATCGCCAGCGGTGATTTCGTCGATCACATTGTGGAAATCCTTGGCCTCGCGGAAATTGCGGTAGACCGAGGCAAAGCGGATGTAGGCGATGTCATCAATGCCTTTGAGTGCATCCATGACCAGACGGCCGATTTCATCGGAGCTGACCTCTGGCTCACCGGAGCTTTCGAGCTGGCGGACGATGCCCGACACCGCGCGCTCCACCCGTTCCGGATCGACCTGCCGCTTGCGCAGCGCCACCTCGACCGAGCGCATCAGCTTGTCGCGGTCGAAAGCCACCTTGCGGCCGCTCTTCTTGATCACGCTGAGATCGCGCAACTGCACGCGCTCGAAGGTGGTAAAACGTCCGCCGCACACGGTACAGATGCGCCGTCTGCGGATCACCGCCCCGTCTTCAGCTGGGCGGGAATCTTTCACCTGAGTATCCTCAGACTGGCAGTAGGGACAACGCATCGTTTGGCTTTCTGGAGATGATTCTGAAATCGGCAGTGGTCCGATTCTGACATTTGCGTCCCTTTGATACAGGCCATTCAGGCAAATGTCAGAATCAAAGGACCACTAGCAAGACTATGATACTAGTGGAACTTTGAATTTGACATCCGCATGTTGCGGGTGATGTCAAACGGGGTGCGGATGTCAAATTCGTTCCACTAGGGGAAGATAGTGGCTTTCGGTACGATATAAAAGCACCCTGGCCGCAACGGTGTGTCAAAGAAACGGTTGGTGTGGTTCGACGCGCACTTCCTCCTGCAGCCGCAAACAAAAATGGCGGCACTTGCGTACCGCCATTTTCCAAATTCTGTGCCGGACTTACTGTCCGAGATAGGGGTAAAGCGGGAAGCGGCCGGTCAGCTCGACCACCTTGGTCTGCACGGCCTTTTCAACCGCTGCATTGCCCTCGTCGGAATTGGCGACCTTGAGGCCATCGAGAACTTCCGAAATCAGATTGCCGATCTCGGTGAACTCGGCCGCGCCGAAACCGCGCGTCGTGCCGGCCGGCGTGCCCAGGCGCACGCCCGATGTTACAAACGGCTTTTCCGGGTCGAACGGGATACCGTTCTTGTTGCAGGTGATGTTGGCGCGGCCAAGCGCGGCTTCCGCACGCTTGCCTGTGGCGTTCTTGGGCCGCAGGTCCACCAGCATCAGATGGTTGTCGGTGCCGCCCGAAACGATGTTGAGGCCGTTCTTCTTCAGCGATTCTGCCAGGGTACGGGCATTGTTCACGACATTCTGGCCATAGGTCTTGAATTCCGGCTTCAGCGCTTCACCGAAAGCCACGGCCTTGGCGGCGATGACATGCATCAGCGGTCCGCCCTGCAGGCCGGGGAACACGGCTGAATTGATCTTCTTGGCGATGTCAGCGTCGTTGGTCAAAATCATGCCGCCGCGCGGGCCGCGCAGGGATTTGTGCGTCGTGGTGGTGGTGACATGCGCATGCGGCAGCGGCGACGGGTGCACACCGGCAGCCACGAGACCGGCGATATGCGCCATGTCGACCATGAGGTAGGCGCCGATCGCATCGGCGATCTGGCGGAAGCGCTCGAAATCCCAGACGCGCGAATAGGCCGTGCCGCCCGCAATGATCAGCTTTGGCTTGTGCTGATGCGCCAGGCGCTCGATTTCCGCCATGTCGAGCAGGTTGTCATCCTGGCGCACGCCATAGGAAACGACATTGAACCACTTGCCGGACATGTTGACGGGCGAACCGTGGGTCAGGTGTCCGCCGGAATTGAGGTCGAGGCCCATGAACGTGTCGCCCGGCTGCAGCAGTGCCAGGAATACGGCCTGGTTCATCTGGCTGCCGGAATTCGGCTGCACATTGGCATAGTCGCAGTTGAACAGCTTTTTGGCGCGCTCGATGGCCAGTTCTTCCGCGATGTCAACAAACTGGCAGCCGCCATAATAGCGCTTGCCCGGATAGCCCTCGGCATATTTGTTGGTCATGATCGAGCCTTGGGCTTCAAGCACGGCACGCGATACGATGTTTTCCGAGGCAATCAGCTCGATCTCATGGCGTTGGCGGCCCAGTTCCTTGCGGATGGAACCAAAAATTTCCGGATCGATGTCTTCGAGTGATGCGTTGAAAAATATATCTGCAACAGAAGCGCTTGCATTCGACATGGTGCCTGGACCCTCATTTGCCTTAAGTGAGTGAGTAGGTATTTCCGGCGCATTATCATACTTAAACGATCAAGGCCAATGGCCGGTGGGCGAAAAGCACTAGCCCGAAACCGCCATCCACCATTCAAATGCAAAAAGACCGCCCGGAGGCGGTCTTTGCTGCGTCAGTGTCTTCAAGGACAGCGATCAGGTATTGGTGCCGATCGACAGGGCTTGCTGGCCGTCGCGCTCGTAAATATCGTCGCGCAGCTGGACGACGCCGTCGCCGGTCGACCAGGCGCTGACATAGACGAAATGCAGCGGAACCGGATCGGCAACGGCAATCGGCGTGTTGACGCCGGATTTGATCGTCGCATCCATGGTCTGGCGATCCCAGCCCGGCGTGTTGCGCAGCAACCAGACATTGAGGTCGCGCACGTTCTGAACGCGCACGCAGCCGGACGAATCGAAGCGCATCAGCTTGTTGAAATTGCCCTGCTGCGGCGTGTCGTGCATGTAGACGGCATAGGGGTTGGCGAAGTTGATTTTTGTCGAGGACATGGCGTTGATCTTGCCCGGGTCCTGACGGAACATCAGCTTGACCGCATCGTCCGTGTTCCAGTCGACGCTTTCCGGCGGCACTTCCTGACGCTGTTCGTTGAACAGGCGGATCTTGTTGCGCGTGAGGTATGTCGGGTCCTTGCGCATCAGCGGAATAATATCCTTCTGGATGATCGACTTCGGTGCCGTCCAGTAAGGGTTGAGGATGACCTCGGAAATCTTGGAGTCGAGAATCGGCGTCTGGCGGTCGATCTTGCCGACAATGGCCGTGTGGCGCTGCACGACGCGGCCGCCCTCGACGGCTTCGATCTGCGCGGCGGGAATATTGACCATGACATAGCGGGCGCCCTGGTTGGCAGCGGCAAGCGTGCGCACGCGCTCCAGATTGGTCTGCAGCTGGCCGAGCCGGATATTGGCCGGAATGTTCATGGCGGCAATGGTGAACTGGCCCATGACACCATCGGCGGGAAGGCCATGACGAGCCTGAAAACGCTTCACAGCCGCATCGACATAGGTGTCGAATGAATTGGAAATGCCGGCGCTCGCGGACAGATCGCCCGATACCATCAGACGCTTGCGCAGGATGGAAACCGACGGATCGACAACGCCGAGTTGCAGTTTGGTGGTCACCGGCACGTTCGGCCAGCCGCCATTGGCAACGATCTGGCTGTAGCTGTTGATGGCCGCCTGAACGAAGGACACCGTCTCGGGGCTGGCAATCGGCTGGAAACTGGCCACCTTGGCGTGGGCGCTGGAGCGTGCGTCGAACTGGTCATCCCAGTTGCCGCGGCGTGGAGAAGCCAGGATGTCGTTGATTGCCGCATCCTCCGCCCAGGCGGATGTTGCAATGGCGGCCAGCCCAGCCGTTGCCACGCCCGTAAGGAATGTGCGGCGATCAAGCCCCGATGATCCAAGTTTCTTCATAGTATTGCCCAACCCAATTGGAAGTTCCGTAACCAACCCGTCGCCTCATAACGCAGAACACGGATTATGGTTTCCAAAATTATCAGGAACACCCTTAACAAACAGCAACTTTTGCACTGATCGCGTTATCGTGATGGTTCAAGCGCCGATCAGCCCTTGCGAAGGCCGCTATTTAAGCTTCACTGAATTATGGAATAACTCGGATCGCCTTTCCACGCCATTATGGCGGATTGATGACTTTTGGCCCGCAGGCGCACAGCAAAGCCCGCCTTCGCCATCATGCGAAGCCGGGCTTTTGTTTGACAGACGGCATCGAGGATTACATGCGGTAGGCGATGGTGTCGTTCCAGAAGCGGTCCAGGCGCTGCAACGCCTTGTTCATCGACTGGAATTCTTCCGCCTTGATGCCGCCGACGTGCTCGATCGAAGCCACATGACGCTCGTAGAGACCGGCCACGAGTTCGGCTACTTCATTGCCCTTCTCCGTCAGGCTGACACGAACCGAACGGCGGTCGGTGCGCGAACGCTCGTGGGAGATGAAGCCAAGCTCGACCAGTTTCTTCAGATTGTAGGACACGTTCGAGCCGAGATAGTAGCCGCGGCTGCGCAATTCGCCAGCGGTCAGTTCAGCATTGCCGATGTTGAAAAGCAGCAATGCCTGGATGGCATTGATGTCGCTGCGGCCGTTGCGGTCGAATTCATCTTTGACAACGTCAAGTAGACGACGATGCAGACGTTCAACCAACTGAAGTGCTTCAAGATAAAGAGTCCGCAATGCTGTATCATTGACGGTCGCATGCGGGCTCGTGCCAGACTTTCTCTGTATGTTGTTCATAATACCTGCCTCACTGTTGTTTCGGTGTATTTTTCTCACCGTTGAGGCAACACTATCGAATACGCATAAAATTCGAATTAAAACTCAGACTTAACAGTACCTTACCACGAGGCATGCAATTTCAGGCTTAATGAAGACTTACCGCTGCGGCATGGCCTGCTGGCGTTTCTGCAGCAAAAGCACGATGCGGAAGGCGATATAGAGCAAGGCGACACAGCCATGGATAACGGCGATGGCAGGCCGGTAATAAAAGTATTCCCAGAACACCGTGAACATGAGCGTCTCGCCCGCGGCGGCCACGAACCAGATCACGGGACCCCACGAAACCATCATCCAAAGCCCGGTTGCCGCCACGGGAAACAGCATGGCCAGCGACACGGATGCCACCTTCCACTGCCAGGGCATCAGGTCGAAGCGCCAGAGCAGCCCGTCGTAATAGCCCATGATCTGCACCCAGTAACCGACGCCGGCCGCAAGGCAATAGAGTGACACAATGCGCAGCAGCCAGATGAATCCGGTCTGGGCCAGCGTCGAATCGAAGGGCAGATGGGTGGGCTTCTCGATCATGTAAGCTGCAATTCCCGCTCGCCCAGCGGCGCGAAATAGGCATCCACCATCTCCGGCGTCACATCCTCGACCGTTGCCGGCTGCCAGACCGGCGCATTGTCCTTGTCGACCAGGAGCGCGCGGACGCCTTCATAGAAATCATGGTTTTCCAGCATTCGGGACAGGATCCGGTATTCCATCTGCATGCATTGATCCATGTCGAGATCACGTCCTTCTTCGATCTGCCTGAATGTCACATGCAGGCTGGTGGGAGAACGTGTCCTGACGATATCCAGAACGCGCTGCGCATCCTCGTTTCCGTTCACGCCGGCGGCAGCCAGGCGGATGAGACAACCGCCAAGCGTTTGCGAATCGAAGAGCACGCCGATCATATCGCGTATTTTTTCACTGGTTTCATAGTCCGGATTGATCGTTTTACCGTGCAGGGCTTCCGCCGGGTCGCCTGTTTTGATCAGGCTGTCGCGGATCGCATCCTTGTCCTGCGCCCGGATGGCATGGGTGGCAATGCCACTCTGCAGGCAGTCACCCTGGCGGATACGATTGCCGGTCAGGGCAAGGTAGGTGCCGAAATGCTCGGGCAAATGCGGCAGGAAGGCGCTGCCGCCCACATCGGGAAAGAAGCCGATCCCGACTTCCGGCATGGCAAACATGACGTTTTCCGTGACGATCCGGTGCGAGCCGTGCACGGAAATGCCGACGCCGCCACCCATGACGATGCCGTCGATCAGGGAAACATAGGGTTTCGGAAAATGGCGGATAAAGGCGTTGAGCCGGTACTCATCGTAAAAGAACTCATAGAGCGGCTTGCCCGCCTGCCCCGCATGGTAGACGGCAAGGATGTCGCCGCCCGCACAAAAGGCGCGGCCTTCCCCTTCAACGATGACGCAGGCAATGTCGGGATCGACAGCCCAGGCCTGGAGGGCGCGATGCATCGCCCGGACCATGACCGGGGTCAGGGCATTGAGGGCTTTCGGGCGCGTCAAACGGACCAGTCCCGCCCTGCCCCTGGTTTCGAAGACTATTTCGCCTTCGCCGCCGAAATCGATTTCCATGCACCCCTCCTCATTCCTTGATGCGAGGTTAGGAAACTCCAGCGCACCGCGTCAATGGATCACATCTGTTGCCAAGCATCTTGGTCCACGCGGGGAAGCCTGTTAAAACACTTCTAAACAACAGCAGAAAGTCCGCCGCACGCGGATAAGGCAGCCATCATGAACAAAGTTTCCCCTTTTCATGCCAGCACCGGCAGGACCGTCGATGAAATCACGCAGAGCCGCCGCCTGCGCCGCATGCGCAAAGCCGACTGGTCGCGCCGCCTGGTTCAGGAGAACCAGCTGACGGTGAATGACCTGATCTGGCCGATCTTTCTGTGCGAGGGAACGAATCGCCGCGAAGATATTGCCGCCATGCCGGGCGTGCAGCGTTTTTCTGTGGATATGGCCGCGCGCGAGGCGGAACGCGCCGCAAAGCTTGGCATTCCGGCCATTGCCACCTTCGCCAATATCGACCCGGCGCTGCGCGACGAGACGGGATCGGGCATTCTCGATGCGGACAATTTGATCAACCGTGCCACCCGCGCCATCAAGGATGCGGTGCCGGAAATCGGCATGATCACCGATGTGGCGCTCGACCCGTTCACCAGCCACGGCCATGACGGCATCTTGCGTGACGGTATCATCGTCAATGATGAGACGGTGGCGCAGATCACCCGCGGCGCCGTGCTGCAGGCGGCCGCCGGTGCCGATATCATCGCGCCATCCGACATGATGGATGGCCGCATCGGCGCCATCCGCGAGGCGCTGGACCAGAATGGTTTCCAGGATGTGGCGATCATGGCCTATGCCACCAAGTTCGCTTCGGCCTTCTATGGCCCCTATCGCGAAGCCATCGGCACGTCGGGACGCCTCAAGGGCGACAAGAAGACCTATTACATCGACCCGGCCAACACCGACGAGGCGATCCGCGAGGCGGAGCAGGATCTGGCGGAAGGCGCGGATTCACTGATGGTCAAGCCGGGCCTGCCCTATCTCGACATCATCCACCGGCTCAAGGAGACATTCCGCGTTCCGACATTCGCCTATCAGGTGTCCGGCGAATACACGATGATCAAGGCCGCTGGCGCCAATGGCTGGATCGATGAGGAACGGGTGATGATGGAAACGCTGCTGGCGTTCAAGCGTGCCGGCTGCGACGGTATCCTGACCTATTTCGCCCCGCTTGTCGCCGAGCGCCTGAAAGCCGGCCTGTAAAAAATCTGCTTGAATTTCCATTCTAGAGTTCCCACGTTCTGCAGCACGGCACTGTGTCCGTATGTTTGAAACGGGAAACAAAATGAATACGAGCGCGCTTGACGGCGAAATAATCACCAACCGCCTGGATGACTGGCGGATGTACCAGGGCGTGCGGTCCAGCCGCATTTTCGCGTTCCTGATGGATTATGTCATCGTGTTTTTCCTGTGCATCCCGGTTGCGATCATCATCGCCATTCTGGGTGTTGCAACGCTTGGCCTCGGATGGATGCTGTACGGCATCATGTTCCCGGCCGTGGCGCTCGCCTATGTGGCGACAACACTCGGCGGACCGCGCCAGGCAACCAAGGGCATGCAGATGATGGGCCTCAGACTCGAGCGTCTTGACGGCCAGAAGGTCGATGGCCTGCTGGCGATCGTCCATACGGTGCTGTTCTGGGGTTTGAACGTGGTGCTGACACCGCTCATCCTGCTCGCAACGTTCGTCCTGGACCGCAAACGCACGGTCCACGACCTTCTTCTCGGTACGGTTGTCGTACGCGCCTATCATTAATCCGGAGGGCTCCCATGGGAGCCCTCTTTCCTTACCGGCCACATCCATGACACATCGCAGGCTTGCTGCCCTCGCCGCAATGGCATTCCTATTCTATGGTTCCGGTCTTGGCCACGGCATCGCGGCATCGCCGGCCGGACGGTTTTGCGGCGAGGTGATTTCAAGCGGCGATTACCGCGACGTCATCACCGCCCTGAACGTGGATCGCGACGGCCGCATATCAGGCACTTACCAGATCGAAGCGCGTGATGGCCTCGTCATGGGGACTCTGACCGAAAGCGATGTGGCCAAAGGCACCGAACGCACGATGGTCTGGGTCGACAAATATGGTTCCGGACTTTTGACCGTGCGCTTTTCCAACGACTACCGTTCCTTTGCCGGCCGCTGGGGCCGCACGGTCGACGGCAAGGCGGACACGCCGAGCCATTCGTGGAATGGCCAGCCCTGCTACAATCTGAATGACGATCACGGCTGACATTTTGCCTGGCACCTTTGTCCTCGCCGGACCGTTTGCAACTTGCCCCCGCGACATTCACATCTGAATGCAATATAATTGAATTGACGTTTTCGGGGGTCTTACGATTCTATAGGGGTTGCAGACTGTTCCAGGATAACGAATGACGCATCAACCGCAGCAATCACCGCAGTTCTTCCTGACAGCACCCTCGCCCTGTCCCTATCTGGAAGGGCAATTGGAGCGCAAGGTTTTTACGCATCTCGTCGGCGGGCGCGCCGCCGAGCTGAATGATCTCCTGACCCAGGGCGGTTTCCGCCGTTCCCAGAACATTGCCTACCGGCCGGCCTGCGAGAATTGCCGGGCTTGCGTTTCCGTGCGGATTCTGGCCGGGGAATTCAAGCAGGACAAATCCATGCGCCGGGTCTGGAACCACAACCGGGACCTGATCGGCAATATCCACCAGGCGGAACCTTCGACCGAACAATACGCCCTGTTCCGGCGCTATCTCGATGCGCGGCACAACAAGGGCGGCATGTCGGAAATGACGGTGCTCGACTATGCGATGATGGTCGAAGACACCCACGTCCCCACCCAGATCATCGAATACCGCCGCCGCGGGCCGGATTCCTTCATCACCAAGAAGGGCGAAGGCGAGCTGATCGCCGTGGCGCTCACCGATATCATGGGCGACGGATTGTCGATGGTCTATTCCTTCTTCAATCCCGATTATGCCGACCGTTCGCTCGGCACCTTCATGATCCTCGATCACATCCAGCGCGCCGCAGCCGCCGGTCTGCCGCATGTCTATCTCGGCTACTGGGTCGAGGGCTCGCGCAAGATGCAGTACAAGATCCGCTACAAGCCCCAGGAACATCTGGGACCGAAGGGCTGGGAACGCCGCGATTGAGCGGGGTTGCAGCACATCTTATTGCAATTCACCCCCTCTGGGCTGCCGCCCATCTCCCCCACAAGGGGGGAGATGTCCGGCAGGACAGAGGGGGGGTGACCGATTGGTTCCAGCACCGCTTACCCGTTTCCTTCGAAACAGATTAATGAATCCCGGCCCTAGAATAAGCCAGCGCTTGCGGCTAATGCTCGGGCCTTAAAACAAGAAAAAGACTTGGAAAGTCAGAGGAAATGTCTGAGCCGCATCTCGATCACCGCAAGGGCCTGCTCATCACGGGCATAGGCGGGCTGATACTCTCCGTCGATATCCCGCTGCTGCGCCTCGGCCAGGGGGAAACCTGGTCGACGCTGCTTTTGCGCAGCGGCACGACCTTCATCTGCGCCCTGATCATCTGGGCGGTGTGGAGCATGGCGACCGGCCGGGTCAAAACCATCTTGCCGGGACGGATCGGCTTTGCCGTGGCCGGGCTTTACGGCCTGGGTTCGATCTTCTTCATGATCGCCGTCTACAACACCTCGACCGCCAACCTTGTCTTCATCCTGGCGTTCAACACGGTGTTTGCCGCCCTGCTCTCCTGGATTTTCCTGAAGGAGCGTCCGAAAACCGCAACCTTCGTCGCCATGTTCTTCATGCTGATCGGCGTCGGGATCATTGTGCGCGAGGGCCTGTCATCGGGGCACCTGTTCGGCAATATCATCGCCCTCATGTCGACATTCTTCCTGGCCTCCGCCATCACGGTGACCCGCGCCTCGAAGAAGGATATGGGCTTTGCCGCCATTATCGGCACCGTCCTGCCGATGACCGTGGCGATTTTCATGGTTTCACAGCACGGCTTTTCCGTCGCGGCGCCCGGCTGGATCATTTTTAACGGTGCGGTGGTAACGACAATCGCCTTTGCCTGCCTAGCGACCGGCCCGCGCTTCCTGTCCGGGCCCGAAGTGGCGATGTTCTATCTCCTGGAGACGGTTCTCGCGCCGATCTGGGTCTGGCTGGTCTTTGCCGAACGTCCGAGCGACCCCACCCTGCTCGGCGGCATCATCATCATCACCACGCTGGTCAGCCATTCGATCTGGCAGATGCACAGCGCCCGCAAGCGCTCGCGGATGGCGGCATTCCGCCACCCGATCTGAACCCTATTCGGCCGCCTCGCTGGCGTAGCCGGGCCTGGGATAGGCAGGCACGGTGCGCACGCCGGGGCGTGCGGCCGCTTCGGTTTCATCAGGCGTGTTCGGACGGAAGCCCCAATGGAACGCACGCGCCATCCAGCGGCTGAGATCGTCCATGATCGTGTAGAAGGACGGCACGAACACCAGCGACAGGACGGTCGAGATCAGCAGGCCGCCGATCACCGCGATGGCCATGGGCGCCCGGAACTCGCCGCCATCGCCGAAGGCCATCGCCGCCGGCACCATGCCTGCGGACATGGCAATCGTCGTCATGACAATGGGACGAATGCGCTTGCGGCCCGCATCGATGATGGCCTCATTGCGCGGAATGCCGTGCTTGACTTCTTCAATGGCAAAATCGACGAGCATGATGGCGTTCTTGGTGACAATGCCCATCAGCATGAGAATACCGATGACCACGGCCATGGATACGGAATTGTTGGTGAGAAGCAGGGCGGCGGCCACACCGGCAATCGACAATGGCAGCGACATCAGGATGGTGAAGGCATGGAAGATACTGCCAAAAAGCAGGATCAGCACCACGAACACCAGCATCAGGCCCATGATCATCGCATTGCGGAAACCGGCGAACACTTCGCCCATGACTTCGGCGTCGCCGGTTTCCTGAATGCGCACGCCCTCCGGCATCGCCGTGACCTGCGGCAGTCCCTTGACGATGGAAAGCCCTTCGCCAAGCTCCTTGCCGCCGGCCATGTTGGCGCCGACGACGACGCGCCGTTCGCGGTTGAAGCGTTCAATCGATGAGGGTCCCTGGCCGAAACTGACCTGCGCGATGGATGCCAGCGGCACCACGACGCCGGATGGAGCGGTCACGGTCAACGTGTTCAGGACAGTCAGGTCGCGGCGGGACGCCTCGGTCAGCTGAACCCGGATCGGAATCTGCCGGTCACCCACGGTGTATTTCGCCAGATTGGCATCGAGATCGCCAAGCGTCGCCACCCGCAGCGCATCGGACACGGCCGATGTCGACAGGCCGAGCTCGGCCAGCTTGTCCATGCGCGGCGTCACGATGATTTCCGGGCGGTCCAGCGCAGCGCTCGAGGATACTGCCTGGAAGCTGCCGGTTGCCGTCATGCCGCTCTGGATGGACCGCGCCTGCTCGCTCACCTTCTGGCCATCCGTACCGATGACGCCGATGGCAAATTCACGGTCGCCGCGGTCATTGACGAAATTGGCACGCAGATCAGGCACGTCGGAAAGCTTGGCGAAAATATCGGCTTCGATCTGTTTCTGGGTCCGGCTGCGCTCGCTCTTGTGGCTGAGTTTGACGATCATGGTCGCACGGCGCGTATCCACCTCGCCCTTTGGTGAAGACCCGCCGACGACATAGGTCTGCTGCACTTCCGGGATTTCCCGGACCCGCAGCGCCGCTTCATCGGTGACGCGGCGGGTTTCATCGATGCGCGAACCCGGCGTCAGTTCAAGATTGACCGCCACGCGCGCTTCGTCCTGTGCCGGGACAAAACCGGACGGCAGGAATCCCATGGCCCAGATGGCCGTTGCGAACAGCAGGACGCCGCTGATCAGCGTGAGCCAGCGATAGCGCAGGGTCACGCCGAGGAAGCGCGTATAGGCGCCGACCCAGCCACCGGTGTTTTCCTCATGGTGCAGGTTCTTGCCGTCACGCAGGAGATAGGCGGTCATCATCGGTGTGATCAGGCGGGCGACCAGCAGCGAGAAGAACACCGCTACGGCGACCGTCAGGCCGAACTGCTTGAAATATTGCCCGGCAATGCCGCTCATGAAGCTGACCGGCGCAAACACGGCAATGATCGTTACGGAAATGGCGATGACCGCAAGCCCGATCTCGTCGGCCGCCTCCAGCGACGCGCGGTAAGGCGATTTGCCCGACCGCATGTGCCGGACGATGTTCTCGATCTCCACGATGGCGTCATCGACGAGAATACCCGTCACCAGCGTGATACCGAGCAGGCTGATCAGGTTCAGCGAGAAGCCGAGCATATCGATGGCCCAGAATGTCGGGATGGCGGACAGAGGCAGGGCAATGGCCGCGATCAGCGTCGCGCGGATATTGCGCAGGAACAGGAAGACCACGACAATCGACAGCACTGCGCCTTCGACCAGCGAGCTCATGGCGGCTTCATAATTGCCGTAGGTGTAGTTCACCGCATTGTCGATGATGCTGAACCGGGCGTCGGGGTATTTCTGTTTCAACAGGTCCATGCGGTCCTGAACCCGCTTGAACACATCCGCGTCGCTGGCGCCCTTGGCGCGGAATACGCCGAGGGACACCACGGTCTGGTTGTTGACGCGGGCAAAGGATTTGGGTTCCTGGAACGAATCCGTCACCGTGCCGATGGCATCCAGCCGGACAGAGCGGCCGCCCGCCAGCGGGATTTCGACGCTGCGCAGGTCGTCCAGGGTGCGGGATGCGCCAAGGGTACGGATGGTCTGCTGGGTCGAACCGAGATCGCCGCGCCCGCCGGTCAGATCGGCATTCATCGATTTCAAGGCACGGTTGACGTCAAACGCCGTCACGCCCAGTGCCGTCAGGCGGTCCGGGTCGAGAGAGACGCGGATTTCCCGCGTCACACCGCCATAGCGTTCGACGCGGCCGACACCCTTGACGCCCTGGATATCGCGCAGAATCCTGTCGTCGACGAACCATGACAGCTCCTCGGAGGTCATTGCCGGCGCGGAAATTGCATAAGTCAGGATTGCCGACCCCTCGACATCGACGGAACTGACGATGGGCTCCTTGATCGTGGCGGGCAGATCACTGCGGATGCGGGTGACCGCATCCTTGACATCGTTGAGCGCCTTTTGCGTATCCACCTCGAGGCGGAACTCGACGAGCGTCGTCGAAATACCCTCGGTCAGCGTGGTGGTAACGTTTTTCACGCCTGTGATGTTGGCAACCGAATCCTCGACACGCTTGGCGATCTGGGTCTCCAGCTCGCTCGGCGCAACGCCGGGATCGGTGATCGCCACGGAAATCAGGGGAACATCGATATTGGGAAAGCGGGTGATCGGCAGCTTGGAAAAACTCATCAGGCCGAGAACGACGAGCACGACAAACAGCAGGATCGATGGAACGGGATTGCGGATCGACCAGGCGGAAATGTTCCAGTTCATTGGACTGCCCCCGTCGTTTCCGCGCTGATGCGCACCGGCGTCACACGGTCGCCATTGGCGACGAACGTTCCGGCCCGCGCGACGACATCTTCGCCATCGGCAAGGCCGTCGAGCACTTCCACCGCGCGGTCATTGCGGATGCCGAGGCTGACCTTGCGTGTGTCGACCACCCCATCCTTGACCACCTGCACAAGGGCTGTCGGGCCGCGATAGACCACGGCCGAGAGCGGAACGCTGACACCGTTGCGCCGGGTCAATTCGATGACCGCACGGGCAAAATTGCCGGGCCGGATGGCTTCATTGTGCTCCAGTGAAATCTTTACCGCACCGAGGCGAGAGCTTGCGGTGATCTCCGGCGAGATCAGGCGCACCCGGCCGGCAACCGGCTGTTCCATGCCAGACACGCGCACGGCCACCGGCATGTCGGGCTTGAGGCGCGGCAAATCCACTTCCGGTATATTGGCCGATAGCTCGAATTCGCCATCGCGGGCGATGCGGAACAATGGCCCGGCATTCATCGATACAATGCCGCCAAGCAGTGCATTGCGGCTGAGGACGACACCGGTCGTCGGCGCCTTGACATCGGCTTTTTCAATGCGCAGCAGGACATCGCGCTTCTGCGCGGCCACCAATTGCAGCTGCGACTGGCTGGCGACCAGCGCCTGCCGGGATGTGTTGAGCCGGGCATTGGCGCTGTCATAGGCATTGGTGGCATTGTCGAAATCGGCCTTGGACGTGATGCCCTTGGCCGATAGCGCACGGGCACGGTCGAGCGCTTCCTGGGCCTGCCGGACGGCGATCTGCGCATCGACGATCTGCGCCTCCGACTGGGCGATGGACGCTTCGGCCTGGGCGCGCTGCGCCTCGATCTGTGCCAGCTGGATTTCAAGGGATGACTTGTCGAGGCGGGCGATGATGTCACCCTCCTTCACCCGGTCACCCTGATCGGCGCCAAGTTCGAGCACGATCAGCCCGGCCACGTCGGTTCCCACAGCAACTTCCTGGCGCGGGACGATGGTGCCGGTGACCGTGATGGACGCAACCATCTCGGTTTCGGCGGCTGGAATGACATTGATGACGGGCGGCTTGACCGCCTGTACGGCCGTTTTATCCTCGGCCATGGCGGCAGGGACAAGCGCGCAGCTGAGGCCGAGGGCCAGAACGACGGATGCCAGAAGTTTAGTGCGACGGTTGCGCATCGGATTACCTGATCAAAAGAGGTATTTGCTGGATCGGTATGTCAGTATTTATGCTTGCACTCTTTATGCTTGCACTGGGCGCAGGATGCCGACTGCAAGAGCGCGGAACATCGGCTCCAGCGCTTCGACAGGTACACCCTGTGCCGGAAAATTCCGCATGATGATCCCCTCGCCCATGGCGGCAAGACTGGCCACGACCAGTTCCAGGTCACCAACGGGATCAATTTCGCCGCGGGCCTTGGCGGCGCTGACGGCTGACAGAAGCTTTTCGCGCATCTGCCCTTCATAAAGCTCGCATTGGGCGGCAACGGCCTCGTTGCGGATGGCCTCCGCCCGCACCTCGGCAAAGAGCCGTGCGCTGGCATCGTCAACGCCGTTCGCCGACTTCTGGCGAACGTGATCGAGACCGACCATCACAAGCGCATCGATGATGTTCCCATACCCGCTCATGCGGTCGAGGATTTCGGCGCTTGCCTTGCGATGGCCGGCGACGATGGCTTCGATCAGGGATTCCTTCGAGGGGAAATAACGGTAAAGCGCACCGGGGCTCATGCCTGCCTCGGAGCAGATGTCGTTCATGGACGCGCCGCGAAAACCCGCGCGGACAAAGCAGTTGGTGGCCGCTTCAAGGATGCGCGCTTCCTGGACTTCGCGGTTCTGGGCCCGCTTGCCGAACAGTTTGGTGACAAAACAACCGCAGGCGCTGTCCGATTTGTCATCGGTCAGAAGCTTCGTTTGTTTTGGCAGAATACTGTCGGTCACGGCGCACCACAAAAAAAGAGCGAATGTTCACTCTCATTTAAAGCGAAACGCAAAACCGGTCAATACGAGAATGAACGTTCTCGTTTATTTTTTCAATCGGTCGTCACTGTGCGTGTCAGGAAAACTTGCCCGAGCGCGGGAAACCCTTCGGCACCATGCGGCCGGCGGAAGCGCGCGGACCGATCCATTCGGCCAGTTCCTCCCGGCTGCGCGTGAACGTCCTGTCCGCCGCATCCTGCCATGTGAGCCCCTGCTCCATGGCAAAGACGCGGATATCGGAGACGCCGCCATCCTTGTAGCGCTGCAGGCGTACGCCCTTGCCGCGCCCGAGTTCGGGAATTTCCGCCAGCGGGAACACCAGCATCTTACGGTTTTCGCCGACGATTGCCACGCTGTCGCCGGTGACGGGAACGCAATGGCGCGCCTCGTCCGGCGCCTTGACGTTCATCACCTGCCTGCCCTTGCGGGTATTGGCCATGACATCCGCCTCCGGCACGAGGAAGCCGTTGCCATCATGAGATGACAGCAACAGCTGGCGCCCGGGATTGTGGACGAAGGCCGTGACGATGTCCTGATCGTTCTCCATATCCACGATGATGCGGATGGGCTCGCCATGGCCGCGCCCGCCGGGCAGGCTGTTGGCGCCGATGGTGTAGAACTTGCCGCCCGTGGTCAGGATCAGAATGCGGTCCGTCGTTTCCGCATGGAATGCCAGCTTGAGCTTGTCGCCCTCCTTGAAGGTCAGCGACGAGAAATCGGGCAGATGTCCCTTCATGGCGCGCAGCCAGCCTTTTTCCGAGACGACGACCGTGACCGGCTCCTTCTCGATCATGGCGTGGTGAATATCGGTCAGGTCATGCTGCGGCGCATCGGCAAAGGTGGTGCGGCGCTTGCCGAGCGGTGTCGTGGCCGCATATTTCTTCTGCATTTCGGCAATCTGCCAGGAAATGGTCTGCCACTGCTTGGCATCGGAACCCAGCAATTGCTCGATCTCACCCTTTTCAGTGGTCAGCCCGTCGAATTCCTTGCGGATCTCGAATTCCTCGAGCTTGCGCAGCGACCGCAGCCGCATGTTCAGGACCGCTTCCGCCTGGACATCCGTGAGCCCGAAACGGGCCATCATTTCCTGCTTGGGCTCATCCTCCTCACGGATGATGCGGATCACCTCGTCCAGATTGAGATAGGCGATCAGGAAACCGCCGAGAATTTCCAGGCGGCGCTCGATCTCGGCCAGCCGGTGGCGTGAACGGCGGATGAGAACATCCTTGCGGTGTTCAAGCCATTGCTGGAGCACGTCGCGCAGCGACAGGACGTTGGGCACCTTGCCGTTCGAGAGAACATTCATGTTCAGGGGAAAGCGCGTTTCAAGCTCGGACAGCTTGAACAGCGATTCCATCAGAATGTCGGGATTGACGCTGCGGCTCTTCGGTTCGAGCACGACGCGTACATCCTCGGTGGATTCATCGCGCACGTCATCCAGCAGCGGCAATTTCTTGGCGATCAGGAGTTCGGCGATCTTTTCGATCAGCCGGGATTTCTGCACCTGATAGGGAATTTCGGTGATGACGATGATCCACGTGCCGCGCCCCTGATCTTCCACGTGCCAGCGGGCGCGCAGGCGAAAACCGCCGCGTCCGGTCTTGTAGGCATCGAGAATGGCATCGGCACTTTCGACAAGCACGCCGCCCGTCGGGAAATCCGGTCCGCGCACCTTGGTCCGGGCGGGATTCTCGGGATCATCCTCCAGCGACATCAGCTCTTCGACCGTCGCCTCGGGGTGCTTGATCAGGTGCAGCGCAGCGGCACAGAGTTCCGACGCGTTGTGCGGCGGGATCGACGTGGCCATACCGACAGCAATGCCCGACGAACCGTTGGCGAGCAGGTTCGGGAAAGCGCCGGGAAGAACGATCGGCTCCTCGTCTTCCTCATTATAGGTCGGGCGGAAGTCGACGGCGTCTTCGGTGATGCCTTCGAGAAGCAGCATCGCGACATCGGTCATCCGCGCTTCGGTATAGCGCATGGCCGCCGGGTTATCGCCGTCGATATTGCCGAAATTGCCCTGCCCGTCGACAACCGGATAACGCACGGCGAAATCCTGCGACAGGCGCACCAGCGCATCATAGATCGACTGGTCGCCATGCGGGTGGAACTTGCCCATGACCTCACCGACGATGCGGGCGCATTTGGCATAGGACTGGTCGGGCGAAAGCCGCAGCAACCGCATGGCATGCATGATTCTGCGGTGCACGGGTTTGAGCCCGTCACGCACATCCGGCAAGGCACGGTTCATGATTGTCGAAAGCGCGTAGGCCAGATAGCGTTCTTCCAGCGCGGCTTTCAGATCAACCGGTTCAATATTATCGTCGCCATTGTCTGGCGGAATCAGGCTTTTTCCCATGTCAATGGGTTATCAACTCACCGATTCACGGGCAAGCAATGATTCGCTGAGATCACAGCCTGTTGCCTATCGTGATCGGCAAAAAATGGGCGGGGCTTGCTTCCATCCGCCAAATCTGACTTTCTACCGCCGAATTGGCCCGATTTCGCCCGGAAAGACTGTCATAGTTTTGCCGCGCGGCATGGGATAGAACTGCTTACTGACCAAAACAAGGAACACACCATGCGTCCAACCACCTCTCTGAAATCCGGCTTGCACCTTTTGGCTGCGACCACTGCACTTGTCGTTGTCTTTGCCGGTTCAGCCTATGCGGTGGACGGCAACGCGGTGGCGGCCCGTTTGAAGGCCGTTTACGGCGAACAGGGCGGCACCCTTGAATATGCAAATGTTGAAACCAACGGCTCGACCGTCATCCTCAAGGACACCAAGCTGTCCGCAGCGGGCGCCAAGGAAAGCTTCAATGCCGGTGACGTGACATTGAGCGATGTCAGCGACGTTTCAGGCGGCGGCTTCAAGATCGGATCGGCGACCGTACCGGATATCAAGTTCAGCCCCGCCGATGAACCGGACAGTAAGGTCGCCGTCGAAGGCATCAAGCTTGAAGGCATCACCCTGCCCGCGGAAGGCGCAACCGAGCCGCTGGCAAAGATGCTGCAGTACCAAAAGGGCGAAGTGAAGCACATCGGTGTCAACAGCAAGGGCAAGGACGTCTTTGCGGCCGACAACCTGACCGTTTCCGTGTCGCCATTCACCGCGTCGGCGCCGGTTGTCTTCACGTCCAATGTCGCCAGCTTCAAGGCTGACCTGTCGGGCGTGGAAGATCCGAAGACAAAGGACGCGCTCCAGGCACTTGGCTATGAAACGCTCTCGGGCAAGATCGACATGAACGGCTCGTGGAATATCCCCGATGGCCGTCTCAACGTCGACAAGTTCGCCTTTGCCGCTGACAATGCCGGCACGCTGGGGATGAAGTTCGACATTTCCGGTTACACGCTCGACTTCATCAAGGGCATTCAGGAGGCCGTGAAGAGCGGCGACGGCAAGCCTGACGATGCCAAGGGCATGGCCATGCTCGGCCTGATGCAGCAGTTGAGCTTCACCGGCGCATCGATCCGCTTCGACGATGCTTCGCTCACCAACAAGGCGCTCGACTACGCTGCCAAGCAGCAGGGCGCCAAGCGCACCGACCTGGTCAACCAGGGCAAGGCCATCCTGCCGATGATGGCAGCCCAGCTTGGCAATGCCGAATTTGCCCAGGCCCTGGGAACAGCGGTCAGCGCCTATCTCGACAGCCCGAAGAATATCGAGATCAAGGCAGCCCCGGCCAAGCCCGTCCCGTTTGCGATCATTGCCGCCGGCGGCATGGCCGATCCGAAGTCGCTGATCAAGACGCTCGGCGTGACGGTCAACGCCAACCAGTAATCGACAAGAACGGCAAAGAAAAAGCCCGGCGAGATGCCGGGCTTTTTTGTTTGTCCTGAATCGGTTGGAAAGAGTTTTAATCCTCTTTCTTCATCGGTGCGAGGCGGATGTTGAGATCACGCAGCTGCGCTGGCGACACGTCCGACGGCGCATTCATCAGGAGATCATAGGCCTGCTGGTTCATCGGGAACATGGTGATCTCGCGCAGGTTCTTGGCACCCACGAGCAGCATCACGATGCGGTCGATACCGGCCGCCATGCCGCCATGCGGCGGTGCGCCGTACTGGAACGCGCGGTAGAGGCCGCCAAAGCGCTCTTCCACGGTTTCCCGCGAATGACCGACCGCCTCGAACGCCTTGACCATGGTTTCCGGCAGATGGTTGCGGATACCGCCCGAGGAAATCTCAAAGCCGTTGCAGACGAGATCGTACTGGAACGCCTTGATCGTCAGCGGGTCCTGGTGCTCCAGCGCGTCGATGCCGCCCTGCGGCATCGAGAACGGGTTGTGGGCGAAATCGATCTTCTTCTCGTCTTCCAGCCATTCGAAGAACGGGAAGTCGACAATCCAGGCAAGCTTGAACTGGTCGCGGTCGACGAGATTGAGTTCCTCGCCCGCACGGGTACGTGCGGCACCGGCGAAGGAGACGAACTTCTTGGGATCGCCCGCGACGAAGAACGCCGCATCGCCGTCGTCCAGACCCAGCTGTACGCGCAGGGCCTCGGTGCGTTCCGGTCCGATGTTCTTGGCCAGCGGGCCCGCGCCCTCAAGCGCTTCACCTTCCTTGCGCCAGAAGATATAGCCAAGGCCCGGCTGGCCCTCGCCCTGCGCCCAGGAGTTCATGCGGTCGCAGAAGGCGCGCGAGCCGCCTGTCTTGGCCGGGATGGCCCAGACTTCCACCTTCGGATCATTGGCGATCATGTTGGCGAAGACCTTGAAGCCGGAACCGGCGAAATGCTCGGTGACCGCCTGCATCTCGATCGGGTTGCGCAGGTCGGGCTTGTCCGAACCGTATTTGCGCATGGCATCGTCATAGGCAATGCGCGGGAACTGCTGCGTCACCGGCTTGCCCTCGGCAAATTCCTCGAACACGCCGCGCAGCACAGGCTCCATGGTCGACAGCACGTCTTCCTGCTCGACAAAGCTCATTTCGACGTCGAGCTGGTAGAACTCACCCGGCAGGCGGTCGGCACGCGGGTCTTCGTCGCGGAAGCAGGGTGCGATCTGGAAGTAACGGTCGAAACCGGACATCATGATCAGCTGCTTGTACTGCTGCGGCGCCTGCGGCAGCGCATAGAACTTGCCGGGATGAATGCGGCTGGGCACGAGAAAATCGCGTGCGCCTTCCGGCGAGGATGCCGTCAGGATCGGCGTCGAGAATTCGGTGAAGCCGATCTCGGTCATGCGGCGGCGCATGGCGGCGATGATCTTGGTGCGCGACATGATGTTCTTGTGCAGCGTGTCGCGGCGCAGGTCGAGGAAGCGGTACTTCAGACGGATGTCTTCCGGATAGTCCAGCTCGCCGAACACCGGCAGCGGCAGTTCCTTGGCGGCGGACAGGATTTCGATCTCGCGGGCAAACACCTCGATCTCGCCCGTCGGCATGTTGGCATTGACCGTATCGTCCGTGCGGGCCTTCACTTCGCCGTCGACGCGGATCACCCATTCGCCGCGCACCGTCTCGGCCAGCTTGAAGGCAGGCGAGTCGGGGCTGGCGACGATCTGGGTCAGACCGTAGTGATCGCGGATGTCGATGAAGAGAATGCCGCCATGATCGCGGACGCGATGAACCCAGCCGGAAAGACGAACGGTCGAACCAACGTCGGATTTCCGCAGGGCGGCGCAGGTATGGCTGCGGTAACGGTGCATGATATGTGCCTCTGAGATGCTTGATGCTTGCTGCCGGAAGACGTGAAGAAAGCTCCGGCCATGATCTTGGAATTTGCGCGGACAAGCGCATTTTGACGGCGATTTGTCAAGATTGCGAATTGCCGGAGGGCTGTTTTGTGGGCCTATCAACCATATGGACGCGACAAGCAGCGAAGAAACTCGGACAGGCGAGACAAATGCATTTCCATTCGCTATAGAAATTTCATGACCATGATTACAACCACAGATCAGCTTGACCAGGCTGTAGCCGCCCTTTCGCAATCCGATTTCGTAACAGTCGACACGGAGTTCATCCGGGAGACCACGTTCTGGCCGGAGCTTTGCGTTATCCAGCTCGCATCCCCTGATCATACTGCCATTGTCGATGCTCTCGCGCCGGGCCTCGATCTCGCGCCATTTTTCCGGCTGATGGCGGATGAGACCATCGTCAAGGTGTTCCATGCGGCCCGGCAGGATATCGAGATCATTTTCCATCTCGGCAATCTCATCCCCCACCCGGTCTTCGACACGCAGGTGGCGGCGATGGTCTGCGGCTTCGGCGATGCCATTGCCTATGATCAGCTGGTGCAGCGAGTGAACGGCGCGCAGATCGACAAATCCTCGCGCTTCACCGACTGGCGCCGCCGCCCGCTCTCCGACAAGCAGCTCGACTATGCGCTGGCCGATGTCACCCATCTGCGCGACATCTATCTCTACCTCAAGGCAAAACTCGAGGAAGAAGGCCGCACCGACTGGGTGCTCGACGAGATGAAGGTGCTGACGGCGCGCGAGACCTATGACATGCATCCCGACGATGCGTGGAAGCGCCTGAAAATGCGCCTGCGCAAGCCGCAGGAGCTCGCCGTGCTGCGCAGCGTCGCCGCCTGGCGCGAACGCGAAGCGCGCGAGCGCAACGTGCCGCGCGGCCGTGTCCTCAAGGACGACGCCATCTACGAGATCGCCCAGCAGCAGCCGCGTGATGTGGAGGCGATGGGTAGGCTGCGCACCATCCCCAAGGGCTGGGAGCGCTCCAGCATCGCCACGGGGCTGCTCAATGCTGTCAATATCGCGCTGGACATGCCGAAGGAAGACATGCCGCGCCTGCCGAAATCCGTGCAGTCGCCGGAAGGTGCCGGCGCTGCCGCCGAGCTTCTCAAAGTGCTGTTGCGCCTGGTGACGGAAGAGCATGGCGTTGCCGCCAAGGTTGTCGCGACGTCAGACGAGATCGACCGGATTGCCGCCGAAGGCGATGCGGACGATATTCCGGCCCTGCAGGGCTGGCGCCGCGAAGTTTTTGGCGAAAAGGCGCTGCAGCTGATCAATGGCGAGTTGTGCCTGAAGTTCGAGAACAAGCGGATCCGGGCGGTGCCCTGCACGGACTGATCCTTCGGCCTGTGCCGAAGTATCAGTCCACCAAAACTGGCTAGCATCGGCCCAGTGAAACCATGCTGATGCGAGGCAATGATGTCTGATACCCCCGTGCAAACCCCGTCTCTGGTCAGGGAACTGGCGCTTCTCGCCGTTCTCGCCACGCTGTGGGGCGCTTCCTACACCTTCATCAGGGTGGGGGTGGAGACAATCCCGCCCATCACCTTCATCGCTGCCCGCACGCTGATTGCCGGCGGACTGCTGCTGGCCATCATCAGGCTGCGCGGCCTTGCGCTGCCGCGCGATCCAGCCATGTGGAAACGCTTTTTCATCCAGGCCTGCATCAACAGCGTCGTCCCCTTCACGCTGATCGCCTGGGCGGAATTGACCGTCAATGCCGGTCTTGCCACCATTCTCAATTCGACAACGCCGATCTTCGCTTTTCTGCTGACTGTCCTCATCACCCGCCACGAAGCCGTGACCACGCGAAAAGTCTTCGGCGTGGCGGCCGGTGTCGTCGGCATTTCCCTGATTATCGGGCTTGAGGCATTCAACGGCATCGGCAAGGAGCTGGTGGCGCAGCTTGCCATTGTTGCCGCAACGATCTCCTATGCGGCGGCGGCCATCTTCGGCAAGGGTTTCAAAAATCTCGATCCGATGATGCCCGCCGCCGGTTCGATGCTCTGCGGCGCCGTCATCCTCATTCCGGTCAGCCTCGTGGTCGACCGGCCATGGACGCTAGCGCCCTCGGCCCACTCCTTGCTCGCACTGCTTGGCCTTGCCGTGTTCTCCACCGCCCTCGCCTTCGTGATCTATTTCCGGCTGATCAACACGCTCGGCACCGTCGGCACGACATCCCAGGCCTATCTGCGCGTGCCGATAGGCGTCGGCATCGGCGTGCTGTTTCTCGGCGAAAGCCTGAGTTCGACCGCATGGATCGGCCTGATCTGCGTGATTGCCGGTGTCGCGGCGATGACCCTTCCCGCGCGCAGAAAAGCGGCTATCGCCGCCTGAACACCGGCAATTATTTGCCGATGGCTATTCTCAGCGCCTTGCCCGTCAGTTTCGCCAATTGCTGCAAGCGGCCTTCCGGGACATCGCCGATGAGATCGGCATTCCTGGCCGCCACCTCCAGATAGAGGCCGTCGGGCGCCTGTTTCCACGACAGGTTAGGAACCACTCCGGCCATGGATGCGGAAAAGGGATAAACGATCCGCATGATTGCCGCCAATATCTTCGAATATTCCAAAAGCCGCGGCGTGGCCAGCGCTGCCAGCTCCGGGTCGGCCGCGCTGTTGGCAATGCCTTCGTGGCGGAAGAAATTGGCAAGCGCGATATAGGCTCGCCCCGGATGATCAATGCCGACAAAAGCCGCATTGGAGATCATGTTCAGCGCCTGCGAACCGCGATAATCGGGGTGGGCACGCCAGCTGATGTCGGCGATCAGGCAGGCCGCGCGGCGATAGCGCTTCTCGTCCTGCGTCTCGTCATAACCGAGCGCGGCAAAGGCGTCGCCGCTCCAATCCGCCAGTTCGCGCGCATAGGCCGGCGAGCGGGCGCGCAGCACGGCCAGTTCATCGGCGGCGGCAATCAGCGGATCTTCCAGCTGTTCGGATTCCGACAGCAGCGAAAACAGAAATCCTTCCCGCACGCCCAGGGCCGAAAAGACAACCTTTGACGGACGCATCTTGCGGATGGTTTCAAGCAGGGCGATGGCACCATAGGACAAGAGCGCACGGCGGTTCTTCGAGACGTCCTCGATCCCGCGCATATTATCGAGATTGCCGTCCGCGACACGCTTGAGGAAGCGCTGTGCCTCCTCGAAGGGTATTTCGTAGTGGTGCATGACGTGCAGCGGATAGTGTTCGGCGCTCATATGCAGCTTGGCAAGGTTTCGCCAGGTGCCGCCCACGGCGTAGAAAGCGCGGCCCTTGCCCTTGGCCAAAAGCTTGGCCGATTCGAGCGTCTTCTTGGCGATATCGGACGCGGCGGAAAGATCGCCGTTCGACATATCCTGCAGACGCAGGCCGCCCAGCGGCAGGGTGATGCCGTCGCCGATGATGCGGCCTTTGACGTCGACCAGCTCAAGACTGCCGCCGCCAAGATCGCCTGCAATGCCATCGGGATCGTGAAAGCCGGAAATAATCCCCAGCGCGGAATAATAGGCCTCTTCCCGGCCGGACAGAACCTTGATCGGTTCTCCCAGAACGATTTCGGCCTGGGCGATGAAATCGGGACCGTTTTCGGCTTCGCGCGCTGCCGCCGTCGCCAGCACATCCAGCGAGCGGGCGCCCGCCTGATCGGCGAGGGCGCGGAACCGGCGCAGCGCCCGCAGGGCGCTTTGCACGGCCTTTTCATTCAGCTTGCCGGTTTTTACCAGGCCTTTGCCAAGGCCGCAGAGAATCTTTTCGTTGAAAAGGACGGTCGGCGAACGGGTAACCCCCTCATAGACGACCAGACGTACAGAGTTCGAGCCGATGTCGATGACACCGGCCGGATGGCGTCCTTGCACACGCCCCTGCGCTGCGGATATCATGCAGTCTTGTTTTTCGCTGCTTTGGATCGCTTGCGGTGAGCGATCAAGCGTGGTGCTGAAGACTTCAGCGACTTGCCGCGGCCGGACAGGCTGGGATTTGTCATGAAATATTCCTGCGCGTTAAAAGCATCTTCTCCATCCGCCGGAACAATCCGGCGCGATGTACCGTCTGCTAGTAACTCGTAACTCTGCTGGTTGTCGAGAAGGTTTGCCAGCATAATCTGTGAAAGAAGCTGTTGATGCACAGTTGGATTGGTGATCGGAACCAGCGTTTCGACACGGCGGTCGAGGTTGCGGGTCATCATATCGGCTGAACCGATATAGACGAGCGCCTTTTCCGACGGCAGTCCCGCACCGTTGCCGAAGCAGAAGATGCGGCTGTGCTCGAGGAAGCGGCCGACGATGGATTTCGCCCGGATCGTGTCGGACAGGCCCGGAACCTGCGGACGCAGGCAGCAAATGCCGCGCACGATAAGGTCGATGTCGACGCCATGCGTGCTGGCATTGTAGAGCGCATCGATGATCTGCGGATCGACCAGCGAATTCATCTTCATCCAGATTGCCGCCGGACGGCCGGCCTTGGCGTGCTCGATTTCCTCAGCGATGTGCTGGAGAATGCGCGGGCGCAGGGTGGTCGGCGACACGGCGATGCCCATCTCGCCCGATGGCTGGGTATAGCCGGTGATGAAATTGAAGATCTGGGCAACGTCGCGGCCGATCGACGGCTCGCACGTGAAGAACGACAGATCCGTATAAATCTTGGCGGTGATCGGGTGGTAATTGCCCGTGCCGAGATGCACATAGCTGCGCAGCTTCTGCTCCTCGCGGCGCACGACCAGCGACATTTTTGCATGGGTTTTCAACTCGATGAAGCCGAAGACGACCTGAACGCCGGCGCGTTCCAGATCGCGCGCCCAGCGGATATTGGCTTCTTCGTCGAAGCGCGCCTTGAGTTCGACCAGCGCCGTCACCGACTTGCCGGCATCGGCCGCATCGATGAGCGCACGCACGATGGGGCTGTCATTGGAGGTGCGGTAGAGCGTCTGCTTGATGGCAACCACTTCGGGGTCCGCCGCCGCCTGGCGCAGGAACTGCACGACGACGTCGAAGGATTCGTAGGGGTGGTGCACCACGATGTCCTTTTCGCGGATCGCGGCAAAGCAATCGCCGCCATGCTCACGCACCCGCTCGGGGAAGCGCGGGTTGTAGGGCACGAATTTCAGGTCGGCGCGCGGAATGCCGACGATTTCGGAGATGGTGTTGAGCGCCAGAAGGCCTTCCAGCACACTGATGCGGTTGTCGGGAACACCAAGTTCCGTCGCCACGAAAGCACGCAGCGATTCCGGCATTTCGTCATCGAACTCGATGCGGATCACCTGGCCGCGGCGGCGCCGCTTCAGCGCGCTTTCGAACAGGCGCACCAGATCTTCCGCTTCTTCCTCCACCTCGATATCGCTGTCGCGGATGATGCGGAATGTACCGGCGCCCTTCACCTCATAGCCGGGGAACAGCCGCCCGGTGAACAGGCTGATGGCATCCTCAAGCGTCAGGAAGCGGAAACGCCCGGCATCGTCGGGAATCTGGATGAAACGTTTCAACGCCTGCGGCAGGCGCAACAGCGCCGTCATCGGGCGGTTGTCGATGCTGCGGCTCAGGAGCATGGCGATGGTGAAACCAAGATTGGGAATGAACGGGAACGGATGCGCCGGATCGATGGAAAGCGGGGTCAGGACGGGATAGATGGTTTCAAGGAAGTGATCCTCGAGCCAGAGACGCTCGCTTTTGGTCAGCTTGTCCGGACGAACGATCTCGATGTTTTCCGCCAGCATCTCGACGCGCAGTTCGTTCAGGCGCAATTGCTGTGCGGCCTGCAGTTTGCCGACTTCATCGAGCACGAATTCCAGCTGCTCCTGCGGCGTGCGCCCGTCCGGGCTGCGATTGGCGACCCCGGCACGCACCTGCCCGGCAAGACCGGCAATGCGCACCATGAAGAATTCGTCGAGATTGGCGGCGGAGATGGACAGGAAGCGCAAGCGCTCCAGCAGCGGCTGGTGCACGTTGTGGGCTTCTTCCAGTACGCGGCGGTTGAACTGCAGCCAGGAGAACTCGCGATTGACGAAACGGTCGACACTGGTGTGCAGATCCGGCAGACCGATGGCTTCGACTGCATTCGTTATGGCGGGTGACTGATCGTTCATTGTCATTCTCCGATTAGAATAGTCCCGTCAAATGCGGAATCACAGGCCACATTAGTCAAGTCTCTTGAAGGTTTTATAGCAATCGCTGCCAATCCGCGCCCAACCCGATAAAAATCAGCACCGCCAGCTTACACCGGAAACAAAACCTTCCGCGATGAAATTCTCCCGAAGACCCGGCATAATGCCATTTGCGGCGCAACTGGGCGCTACTTGTGTCAGATTGCCTCGCTTTGGCACAGCAGAAGCGATTTTCTTCGCCGCGGAATTGCTCTATGAGAAAGGCAATCTTATTGCCTACCCACGGAAAGCCCAGGAGCGACACATGGCCGGACACAGCATTCCCCACTTCCAGAACAGCGCTGGTCACGCCGCCATCAGCATTGGCGTCAAGGAATTCATGTGCGTTGGCGCCAATCCGCCTTTCGATCATCCGCATGTCTTCCTCGACCTCGGCGATGACAATGAAAAGGTCTGCCCCTACTGCTCGACGCTGTATCGCTATGATGCGTCGCTCTCCGCCGGAGAAACGGTTCCTGCCGGTTGCACCTATGTGGACGACAAGGCAGCCTGATTGCAAACGCCCGTCATCGATCTGAAGACGGCTCGCAACAGGCGAACTCCCAATCCTGATCAAATCATCGTTGCGGGCGCCGGTATTGCCGGCCTGACGCTGGCGCTGGCGCTCAGCGCCAGGGGCTTTGCTGTCCAGATCTTCGAGAAGAGCGCCGTTCTGGCCGAAGCGGGCGCCGGATTGCAGCTTTCGCCCAATGCCACCCGCCTGCTTGCCCGCCTTGGCGTGCTGGAAAGGCTGATGCCCCATGCGGTGCAGCCGGATGCCGTCTGCCTGCAGGACGGCGTGAGCGGCAAGGACCTCCTGCATCTGCCCATCGGCAAGGCCGCCGAGCAACGCTGGCACGCGCCCTATATCGTCTGCCATCGCGCCGACCTGCAGCAGGCACTCCTTGCCGAAGTGCGCCAGCGCAACACCATCGCCATGCAGCTGGAATCGGCCGTTACCCATCACAGGAGCGATGCTCAGGGCGTGCTGGTTCGCGTCCAGTACAATGACCGTATCGAAGAGCATCGCGGCGCCCTGCTGGTGGGGTCCGACGGCGTCTGGTCGAACACGCGCAACGCGGCGTCAGACCTGGACCGCGCCCGCTATACCGGTTCCATCGCCTGGCGCTCGTCCGTACCGGCCGAGCGCCTGCCCGCATCGTTCAGCGCCCTTTTGCCCGGCGGAACCAATGTGGTTGCCTGGACCGGCAGCAATGCGCATCTCATCGCCTACCCCATCCGCTCGGGCGAGCTGATGAATTTCGTGGCGGTGGCGCGTGACCGGAAAAATCCCGGGCGCTGGGACATCGAAGTCAGCCCCGACGCGCCCAGCCAGAATTTTGCGCGGGATTTCTACGGATGGCATCCGGGCATCCGCGATCTGGTGCTGTCAGCCGGGCACTGGACACCCTGGCGCCTGTTCGAGATGAAGCGGTGCAGCTTCCTGCGCGACGAGCGGCTTGTGCTGATCGGCGACGCCGCCCATGCGATGACGCCCTATGCGGCGCAGGGCGCGGCCATGGCCATCGAGGATGCCTGTGCGCTTGCCGCCGCACTCGGCCATGGCAGCGAAACCTGGCCCGCAGCCTTGGCGGCCTACGCCAAAAACCGGACAAAGCGCATCGAGTCGGTGGTGCGGCGCGGCGCACTCAATCAGCTGGCCTATCACGCCAAGGGGCCGGTGGCGCTGGCTCGCAACCTGCTGCTGCGCAACCGGCCGCCTGAAAAATTCGTGGCGGGCTTTGACTGGCTCTATGGGTTTGATGCGGAGTCGTAGCGGTTATTCCGCGGGCAGTCCGCGCTCGCGCAAACGCTCCCTCGCCAATGCGATTTGCTTCCTGGAACGCTCGGTTTCTTTTTCAAGCTGACTAAACTCATACCGGGCAGCAAAAAATCCACCCACTCCAATGAGATTGATCATGAAGATTGCATAAATGAGCATGTTTGCATCAATCGTCATTGCCAGCCATCTCTCAGTTTGTTTTTTCCATAAAGATGTAGACCGCAGGATATCATCAAAGCCTGCAACAATCCACAAACGATCAATGCCTTGCCTATCCCGGCGTAGTTGCTCAAAAGGGTTGGATTCAAAACTGAGCCAAAAATCGGTCCAAGAAAGCCAGTGATAAAGATGGCTGTCGAGAGACGGTCATATGCGGCAACGGTATATTTCAACACTTCATTGTTGCGGTTCTTACGCAGCAACTCTGCCGCGTCTATCTGCGCGCTTGTCAGCTCTTGAAAGTTCTCGGTCATAAAAACTCCGACTAAAAAATATTTTAAAAATCCAGAAATTAAAAAGAATATGTCCCGTTATGAATTATTGTACCATCTTAGCGGCCAGACAAGGCTTTGTACCGCCAATTCCAGTCACACCAAACAAAACAGCGGCCAAAAAGGCCGCTGCGATGCGTTTTCAGATGATGCGCAGACGGCTCAATGCAGGATCTGGCTGAGGAACAGTTTTGTGCGCTCATGCTGCGGATTGTCGAAGAAGGCCGCCGGCTCGTTCTGCTCGACAATCTGGCCCTGATCCATGAAGATGACGCGGTTCGCCACCTGGCGGGCAAAGCCCATCTCGTGGGTGACGCACACCATGGTCATGCCCTCTTCGGCAAGCTGCACCATGGTGTCGAGCACTTCCTTGATCATTTCCGGATCGAGCGCCGAGGTCGGCTCGTCGAACAGCATGATGCGCGGATTCATGCACAGCGACCGGGCAATGGCCACGCGCTGCTGCTGACCGCCGGACAGCTGGCCGGGATATTTGTTGGCCTGCTCGGGAATCTTGACGCGTTCGAGATAATGCATGGCGATCTCGTCCGCCTTCTTCTTCGGCATCTTGCGCACCCAGATCGGGGCGAGCGTGCAATTTTCCAGAATCGTCAGGTGCGGAAACAGGTTGAAGTGCTGGAACACCATCCCCACTTCGCGCCGCACTTCATCGATCTTTTTCAGATCGTTGGTCAGTTCGATGCCGTCGACAAGAATCCGGCCGCTCTGGTGCTCCTCGAGGCGGTTGATGCAGCGGATCATCGTCGACTTGCCCGATCCGGAAGGTCCGGCAATGACGATGCGCTCGCCGCGCATCACCTTGAGGTTGATGTCCTTGAGGACGTGGAAATCGCCATACCATTTGTTCATGTTGGTAATTTCGACGGCCACATCGGTCTTGGAGACCTGCATGAGCGAGCGGTCGACATGAATTTCGGATGGATCGACAACGTTTTCAGTGGTCATGCGTATGCTCCTTAGCGTTTATGTCCTGTGTCCAGCCTGCGCTCCATGAAGATGGAATAACGCGACATGCCGAAACAGAAAATCCAAAAGACGAACCCGGCAAAAATCAGGCCGGATATGGGGGTTTGCGGGGATGCCCAGTTGGCATCGTTGAAGTGCTGGCGCACGGTTCCAAGCAGATCGAACATGCTGATGATGGACACCAGCGATGTGTCCTTGAACAGGCCGATGAAGGTGTTGACGATCCCGGGGATCACCATCTTCAGCGCCTGCGGCAGGATGATCAGGCCGGTTTTCTGCCAATAGCTCAATCCCAGCGAGTCAGCGCCTTCGTACTGTCCCTTCGGAATTGCCTGCAGGCCGCCGCGCACCACTTCCGCCATATAGGCCGATGCGAACAGTGCCACGCCGATCAGCGCGCGCAGGAACTTGTCGAACGTCACGCCCGGCGGCAGGAACAATGGCAGCATGTAACTGGCCATGAACAGCACGGTCACCAGCGGGATGCCCCGCACCATTTCGATGAAAACGACGCACAGCATCTTGATGATGGGCATTTTCGAACGCCGTCCCAGGGCCAGGACGATACCGAGCGGCAAGGAGACGGAAATACCGACAAAGGACAGAACCAGCGTGACGAGCAGGCCGCCCCATGTCGCCGTTTCGATATAGGGAAGGCCGAACCAGCCGCCAACCAGCAGGAAGAATGCAACGATCGGGAAGACAAAGAAGAACACGATCGCATTGGCTGATTTGAAGGGAATCCTCGGTATCAGCAGTGGAATCAGCAGGACGACAAACATGATGCCGACAATGTTGACGCGCCAGTGCTGCTCCTGGGGATAGCGGCCATACATGAACTGGTTGAAATTGGCGTTCACATAGGCCCAGCAGGCACCCGACCAGCCTTCCGGCTGGGTGCCGCCCTGGGACACCGTGGCGCAGACCGCGCGATCCGCCCCCGACCAGGAGGCCTGGACGAACAGCCAGTTGATCATCGGCGGCACGAACCAGGCGAGAAGGAAAATCGCGAACACTGTCAGGATTGCGTCAATGGGCGTTGCCATCAGATTGATGCGTATCCAGCGCACGATCCCGCGCTCGCCCAAGGGCGGCGTCTGGCCTTGCAGCATTTCGGTCCGTACGAAACTCAGATTGTTGTCGGCCATGATCAGCGCTCCACCAATGCCATTTTGGCGTTGAACCAGTTCATGAACAGCGATGTGAGCACACTCAGGCTGAGATAGATCACGATGAAGATCGCCACCACTTCAATGGAACGGCCGGTCTGGTTGAGGATGGTTCCGCCAACGGCGAACAGATCGGGATAGCCAACCGCGACCGCGAGCGACGAGTTTTTTGTCAGGTTGAGATACTGGCTGGTCAGCGGCGGAATGATGATGCGCAGGGCCTGCGGCACCACGACAAGCCGCGTCGTTGTACCCGCACGCAGCCCGAGCGCGTGCGAAGCCTCACTCTGTCCCTTTCCCACGCCGCGAATGCCGGCACGGACGATCTCGGCGATGAAGGACGCGGTGTAGAAGGACAGCGCCAGATAAAGCGACATGAACTCCGGTCCGACCAGGGCACCGCCCTTGATGTTGAAACCGCCGAGTTCCGGATAATTGACGGTGACCGGAAAGCCCTTGAGGGCGAATGCCAAGAAAGGCAGGCCGATGATCAACGCCAGCGAGGTCCACAACACCGGAAAGCGCTGGCCTGTTGCCATCTGCCGTTTATAGGCCCAGCGGCGGACCAGAAAGGCACCGATGACGGCAAGCACGAAAGCCACGCCGGCAAGCCAGGCGCCCTGACCGAAAACCGGTACGGCAAAATAGAAGCCGCGATTGTTCAGGAAACTGAACGGCAGCGCTATGCTCTGGCGCGCCTGGGGCAGAACCGCCAGAACGCCGGAATACCAGAAGAAAATAACCAGCAGCGGCGGGATGTTGCGGAACACCTCGACATAGACGGTGCACAGCTTGCGGATGAGCCAATTGTGCGAAAGCCGCCCGACGCCGATGATGAAACCGATGATGGTGGCCGTGATGATGCCGACCACGGCAACCAGCATCGTGTTCAAAATGCCGACATAGAGCGCCTTTATATAGGTCGAGTCACTCGAATAGTCGGTGAACGGATGCGAGCTGATATCGAAGCCGGAGCGGCCGTCGAGAAAACCGAAACCCGTTGCCAGGTTGGCGCGCTGCAGATTGGCAATTGTATTGTTGACAAACCAGTACCCCAGGGAAACCAGTACAATCAGAACGACGAGCTGATAGATATAACCGCGAATTCTCGGATCGTTCAGAAGTGATACTTTGGCGCTACCTGTACCGGCAGGCGTAATATCCTGCGATGCCATTGACCCCTCATTTCTTTTAATCGTTTATTTTTATTATTTTTTTTAATTGTTCCCCCGGAAAGGAGGACGAGCCCCCTTCCCGGATATCAGATCATGATTTTAAAATATCAGCGGATCGGCATTGCGTATTGCAGGCCGCCCTTGCTCCACTGAGCATTGATGCCGCGCGCAATCTTCAGCTTGCTGCCGGAACCGATATTGGATTCGAACACTTCGCCGTAATTGCCCACCGCCTTGACGATATTGACAACCCAGTCATTGGTCAGGCCGAGATCGACGCCAAGCTTGGTGTTGGCTTCCTGGCCAAGCACGCGCTTGATTTCCGGGCTGTCGCTCTTGGTCAGTTCCTGGACGTTGGCCTTGGTGATGCCAAGCTCTTCGGCCGTCAGCAGGGCGTAATGCACCCAGCGGATGACATGCGCCCACTGGCTGTCGCCCTGGCGGACAACGGGGCCGAGCGGCTCCTTGGAGATGATTTCCGGCAGAACGACGTGGTCATCCGGTGCCGAGAGGGTCAGACGAATGGCGTAAAGGCCGGACTGGTCCGTGGTGTATACGTCGCAACGTCCGGCATCATAGGCGGCGTTGACTTCTTCAAGCTTCTCGAAGACGACGGGGTTGTATTCCATCTTGTTGGCCTTGAAATAGTCGGCCAGATTGAGCTCTGTCGTGGTGCCGGCCTGAACGCAGACCGAAGCGCCCGACAGCTGCAAGGCGGAATTGATGCCCGACAGCTTCTTGGCGTTGATCATGAAACCCTGGCCGTCGTAATAATTGACGCCGGTGAAATCAAAGCCCTGCGAGTCACGGCTGAGTGTCCAGGTGGTGTTACGAATCAGAACGTCGATTTCACCGGACTGCAGCGCTGGCAGGCGGTCCTTGGCGGAAAGCGGCGTGAATTTTACCTTGGTTGCATCGCCGAAAATGGCGGCAGCGACAGCGCGGCAATAGTCAACGTCAAAACCGGACCATTCGCCCTTGTCGTTCGGCGCAGCAAACCCGGCCAGACCGGTGTTGACGCCGCATTGCAGAAAGCCTTTTTTCTTGACGTCATCCAGCGTGCCGGCGGAGGCCGCAGAAGCCAGCAAGAGCAGCGCCGATACCCCCAGAACGCTCTTCAAAACAAAATTTTTCATAACGACTAAACCCTTTTAATTGTTGCCCGTGGTTCCCAAGAGAGAAATTTTACACGCTGGCGGGTTCCCCCGCACCCTTTCAAGGGTCCAGCATGTCTCCCATTCACCCCTGTATCGAAGGGCATTCTACGTGTTTGGTCAAGGGATAATCTTTGCTCAATATTTTTGCAGAAACGGCCGAATGGCTGCTTCTGAATGGAGTTTTCGATTATTTCTTGGTCAAAAACCCAATTCAGCGCCAGAACTGCGCGCGAAACCGCAAAACCGGGAAGAATCGTGTGCCATCGAACAGAAAGGCCGCCCGGCGCCCGGCCAGGAATCTGGCAAGCGCGAGGGTAAAGAGGAAGCCCACGCTGTAGCCCGCGACCACATCCGTCGGATAATGCGCCCTGGCAACGATGCGCGTAAAGGCAATGAACATGGTTGCCAGGATAATCGGCACCCGCCAGCGCGGAAACCAGAGGGCGAGAACGGCGCCAACTGCACCCATCGTGGTTGAGTGTCCCGAGGGGAAACTGGCAAAATCATACCCCGCCTGAAACGGCGAAAAACCATTGGCCCCAAGGGTATCGATGAATTTTGGCCGGGCACGCCCGATGCAGAATTTGGCGATATTGGTCAGAATGCCCGAGAGGGCCACCGCCCAGAACGCAAATGTCGCCTGGGCATAGATCAGGCCGAGACGCACGCGTTTGGCATGGGGCAGCTTGCGCCAGTCAATGCCGATCAGGCAAACCGCAATGAAAAAGGCCGGGATCAGATACCATTGCGACAAACCGACATCCGTCAGCAGCCGCAGCGAACTCAGCGGCCCCTGATGCGAAGACAGGTTGCGCGACAGCGCATCGTCGAAGGGGTGCAGCAGCAGAATGACGAAGAAGATCAGGACCGCCGCCATCGACATGCCGCCTGTCCATGCCGCCGGGTTGTTCGGATAGGCTGGCGCCCGCATGCGCCGCAGGAAGTTGACGATCGAGCGGTGCGCGCGTTTCAGGCCTGACGGGGATTGCGGATTGCTGGCTGCAGTCATTGTTTCTCCCATTGACCCAAGCGGGTTTATTCTTTTTCGCCGCCGTGCTCGCCTGTTGCAACGGGAACGCCGTGGCTTTATCGACTTCTCCCAGCAGTTACAATTGTTGGCATCGCAGGGCGGAGGATATTCCATGGGCAAAGAGTCGGACAAAATGGCAAAATTCGGGATCAACACGCGCCTTGCCCATGGTGGCTATGATCCCAGGGATTATCATGGTTTCGTCAATCCGCCCATTGTCCATGCCTCGACAGTGCTGTTCCCCGATGCGGAAACCATGGCGAGCCACAAGCAGAAATACGGCTATGGCACGCATGGAACCCCCACGACCGACGCGCTGTGCCAGGCCATTGACGAACTGGAAGGCTCGTTCGGCACGCTTCTCGTGCCGTCGGGCCTTGCAGCCGTTACCATTCCCCTCTTGGCCTTCCTGTCACCGGGCGATCACCTGCTGATGGTGGACAGCGTCTACGGCAATACCCGCTATTTCTGCAATACGACGCTCAAGCGGCTCGGCATCGAGGTCGAATATTACGATCCGCTGGTTGGCGCGGGCATCGAGAAGCTCATCCGCCCCAACACATCCGTCGTCTTTACCGAATCCCCCGGCTCCAACACGTTCGAAATTCAGGATATTCCGGCGATCGTCGAGAAGGCGCACGCGGCAGGCGCCATCGTCATGATGGACAACACCTGGGCGACACCGCTCTACCTGAAGCCGCTGGATTTCGGCGTCGATATCTCCATCCACGCGGCAACGAAATATCCATCCGGCCATTCCGACATTCTCATGGGCACGATTTCCGCCAATGAAAAATGCTTCCGGCAGCTTGAGGACAACTACACGGCCATCGGCCTGTGTGTCGGCGGCGACGATGCCTATGATGTCCTGCGCGGCTTGCGCACCATGGCACTGCGCCTGGAACGCCACGGCGAGAATGCACTTGAAATAGCGCGCTGGCTGGAAAAGCAGCCCGGCGTGATCGAGGTCCTGCATCCGGCGCTTGAAAGCCATGCCGGGCATGCCCTGTGGAAGCGGGATTTCAGCGGCGCCGCCGGTGTGTTCTCGATTGTCATCGAAGGCGAGACAAAACACGCACGGGCCTTCCTCAATGCCCTTGATATTTTTGCGCTCGGCTATTCATGGGGCGGCTATGCGAGCCTCGCGCTTCAGGTCAACCTGTCCGACCGGGTGCTCACGGGCAAGCATTACAAGGGCCCGCTCATCCGCCTGCAGATTGGCCTTGAGGATACCAAGGACCTCATCGCCGATCTGGAAAAGGCGCTTGCCGCGGCAAGACATGCGCAATAACGCAATAAACAGAAGGTGATTTCGCCTTGCCGATGGTTCTTGCTATGACAATGCCATGAGCAGGCTCGCCATTCTTCTGACATTTCTCACGGCGTTTTCTGCCGGCTGGGTGCCCGTCTTGGCGGCGCCCGTGCGGCTGGCCAGCGAAATGGCGGTACAATCGGCGGGTCCGATGGCCGGTCACGCCCATGCCTGCGCCACCAGCCAGGAACAGTGCACGGCAAAGATGCCCCATCCGGCGCTTTGTTCCGCCTGTATCGCCATACCAGCCATTGGCATTGCCGCCGTGACGACTGCTTCAGCCCGGATGCTGGTGCCGCACGGCACGCAACTGCCCCTCATTGCCCAGGCCAGCGCGCCGCTGTCGCCACCACCCAAACCGCTATTGATTGCTTCCTATCCTTCATAACGCACGGGTGAACAGGTCATAGCCTGTGCTTGTCTGTCTGACCTGAGGAAAGATCAATTCAATGAAAACCAGCTATTTCTCCGCCGCGGCCCTCGCCTGCGCCCTTGCCTTCACCGCACCTGCCCTGGCGCAGGAGCACAAGATGATGAAGCATGACGCCATGGCGATGCAGCCAACCGGCGATCAGGGCCCATCATCCAAGGCGTTCACCGAAGCCAACACCAAGATGCACAAGGACATGTCCATCAAGTTCTCAGGCGATGCCGACAAGGATTTCGTCCGCGGCATGATTGCCCACCATCAGGGGGCAATCGACATGGCCAAGGTGGAGCTGAAATACGGCAAGGATGAAGAAATCCGCAAGCTTGCGACCGACATCATCGCCGCGCAGGAAGGCGAAATCAAACAGATGAAAGCCTGGCTGGCCAAACATGGCGGCTAAGCCGCGCCAGCCATAGACGCTCCCAGAAACAAATTACCCGCCGGGTCAAAGCGGCGGGTAACTCAAAACCATCCAGGAACTCTCAGGAGGCGTTGTGATGCTGCATCTCGTAGGATGCAGCGCGTTTCTGCAGGCTCAGTTCCCACAGGCTATGGGCAGCATCGGCATAGGTCGACGTGCCAGCCTTGAACTCTGCCGAACGCAATGGCAGCAAATCTTCCACGACATCCAGTGTCCGCGATGGAAGAATGTCGGTGCAGGTCCAAAGACGCCGGAACACGGCGCTGATCAGAACCTGCCTGTCATTGACCTCAATCTGAGGTTCATCGTGCCCGAGTTCCCAATCCTCCAAAGCATCAAGGGCGTCTTGAAAGGCACTATGCAATATGACGGGCGCGTGGCCCTCATGAAGTGGGTGCAGCAAACCAGGCATTCCTGTCTCCTCACTCTTGCGTTGCAATGCCGGGGGCTCCCGGAAGCAGAATCATAAGGGCGAGCGGGCGTGATCAGCAAGACAAAACTTCGATACAAGACCGATTGGCTAGAGATTTCTGATTAAATCGAGATTTCACTACAGTTTTAAACATCAATGCTGATATCTTTATTATGAAAAGCTATGCAACTTATTGATAAAGATGAATTTACGTACCAATTCAACTGGGCTTGCCCTGCCGCGGTCCGCCACCTGCCCGCAGCCGGGAAAAGCGGCGCGCCGCCGCCTTGGCCGGTGAACTGATTCACGCAGCCATCTTGCCAAAACCGCGGCATTGGCCCATTCATGTCCCGCTATTCGTGATCGAGGAAACTGGCACATGACGACGACGAAACACCTTCCGCTGATTATTGTGGCCGTGCTGCTGGCCGGCTGCGGCAATATACAGGGACAGCTTGATCGCGAAAAAATTTCATCCCTGCATTATGACACGGTCGAGTGCCCCGCGCTGATTGCGCAAAAGAACGCCGCGATGAGCCAGATCAGCCAGCTGACCAATGGCGCGGGCTACCGCGAGCCGAGCGTGATCACAGGCTTTGGCCCCATCCTGCCGGATTATCGCACCGCCAACCAGAAGAAGGCCGGCGCCCTGCAAGGACAGGTCGATTCCATGACCCGCTCCATCGCACGGCGCAAATGCACAGGCTGATTGCCCGCAGTCGCGCGCTGTCCCGGCAAAGAAATGGCCCCTTCCGGGGCCATTCTTGTATCATGCGCCTGTTCTCATGAGCCGCGCAGCAGCTTGCACAAGGCAACCAGCGAGCTGTCATAGCTCATCGCGTTGGATGAAATTTCAACACAGCGGATTTTCAGCTTCATCCGGTCCTGAGCCGTGAGCTGCGCCAGTCTGGCAGCGATCGCCTTGTTGTTTACACCGGGATTGAGGCTGCCCGGCTTGGTGCCGCCGCCAAGGATACCGCCGCCCGTGGTGATTCCGCCCGGACTGACACCGCCGGGATTGGTACCCCCTCCCGGATTGGTGCCACCCGGATTGGCGCCACCACCAATACCGACACCCGCCCCGGCGCCGATCCCACCGGTCCCGCCGACAGTCGCGCCAACACCGGCACTCACGCCGTTTGCGCCGCCAACATTGGCCCCGACCCCTGCGCCGATACCCCTTGATCCGATATTTGCGCCGGCTCCGGCCGTCACACCACCGGTTCCACCGACATTGGCGCCGAGACCGGCGCTAACGCCATTGTTGACACTGGCGCCCGCGCCCGCATTGATTCCGCTGGAACCGCCAATCGACGCGCCTGCTCCCGCTGCAATGCCCTTGGAGCCGCCAACCGATGCATCCGCACCCGCCTTTATGCCGCCGACATTGGCGCTGGCGCCCACGCCCAGCCCGCCATTCTGCGATCCGCCGACCGAAACACCGCCCACTGACAAACCTCCGGCAAGCGCTGGCGTCGACAGTACTGCAAGTATGAAAGAGCCAGCTACAATGCAACGCGTCTTTTTCTCGAACCTGTTCATTACAACCTCCCAGTCATTTTATTATTATCTCCAAGCAAAAAACAGCTTAGAACACCGATATATGCGCTATTTATTCGTATAAATCAATAAAATTCATAGTTTAAATTATAAGTGACGCTTTTATTATTAAAACAAACAAAGAATTACACACAAAACAACATTGTGATACATGATAATACTCTTATTTCGCGTCTGTATTTCTGTTCAGTTTATAATTTTACTCAGACCTCCGCCATGAATTCCAAAAAACTTTGGAACCAATAGAATGCAATACGTGTGAAAACCAAACTTAGTTTCACTTTGGAATATATTTTCCTCCATTATTGTAAAATACTCTTTTTCTTCTTGAAAGAAACACAGAATAACATTTGAATATCGCAACATTAATTACAATTTGAACAAATACTTACTTGATGAATCTATTCGCAGATGTAACGGGATGATTGCGCCTGATCGCGCGAGTACAAGTCTGGTCCGGGATAGACCGTCCAAATGGGCAGCACTCCTGCCTGACCGGCTGTGCGCACGCCCCATGCGATCCACAGCGCAATGCCGGAAAAGCAAGTCTGCGGTCATGACTTTCATTTTACTTAAAATTTTCGGGACGGTGTAAGCGATGATTAAGCAAGAAACCCGGTGATACTTTGCTAACCAGTTTCTTTAAGTCAGCCGAAATTGTTGGAAGCCTAAGTTCACGACGGTTCAACGAAACCGCGTCAACAGCAACGCTTCAACAGGGATACAGAACATGACAACTCTTTTCACACGTTTTCTCAAGGATGAGTCCGGCGCAACAGCGATCGAATACGGCCTGATTGCTGCCCTCATCTCCGTCGCCATCGTTGCCGGCGTTGGCAGCCTCGGCAGCACGCTCGGCACCACATTCACGACAATCGGCACCAAGCTGAGCACCGCCGTAGCACCGAAGCCATAATATCCAGCCTGCTCAATTCGGGCAGAGCTTGCATTGGAACCAGATCTCACGATCTGGTTCTTTTCATTTGAAATGGCCGATAGGCATGAAAGAAGAATTTTATACTCATATTTGTGAAACAACGAGAGAGATTTACTTATCTTCCTAAACGTTGTTACTTCTCTCCAGTTTGTTTCAGAGTGATTTCGAACAAATCCTGGAGGGGACCATATCATGATCTTTGGCATGACTTCCTTTACGTTCATTCACGTTCTCATCAGCCTGATCGGGATCATATCGGGGCTGATCGTTCTCGCCGGGCTGCTCGCATCCGATAGAAAGGACGGGTGGACCCTGATCTTTCTGGTGACCACCGCCGCGACGAGCCTGACCGGGTTCGGCTTCCCCTATCAGGGTTTTACGCCCGCCATCGGCGTCGGCATCCTCTCGATTATCATTCTCATCATCGCGGCCGCCGCCCGTTATCCCCTCCGCCTCGCCGGTGCGTGGCGGTGGATCTATGTGGTCACGGCGCTGATTGCGCTCTACCTCAATGTTTTCGTGCTTGTCGCCCAGTCATTCCAGAAGATACCGGCACTGAATGCCTTGGCCCCCACCGGTTCGGAACCGCCATTTGCAATTGCGCAAGGGGTCGTCCTGCTCCTGTTCATCGCGGCGGGTTTTGCCTGCCTGCGGCGGTTTCATCCCGCCATGCGGTGAAAAACCCGTCCCGCCGCTCGACAGCGCCGGGTCATCGCACTACACCGTTTGCAGTTTTCGCCAGGGGGTATTCATGAAGCCGATCTATCTTTCCGCCGTGTTCTTGCTGGCCATGCAGGCGACAGGCCTTGCCCAGCCCATTGACAGCTATACGGCCAGGCTTAGTTCCGCCGACCATTTCAACTCGACCGGCCAGAGACTGGACAGCGCGGCGGCCATCATTCGCCAGGACCGGGCGAATTTCTATGTCTATGGCAACCGCGATCCGGACGATGAAGCCGACAGCTTTTTCCGCAGCAAGGACAACCGCGCCCGCCTGGAAAGCATGCTGAACCGGGGCAAGTTCACGCCTGCAGCGCGGCGGGCCATCGTCAACGGCACACCGCTGATCCATGTCGACATCTATGAGGACTCCATCGACGTTGCCGTCGAAGCCGATTGAGACGGGGCCAATCGCCTTCCGCGCCGCCCTCCATCCGGTCCGCTCAATCGGATGGACTAGAATATTACACCTCCCGGTACCGCCAGGTCGGTGTTATGATCGTGTTTTGAAATTGTTCTCGAATTGCCACGCTGGTCCAACGTGACTTGGCCTCACCGCGATTTGCAGGTTCAAAATCCGTTGACCTCTGCCTGGCCAAGCCCATGCGGGAGAAAGCAATGGAGGAGGAGGACGACGAAAGCAGGGAGAAGGACGATTATGCGCCCTATATGACATCCATATGGGGTTATCTCGCCGTCTTCCTGATCATCATTCCCATTGTGCTGATTCTCGGCCGCAAATTCGGACGATGACCCAGTCCAGCCGGCCTTTGTTCCGGCCTGCCCCAGACCGTTCAATCGGCCTCGCGGCGAAGGGGCAGACAAGCGGAAAACAGCATGGGGTCGCGCTCCGGTTTCCAGGGAACCGGCGTGTCCGGACCGCAGGCCTGATCGCGGCAAACCGTGGCAGAATTGCGGTTCACCGGCAACAATACCCGGCTTCGCGAAACGACTTATCTATCGGATTTCACGTGATTTTGTCACATTCATGCCCGCGTGGAACCGCACAGCGCGACACAACTGGAGAATTACGACAAAAGTACCAAAGGTTGTCGCTGACCGGCCTTTTCTGGCGCATATCGTCTTGTGCTCCACCCCTTCGTCCAATTTGCTGACACATACCTGCAGTTGTGTTGGCAGGGGACGTTTGGAAAGGGCCATCTGAGTGCTTACTCTGTACTTTTTGGAAGACTACCGTAACCCGGGCCATTCAAATCACGAGACCGAAATGGCGACACATCGCCCCGAGAACCCAAAGCCAGTCAAAAAGACCAAGAAAGTCAAACCCGTCAAGGCCGCGGCGACGACGACGAATTGGGATGAGCTTATCGCCCGCAGCGTCAAGCTCGAAGACAGGCTGATCAAGAAACTGAGATCGCGCCATATCGTTCGCAAGCTCAAGGTGAGGACGCTGGCCAAATAGGATTTTGACAGCTGGCACTGCACCGGTCGCGGCTCCCAAGCCGAAGACCGGTGCCATTCATGTGCGGCCTTCCATCGGATCTGTTCATGATGCAACGCTTCGACGCTTTCGCGCCGGCGCCATAGGCAACATTTAACCTTCCATAATTACAGAAGTTCTCGTTGCATATTCGCGCAATAGTTGTATTCATTTCCGTAAAATTGTAATCGCTCTGGAATCCCAGATGTCTGACGACAACAAACAACCCAGCGTATTCGCAGGTTCCTGGCGGCTCGCGATCATCATGCTCATTATCCTGGCCGCTGTCTGGATGCTCGGTCGCGCCTTCGCATAACAACCCTAGGTTTAGTAATCGCTGTTTCAACCGGATATTGTTGCGCTGCAGCACATTTCTGTGCGTCGATTCCGCAACACTTCTGTGCCCATCAGGTCATTTTCGGTGCATTTTCTGAATTATTTTCATGCACACGCTTTGACATTTAACTTTCATGTTGATGGAATAGGCACCTGCAGACGAATTAGGGGAACATTCGAATGTATGAAGATGATGAGGACGAACAGCACTTGCACTATACCACGCCCGCGTGGTGCCATTTGCTTGTGTTTGGCTTTGCCCTGGCGATCGCCGTGCTGATTAGTCAGATTTGTTCTTCCATGGCCTGACGGCCCCCTGTCACTTCAACCATTGATACAACCGGTCCTGCGACCAGACCTAGATCGTATTTGCGGGTTTTCCCGGCTGATCGGTCGACGCGGCAAGTGTGGTGCCCAGTTGCGAGCCGGTTCGCTCGCTGACATCGATACCCGCTTCGCGCGCTGCGGCGAGGAATGCGGCGCGCGCATCTTCCGCGGATAGTTTTTCATCAAGCGCGCGGCGGCATGCTTCGCAGGCAAGCCCATGTTTTTCCCCTCGGCGTCGCGACCAGTACTGCGTCAGCATGCTGAGCGCGTCGCGCACGTTGCGCACGACGATGACGCGGCCGGTGCGGGGCGACTTGATGGTCACATGCGTGAAAGACAGCATTTCCATAAGCCTCAAATGCGTGAGAACGAAAGTGGTTCCCACTGCCCTTGATTGACGAATTCTCCGGCTTGCCCGACACTGGGCCTTTCCGAATGAGAGGGCTGCCCATGGAATATGACAAGGAGACGATCAAAGGCTCGACCGATGGTTATGGGCGCGGGGTGAAATTCGAACTCACCAACGGCCAGGTATGGGAGCAGACCAGCGCCGATGACGAGTATCTGCACCAGTTCATGCCGGAAGTTCTGCTCGATACGGCCGGAAACATCGGAAAACTCAAGATCAACGACATGAATGGCTGGGTGGAGGTCAGGCGCATTCTCTGACATCAAAGCCCCGCTTAATGTGCTCATGCGCGATGCCGGAGACCGAAAGACCAGCCGATTGGGCGTTGCGCATCGATACCATGCAATAGTGCTGCAATGTTCCCGGCCGATCAGAGCAGGATGACACATCTTCGCGATTCCAGCCTGCCCGGCGGCCAACCGCACAGTGACGGGATTGACCTGTTGCGCGGGCTGTCGGTTGTCTGGGTCATCCTCTTTCACCTTCAACTGCGCATGCCGTTCGAAACGACGCCGCTTGGCGCCCGGCTGCTGCCGGAAATCTTCAACGCAGTGTTGCGCAGCGGCTATTACGGCGTCGTCATTTTTTTCGCCATTTCCGGTTTCCTGATCACAACCACCTCGTTGCGGCGATGGGGGCGCCTCGACACCATCAATCCTGTGGATTTCTATGTGCTGCGGCTGACCCGAATCTGGCCGTGCCTCATCGCGCTGCTGGCCGTCCTCAGCCTGTTGCACCTGCTGGCGGCGGATGGTTTCGTCGTCACAACGGTGCCGCTCTACCGGGCGCTGCTCGCCGCGCTGTCATTTCACGTCAATTGGCTGGAGGCAGCGACAGGATATTTGCCGGGCTCCTGGGATATCCTGTGGTCGCTGGCGGTGGAGGAAATGTTCTATCTCGTGTTTCCCCTGCTCTGCCTGGCGGCGCGCATGCCGGGCCGCCTCGTCGCGATGCTTTGCGTCTTCGTGGTGCTGGGACCACTCGCGCGAACGGTTCTTACGGACAACGATCTGTGGGCGGATAAATCCTATCTTTCGGGCGCCGATGCCATTGCCCTCGGCTGCATCGCCGCGCTTGTTTCCCAGCGCATGAAGGACCGGCCCGCTCTGCGCGGCGCCTGCCTTGCCGCGGGCGTGCTGCTGTTTGCATTCATCTTCATTTTCCGGCGGCAGACCAGCGAATTAGGACTGACCGCGCTCGGCCTCAATGTCACGGCGCTGGCGCTGGCGGTTTGCCTGATGCTCATTGCCCTGCAGGATCGCCGTCTGGCCTTCGGTGCCCGTGCCTTGGCCGTCACCGCTCCCCTCCGCTGGTTCGGGCGCAACAGTTACGAAGTCTATCTCAGCCACATGCTTGTCATCACGCCGCTGGCGTCCCTCGCCCCGGCAGCCGGCAGCGATACAGTGCCAGCCCTGATGTTTTTTCTGGCCGGCCTTGTCTTGTCGGGGATAACCGGCGACGGGATTGCCCGGTTCTATTCGGCCCCGCTCAATGCGGGGTTGCGCAGCCTATACGGGCAGCGGCCTGGATAATTGCCACGGCGCCGCCGAAAACCCAGCCGAGAGGCCGGAGCGAGGTATGGGCCAGCACGGCCTTCCCCTCCCACCCGATATCAAGATGCAGGCACCCCGCCATCCCCTGGGGATAGCGGGGCGAAATGCTGCTGCAAGCCGGGATCAGTCGACTGAAATCACTTCCCCGGTGCGGCGATCGATGGAGACGCTGATGTCGTCTCCCTGATAATCGGTTCCCTCGACGATGATGCGCGACCGCGTCCGCCTGATATCGTCGACCTCGCGCACGCCTTCGGAACGGGCAATCCGCACCGCCGTCCGCTCACTGATGCTGACGCTGCGGTAAGGCCGCTCAAATTGCGGATCGACAAGGCGGACACCGCCGGGACCTATTTCGATTGATTGCGCAAATGACGGCGCTGAAGCCAACAACGTCAGAGCCGCTACACCTGCCATTGCCAAAACTTTGAACATGACTCTCTCCTTAACACGACCCACCAAAACCATACACCACATATGCTTTTGCCGACGCCCCCGAAGCAGGGTTAATGATTTGTTTAGGGCTATAGTGTGGCTGAACGCGCCGGGAAACAGCAGTCCCGATAACTTTCAGAAAACGCGTGTTACGAAGCGATCGATTTTCGATCCTTCCCGGATAAAGAGCCGACTGTCTGCAATCCGCTGATCGCCGGATGAAGACCGTCGCGGCATCCTTGCGCTTGTCGCTGCGGGGATCATCCTCTTTGCGCCAAGGGGAAGCGCCGCCTGAACCCTCCGGCATGAATCGGGTGGCTGGGCACCCCGGCCCAGGCGTAGATTGAACCCACACCGCAGGGAGTGTGGGTTCAATGTTGTCTCTCTTGAATGCTTTGCATGCGATGGCCGCCCGGCGGGGTGAAGGTCTGCACCCCGCACTGGCCGCGCGGCTGGAACAACATGCCGGCGGCAGTTGCGAGCGACCGGCTGCGGTCCCGCAGCCGGATCACACCGGCCCGCCGGAGGGCGGCCAGGTGGTTCAGATCGATCTCGGCGTGATGCTGTTCAGGCGCGGCCGGGGTCGTCTGGCGGAATGATCATCATCGTATGGTTGAGGTATGGGGTCTTCTCCAGAACAACAACCGAGTCATGAAAATGAATTGCAGACGTCGTGCGCGTGATGTCCGTTTCCGCAACAACCTCGTCACCATACAATGTTGCCGCGGCATGCATCTCATCGACAAATCCCTTGCAACGATTGATGAAATTGTTCGGCGAGCGCAGACCTCCACCCAGTTGCGGCCAGTAGCCACCGTTCAAGTCTTCCGCCAGATAGATGCCGTCACGGGCCATCCGCGGATGAAGGTAGTCGAAGGAAACATTGATATCGTCGTGATGATGGCTGCCGTCGTCCAGGACCACATCGGGAGCGCCGAACTCATCAAGCACGCTCTGCAGAAACTGCGTGTCGCTCTGGCTGCCGATCCTCACATGGATCTGTTCCTCTTCGAAAGCCTTGCATTCCGGCCGAATATCGATTGTCACGATACGGGCCATGGGACCAAAGTAGTATTTCCACATTTGCGCCGAACCGCCCTGCCCCGTTCCTATTTCCAGAAACGTGACAGGCCGGTTCACGTAGCGTGAAAAATATCGCTCATAGATTGGGAAATAGTGAGCGCATTTTATTATCTGTCGACCAGTATTGTTAATGAAGTACGTGTAAAGGTTCATGGTCATCTTTCTTTACGTGTAGCGTTTATCGCAGAGTTGCGCACAGCAGACATCAACAATTACTATGGTATCCGTCAAGTTTATTTTTCTGTAGTTCCATAAAGCGAAAAACAGCCCGAAATTCTGACGAACGACGGAATTGTCATGTCGAAATTCTTGTCATCTCGCCGGTTTTGCGCAGTCGATTGAACTGTCCTTCCTGCAGCAGGCCGAAGCCATTCAGCGGTTTGACAAGGGGCAAAGCGCCGCCAATAATTGGGGCGTGTTGTACCCCCCGGTTTCACGGCAGCGACACACCCGTGAGAAAATGCAACGCGCCGCAGGTTCAAGAAATTCAGGAGCATCCTCGATGATCATTAATGAGATGACGAAGGCCGAAATCAATGCCTTGCTCAGCCGCGCGAGCATTGGCCGCCTGGCCTGTTCGCGCGATGATCACCCCTATATCGTCCCGCTCAGGTTCGCCTATCACTCCGTCTTTCTCTATTCGTTCACGACGCTTGGCCGAAAGGTCGAATGGATGCGGGACAACCCGCGTGTCTGCGTTGCGTTTGATGAGATCGACGCGACCAATCGCTGGCAAAGCGTGCTCGTCAACGGGCTCTACGAAGAACTGTCGAACGATCCGTCCCATGTCGACGCCCGCGCGACCGCGCACCATCTTCTGAGTGCATCCGCCGAATGGTGGCAGCCCGGTTATGCAAAGACCGTCATTCGCGATTCAGAGCGGCCGCTTGAACCCATTTTCTTCCGGATTTCGATCCTTGAAACAAGCGGGCACAAGGCTGTCAAAACCGCCAGCTAGATGAATTTGACGTGCGGCGGGACTGGGACCGTGTTTTCGCCGAGCGCCCATATCCCATTGTCAAATTCAAACCCGCATTTCTGGTAGAGATCGCGGCACAGGCTGTTTGCTTCGGTTTCCGTGTACACGCCCTTCAACTGAGGATGGATTTTGGCAAGCCCTGCGATGACAGCCTGCTCAACGCCAAGGCCAACCACGCGGCAGCTCATCACGAATTGGAGGATGACCTGGTTTCTCACAATGGCAATTCCGACCAGACCGTAATCGGTGTATTTGTCACCGACTTCGAAGATCTCGAACGTGGCGCCCGACAGGAAGGCCTGCAGGCATTCGTTGACGGTCCAGCGCTTGCCCGTGGTGTTGAACTGATTTGACTTGTTGATCAGTTCCAGAGCTCGCGGAAAGCGTTCGTCGTCCACGGTGTTGATCGACCGGATGCCGACGGAAACATCAAGCGAAGCCAGGAATTCCTCCCGGGTCATATCGGCCTTTGCCGTCTCGCGCTGCACCTGCGCCTGTATCATCTCGGTGCGCCGGCTGGACTCCTGCGTGACATACGCAACCTGTGTTTCCGGCGCCCAAAGCAGCGTGCTGCGGATCGAATACAACTCCTCGCCAAGGACACGGATGGCCGGAAATGCCGCTTGCACGCTCTCCCGCTCCACCGGATTGTCATCGATGAAAAGAACGTTCTTCGACAGGAGATTGGTTTCGTTGAGAATATCCTGGATGTTTTCCGCCTTTGGCTTCCAGTTTATTTTCCGGACCGCGAAATCGTCGATATCCAGCCGGTGCTTGAGCAATTGAGGCCACAGATCGAGAATTTTCGCTTCGTCATTCTTGCTGACGATGGCCAGGATGATGCCGCGCTGCTTCAAAAATTTCAGGGCTTCGATCAGGCCGAGCGGCCACCCTTCAAGGACAAAGCGATTGTGTATGCCTTCTTCAGCGATAACGCCGCGCCACAGCGTGTCGTCCAGATCGAGGATCACCAGCTTGACGCTGTCCTGCTGCGTGAGCGTCCGGTACATTGCATGGATCTCGCTCCAAAAACCGAAGATGAAATCCTCTATGTTAAACGGGTAAAGGCTGGTCAGTTTCGCCGGCTGGACAATGCGGGTTGTGTCGTGAATGGAATCCCAGTCATTGGCGTAACCGGCATGCGACCAGTTCCAGACGAGATCCTCCTGAATGAACTTGCGGCCGAATGTCTGCGCGATCGCATCGGTCTGGACCATGTGAGCCCCATGTTCCCTTGCCAGTTCGTGCAGTTTACGGTTCAACTGCTCGACGAAATAGGTGGGGTTGCGCAGGTCATAACGCGGCAGAAGCCGCCCCATGTGATTCTGCTGCGGCGTAAAATATTCGGACACGAAGGTCGTGAGCCTGGTGTCTTTTGTGAATGCCAGCGCGCCGGTAAATGTCTGGATCAGACGCTGCTCGCATTCCCACAATTTTTCCCTGAACGGCTCTTCGCTGGTATGCGGAATATCCGACAGCATGTTTTCCGGCACAATCGTCCGCAAGGGCAAATGTATGAGCTGGAAGGCATATTCTTCGATTGGATGCGGCGGTTCTGTCAGATCACCGGGGTAATTGTACAGGACATGATCGACTTCCGCGCCCTTGAAGATGACATGGGCGTAGTGGAATAGACCCGCCGCCATGCACGATCCGACAACGAGGATTCGTTTAACCGGTACGGGTGTTACTTCCAGTGTATCGGGGGTTCTGAATTTGTAGGCGATCTTTTGATTACGCACAGAAGCCGTGGTTTCAAGCATTCAGAGCACCTCCAAACAATCGAAGATCAAACTATGCGGTGCCTTCAAATCGCCGCAAGACACATCGCGAAGGCAAAGGACGAAAAGCGCGGCATTGGCGGTTAGAGTAAACGCCTATCCAAGTATCCTGATGGCGGCCTGTTCGAACGCAGGAACCAGCCCGATATACTCGTATTTGACGTCGTTCTGTGCGGCAAACTCCTGCAATGCCAGATGCTCGTGACGCTTCCAGTCGGGGTAATTGAAATAATCATCAAACAAGATGACGGTCCCCGGAACGATCCTGTCGCGAAGCTCGGTCAGAATTGTTTTTGTCGATGAATACAGATCGCAATCCACATGAATGAAGGAAGCCTTGCCTGGATGGCTTGCAAGGAATGGCCGTAAACTTTGGTCAAACCAGCCAACGACGAGCTGAACATTTTCACGGACGGCTGGAAGGTCTTCCCGCGCGAAGGTTCCGGCCTTGATGCCAGGCGTCCAATCTTCCGGAAGGCCCTTGAAGGAATCAAATCCATAGATGACTTTATTGTGCAGTTTTTCGGCCGTTATGTTGATGGTGTGGCCGGAATACACACCGAATTCAAGCACCAGGCCATCCACCTCTATTTGATCCAGGGCGAATTTCAGAAGCTCTTCCCGGCTCGCGAACCGGGGCCGGTTGCGCATGTGCTGCTGCACATAATAAAAACACTCGATCGCGGTCGCGAAGTAAGCAACGGAATCGATGTTGTAGGGGCCGCCCACTGTCCCGAATATCTTGTCGTGGGACAATTTTACCTGGTGATAGAATATCGCTTCAGCCTCTGCGCTCGGAAATAGTCCAGAGCCACCGTGATTATCCATAGCCACCTCCAAACAGAGTAAATCTGAACTACAGTCACTCTGTATGAATTCAGTAACTTCATCAATATGCGACATGTTAATCTACGCAATAAATTCTTTGCGACGATATTTCTTAGTTAATCTGTTCGTTATTTGTATAAATCTGTCGCATTTTGAATTATATCTGCACTGCCCTGTACTTGATATTACCGCAAATCAGGGTTCGCCTATGGCCTGGGCTTGATGTGAACGGCCTGCGACAGGAAAGCCGCAGCAAGGACCGTTTCCGAAACACGCGCTTGCCGAATGTCAACGCTTTCTGTATTCGTAACGTACTGGGAATGGGGTTCTCCCAATAACCGCCATGATGGCTGATGACTCCTGCTTTTAACCGGCATCCGGCCGGAAGGAGTGGGTATGGAATCGATGTCTCTTTACATTTTGGTCTTCGTCGGCGGCGGCATAGGCTCGGCCTTGCGTCTGGGTGCCAATCAGGTCTCGTTGCGTCTGCTGGGCCCAGACTGGCCCGGCGGCACCCTCTTTGTGAACCTCGTCGGCTGCTTTCTGATGGGATTGTGCGCGGGTTGGTTTGCTTTTCGTGGCGGCGGGACGGAATCCCAATCGGTCCGGTTGCTGATTACAACCGGCATTATCGGCGGCTTTACGACATTTTCGGCCTTCGCGCTTGATACGGCAACCCTATGGCAACGCGATAACGGAATTGCATCCGCCGCCTATGTGATCATTTCCGTCGCCGGCTCCATCCTGGCGGCGTTCATCGGCTTGTCCGTATTTCGCGGGACAACGCCCTAGCAGCGGTTTGCGGCGGCCGGACAGCCACGGGCCGTCAGGATAGGCCGTCCGGTTTTATGAGTCCCACTTCGCGCTCAAGATTGTTCCATGTCGCTTCCTCAAACGCCTGCGGCCATTCGATATTCCATCTCTCTGCCATTTTTCGAGCCCGTGGCAGAAAGGCTTTCGCGCAGGCAAGGTGAGCGTCGATCAGGGACTGGGGCGTCGGCTCCAGCGGCGGAATGCTGGCGAGCAGGCCCAGTTGCTCGGGGGAAAGCCTGCGGCTCCACGCCAGCATACCGCCCTTGTCCGACCGTTCGACCTCCTCGCTCAGGAGATTGAAGAGCATCATTCTAAGCAACTCGACGCCGGCCATGCTGAGGAGATACTCCCTGCGGCCGCTCGCGACAGCCAGGAGGCCGAACACGCGGAAAAACTCATTGATGAGATAGGCGACATATCCCTTGTTGGGTCCAGTCCAGGGAACCGTGGCCGGTAAAGCGTCATACAGGCCCTGCCTGTCGATCAGGGGCTTGAGCGCGTCCCTGCTGCGCTTCTTCAGCGATTCCGCATCGGCTACGGCCAGATCGACCCGCTGCCATTGGTCGGTGATGGCATTGAAGACGCGCTCCTCCTTGCCCAATTCGTTCCAGAAGACAACCGGCGCGATGGTTTCGAGCTGGTGCCGCCACCCGGCGCTGAACTCAGCCTGATCATCACGCGCAACGATCGCCAGCAGGTCGACATCGCTGTAGGCATCGGCCTGCCCCTTTCCGAAGCTGCCCGCCAGAAACAGCGCGATCACCCTTTCATTGGGTTCAAAGACGTTCCTGATCTTCTCGATAAATTGCTCTTGCCACACGGGGGTGTTCTCCGGCCTCCATGGCAGGATAGTAAGCCGCCATCGCCGCCCGTGGAAGGGCTGGCGCCTCCATTGCGGCCCCTGCCGTGCCTTTATCGACCTGCAGCGCCCGGTATGATAGGTTTCAGCAGCCTGATCTTGCTTTCTCCCTGGCGAAGCGATGGCGGCCTGCGCCGGTCGCGCAGGGCTCAAACGGATGGCGGGTGTTTGCGATGCTGGAAACAGACAAGGTGTTCGCCGGCTCGGTTCCGGAAAACTACGACCGCTATATGGTGCCGTTGATTTTCGCGCCGTTCGCAGCCGATCTTGCACGGCGCGCCGCGTCGATGAAGCCGGGCGCCGTGCTGGAAACCGCGGCAGGCACCGGGGTTGTCACCCGTGCATTGGCGCCAGAACTGCCTCCTGGTGCCAGCTATACCGCAACCGACCTGAACCAGCCCATGCTCGACCGCGCTGCTTCGCGGCAGCCTCCCGGCCGGCCCATCCTGTGGCGCCAGGCGGATGCTTTGGCACTGCCGTTTGACAATGCGGTCTTCGATCTCGTTTGTTGTCAGTTCGGCGCGATGTTCTTTCCCGACCGCCTATCCGCCTACCGCGAAGCCAGGCGGGTGCTGAAGCCCGGCGGACATTTCCTGTTCAATGTCTGGGATCGCATCGAGGAGAACATATTTGCAAACGATGTGACGGATGCGCTCGCAAGGATGTTTCCGCAGGATCCGCCGCGCTTTCTGGCCCGCACACCGCACGGCTACCACGATACGGCGCTGATCCGCAGCGAGCTGGCGGACGCGGGTTTCTCCCGTGTGCTGATCGAGACAAGGGCTGAACAAAGCCGCGCCTCCTCGCCGCGCCTTCCGGCCATTGCCTATTGCCAGGGAACGCTGCTTCGCAACGAAATCGAGGCGAGAGGCGCGGGAAAGCTGGCAGCGGCAACCGACTATGTCGCATCCGCGCTTGCCGGCAGGCATGGCAGCGGCGCGATTGCGGCCAAAATCCAGGCTCACATCATTCTGGCGGCGGTCTGACCTGCATTACGCCCGTTTTGACCGAAAGAGGCTGCGGCGTTAAGGTAGACCGGTTGCCACGGCCACAGGGACACCGCTTTTCAATGCGGAAAGATGCGTTTGGCTCAGACGGCCGCGGATGAGGATTGGAGACCGCGTCAACGTCAAGATGGGAAAGGACGAACCATGGTAAATGCCAAGAACACGATCTGTATCTGGTACGACAAGGATGCCGAGGCGGCAGCCCGCTTCTACGCCGGGGTTTTTCCCGACAGTTCAGTCAAAGCCGTTCATCGCGCTCCCAGCGACTACCCGTCCGGCAAGGCGGGCGATGTGCTAACGGTGGAATTCACGGTTGCCGGCATCCCCTGCATCGGCCTCAATGGCGGACCGGTGTTCAAGCACAGCGAAGCATTCTCGTTTCAGATCGCCACGGACGATCAGGAGGAGACCGACCGATACTGGAACGCCATCGTCGGCAATGGCGGCGAGGAAAGCGCCTGCGGCTGGTGCAAGGACAAATGGGGCGTCTCCTGGCAAATCACCCCGCGCGCGCTGACCGACGCGATGGCTGCCGGCGGCGCTGAAGCAAAACGCGCGTTCGATGTGATGATGGACATGAAGAAGATCGATATCGCCGCAATCGAGGCGGCCCGGCGCGGGTGACGGCACGATACCGCGCCTAACGCCTGTTGTGGAATGCAAACGGCCCGTGCACGATAGCGAACTTACAGTGATGACATGACGGGGCTTCGTTTTTCGCGTACCGATGCGTGAATGAGAGGCTCCGCCACTCAGTTTCGGTATTGGCTCTATTTTTACTTTCACACACCACTTATTTGGGGGGAAACCAAATGAACCGCCATCGTGTTCTGATCACATCATCATTTGTGGTTTTGAGCCTTTCCGGCTGCGTGACAGCGGGGAATGATGCCCGAGACGCTTATACAAAGACATCTCTTTCCGGTCAGGAGATCTTTATCTACCACGATACGGAGGTCAATCCTGACTGTTCAAATGCTGGTATGCCAGTTGTCAAAGCCGTTGCGGGACCAAGTCATGGTTCCGTCCGCATTATTCAAAGCAAAGTCTATCCCAATTTCAGCAGGGACAACATGCGCTATAAATGCAATGCAAAAGCCGTCGATGGAATAAAGGTCCTCTACACATCGGATAAGGGCTTTAAGGGGCGCGATAAAGTGACGATTTCCGGCCATACTTCGACCGGCAATGCTCATTTAACGACGGTGGATATTAAAGTGGAATAGAGTATAGCGCACCGCCGACGAGGAGGCATGCCACCCGATTGCCATGGCCGCAGCCTCGTCATCGATCCTGAAAGGAAGGCGGACGCTTCTCAATGAAGGCCGCCATGCCCTCGGCGCGGTCGTTGAGGGCAAAGGTGAGATGAAACATCCGCCGCTCAAGGGCAAGACCGCTCGACAGCGATCCATCAAGCCCCTGCATCACGGCCGCCTTGATCATCTGCACCACCGGTGCCGAAAGGGACGCGATCCGGGATGCAACCGACTTCGCCTCGTTGATCAGTTGATCGGGCGCTACAACACGCGAGACCAATCCCTGGCAATGCCATCGGCCATTGTAAGGCCATGCATCTCCTTGACGCCGGCGCCCGCGGCGAAGTGCATGCCCTCCCCGGTGAGGATGATCACCTTGATCGCAGGATCAGCGTCCAGCCGGTCCAATGCACGCGTCAGCGCTTCAACCAGCGCTTTCGACAGGGCATTGCGCTGCAGGGCACGGCTGATCGTGGCGGTTGCGACCGCCTGCTCAATGGAAACGATGATGGATTCCGGATGCATCCTGCCCTCTCGCTGGCCGGAAGCTTGGCGCAAGCGGGAGGTGGGATGAAGTCAAATATTCTCATCCGGTACACGCCGCATTTTGATGCAAAGAACACATTCCGTCGCCCGCCTCAGCTTGCCACTTTGCGGCTGGACACATAGGATTCGCTGCATTCGGGAAGAGGTCATATATGCTGATCATCATGAGCGGACTTCCGGGCACTGGAAAAACCACCATAGCGCGTGAGCTTGCCCGGCGCCTGAACGGCGTGTTTTTGCGCGCTGACACGATTGCACAGGCTCTCATTGCGGCAGAGGTTATGAAAGACGATGACAATCCAACGGCATACATCGTCGGATATGCCGTCGCGGAGGAAAACCTGCGCACGGGAGCAACCGTCATTGCCGATTACGTCAATGGTCTGGCCTTGACCCGCCAGGCATGGCGGGATGTGGCAGCCCGCGCCGGTGTTCCCTTTCACGCGATTGAGGTCATATGTTCGGACATGGCAGAGCATCGCCGCCGGGTTGAAACGCGGGCTTCAGATATTGCCGGTCTCGTGCTGCCGACGTGGCAACAGGTCGCCGGCCGGACTTACGAAAAATGGGATGCGGGAACGACGACGATCGATACGTTTACCACCGGCCTTGAAGATGCCGTTGCTGGTTTATTGGTTCAACTCGGGAAAAGCCGCAGCGATCATTGAACGGAGCATCCCGGCGGTTGGAAAATGATTCCGGATTTTCGTCCAACCTGTTGAAAGGAAATGGCGATCCCGGCTGGATTCGAACCAGCGACCGTCGGCTTAGAAGGCCGTAAGAAATTGTTGTTTTTCAATGATTGTTTCGAAAATGTGGATGACTTTTTTCTTCCTAAGAGTGGCAAAGTCTAAACTCCATTCTTGACCGCTATAACACTACACTGCGGCCTGTTGACCATCCTAGCCTGTTGGGCTCACTTTCTGTTCGACATTCACATTCAACCGTATTCCGACATTCTTGGATTTGCACTCCGAACAATAGAGCAACGGTGTCAGGGTATGGTGCATAGCCAGAAACTCAGGCCCCAACTTCTCCACGAGGTATTTTAGATCGAGGGGCGCACCGTGCTGGCACTCCCTATTGTAGCAAACCGCACTGATCATATCACCAGCTTGGAGGTGATAACCCAGCGTATTGTAGTTCTCGCCCATGGTCACATCTCCACCAACCGCCAGACCAATTGCTTGCGGTTTGACCGGTCCCGGCAGACCTGAAACGCCATCACCTCAGTATTCTTCGTGTCACAACGCTCGCACTTGAAGTTGATCCGATCCAGCGGGCAATCTGGCACGTAAAATACGAGAAGGTCCCTTGCGAAGAAGGTGGATTCCTTGCCGCAGCGGGTGCATTTCACATGCAGGAAGAAGCCGTGTTTCGCCGCTTTGCCGAGCGTGTCGACGTTCACTGTCATCGGGTTTTTCATTCAATAAATTGGGGCGATCAGTGTTGAGCGGGAGAAGCATCCAACGCGCCGCGAAGGTCGGCTTCGAACTGCTCAACGGACAATTCCGCCAGGTGGCCATCTGGATCGGGAAACACGCCGACACCGAACCCTTCGCGCTTCAACGCTGGCAGGTAGTGGTCAAAAACGGCAGCCAACGAAATCTGCACAGCTATCGTGAGTTCGGGGAGTTCCCTGTTTTCGTCCAAACAGAACGCATCGACAAAAGTCATTGCGGGCCAAACCAAGAGAAGCCCCGGCAGGTCTTGGCCTTCCATCATTCCCATGCGGTTCCCATCGGTGTACGCAAACATCTGCTTGTGTTTAGCCACGGTCTCAATGAAGAACTTGTAGCGCTCCTCACTCGGAAGATTGTTCAAACGGCGAACTTCTGCCGCTGTCGGTTCGAATGCCATTTTACCCTCCCTGTGCTACTCTTCCGCAACAATTGACACGTGAACAAAATGAGAACAAATTCGACGAGAGTCAAGATCAGAGATGTCGCAGAGTCCATCTTGTGATCGCATCGGGATCGGATATCATTCAACCATGTGCAACCTTTACAGAATAACCACCGGCTTTCAGGCAATGCGCGATCTCTTCAAGGGGATCGGCAACCGAACGAACAAGACTGAGTTCGATGACAATATCTATCCCGATTACCCTGCCCCAATAGCGCGCAAGGATAAGGACGGGGATATGGAGTTGGCCATGCTCCGCTGGGGAATGCCGACGCCGCCCATGTTTGTTAAGGGTGAAACTGATAGCGGCGTAACCAACATCCGAAACGTGAAGTCTCCGCACTGGCGGCGCTGGCTTGGTCCTGACAGCCGCTGCGTCATTCCGGCCACACGATTCTCGGAATACGGCAGCGTCCGCGATCCTGAGACAAAGAAGCTCCCGCTTCACTGGTTCGCATTGACTGAGGACGAACCTCTGTTCTGGTTTGCTGGTGTTTGGACCAAATGGCACGGAACCCGGAAGAAAAAGGAAGGCCCGGTTGATACAGAGATATTCGCTTTTCTGACCACCGAACCGAATGCTGTTGTGAAGCCCATCCATTCGAAGGCAATGCCGGTCATTCTACGAACGGCGGATGAAATCGACATCTGGATGAATGCGCCAGCTGAAGAAGCCCTGAAGCTTCAAAAGCCGCTGCCCGATGATGAACTGGTTGTTCTTGCGCAAACAGGGTGAATGGATGAAAATCAAGGCGCCGAAGGCCAAGGGCAAATACCCTGATCGATTTGAAGATTGCCAGTTGGCCATTGAGGATGGTTTGATTGATCTGATCGGGGCCGCATCAACTTGCGAGGTGGTGTCAGCAGGAAGTCATCACAGCGATCATAGCTGTTGCGGACAATACGGCTCTTGCAATAGATGCGAAGGCAAAGACAGACGTTAAGATTCGCCTGTCGAAATTCATGAAAAAGAAATGACGGAATGTCCGAGACACCCAAATCCATACTGCCCGAAGGCAGATTAAACCACGTCTGCGAACATGAAGGTTGCAACGAGGTTGCACCGTTCGGCTTTAACAAGCGCTATGGAACGGAGTGGTATTGCGGTGAGCATAAAGCTGAGGGCAGCAATGGGACCGTGAACGGCTGGGCTGGGTTTAAGGCTGGATGATCTTATACACAAAAATCAGATTTTACGCTTCGTCCATAAGCAGTTTCAGTGTTGTCAAAAGTCGGCTTTTGTCTGCATCAATCATCGAGGTAATCGATTTTGCAAACTCGTAAAATTCAGATGCGACGTCTTTCGGTAATCTGCACATCTTTCTCGGACGGAGCGGCCCGAGCATTTTGGGCGTTTTTCGCATAACTGTTGGGCATGAAAAAACAGTACGGCCTGTCCGCGATTTAGGTAACTCAGGAATCTTACCGCAATCAATTCCAAAGTGATCTCTATATTCGCCTTCCGAGTTCAAGAAGATAAATCCGAAGCGTTCACTGTTATCATCAAAATAGAAGCAGAAATGAAATTTGGCCTTTCCAGCGACGGAACTCTCAAAAAGAACAATGTCACCCACTGAAAATGCCATCAAGAAATCTGCGATATGTCCTGAATTTCCCGTGCTCGCTCAAAATTCGGCTTTTCAAAAAGCAACCCCAAGCTCATTGGAAACTGCTTTCGATCAGTACCCTCTTCCCATGCATCAAGATACGCTGGGTCCTCATGGGTGAGATGGCGAATTTGACCGAAGGACAGGCTTTTCACTTTAGCGACAGCTGTAGCAATGGCAGACTTGTCACTTGGAGCCAAAAAGTCATCCACCCAACCAACCTCAGCGGCATGATAATGTTTCTTACCACCGCCAACTTCAGTAACTTGCCATGGCAGATCATCAATACCATGCGTCCGCTTTGCAATTTGGTCGCCCTTAAGTAGATTATAGGCTGTAGTCGGAACTGGGCCATGCTTCATAGCAACGTACATATCCGATGAAATCAGACGTCCATATTCATTCAAATGCGCCCGATCTGCCAAAAACATTGACTTAACGACGTCATATTGTGAGAATTTTGCACCTAAATCATCGGCCACATGTATAATATAGCTAATAGCCGCAACTATTCTGTCCACGTCAGGCTTTATATTAACTATTTCTGCCTTTTGACGGCCCATGTGAATCACCTAATCCAACCCCTATCAATTAGGGTAGCAGAACAAATATCGTACGAATATGGTAATTTTGTATTGTCAATAATTAATTTCGACATTGTGGCAGGAAGCACTCACAGAAGGCCATTCGTAATTCCCTGATCTTACTCAACGCGGCGCGCCCGGCCTTGGCGCTTGTGTACTGTCCACATACCGCGCAACCCGATCAATGTTGATGGCCATGTTTGACAGGGTGACTTCCATTCGGGTCATTCGGTCCCGAACATCGCCATTCTGCGTCTCCAATCGCTCGATGCGGGTTTCCAGCTTCGTCACATCGATCTTTGTCCGATCCACTCCCGTACTGATGACTGCATAAGAAATTGAAATCCCGGCAACCACAGTGCCAATCGTAATGAGGTTGCCCAGGCTCATTTTCATATCGACGCTCATTCCCATCATCTGGCGGTCGGTCATTTGCCTTTCCCCTTACAGTAGCTGTCATAGGCGGCATTATTCTGTCGGGCTTGCAACTGGGTTTCCTGCGTGTCGCGGCTGGAATACGTGACCGGCTTCCAAGCCCGCTCACACAGGTCACGCCGGGCCGGATCAGTCGCGCTTATAAGGATCGTTCCGCACCCCGTCAGAATTGACGTTGTGGCGAGCATCAGCAGCAGAACTGACATCTTTGTAGTGATTTTCGAGAGCATCGGCGTTCCTTGCCTTCTGATTGGTACGCTCGACTGAGCGGCCCTTGAAGAATGCTGCGACAATGGCCGCCAGTACCGCACCAAGCGCCACCAACAGGCCATTGCCGCCCGAAATGAGGGAGAGGATTGTCGCCATCACTTTTCCTTTGGACGGTTAGGGAATGCCCAGACCAACAGGGCAGTGAGAAAGCCCTGAACGGCAATGGCAATCGTGTTGATCGTTGCATCGTCCATACCAAGATCGATGCCGAAGGCAGCGCGGATGAAGGCAATGAGGCCGATAATCAGCGCCACCCAAAACTTGGTTGCTGTCATGGGGTTATCCCTTCTTGAAGATGCGACCGAGCAGGCCAGCGAGGATCGCAAAGAGCGATTGCGGTTTGGTCGGCTGCTCCGGCGTGGGTTGCGGTTTTGCTGGTTCAACGGGTGTTGGCGTGACTGGAGCCGATGTGACGGCCTTCACGCGATCAAGAACAGCCTCCACGGCCTCAGGCTTCACCAAAGACTTGTTGAGGCCGTCTCCTGCATAGAAGGACTGGCCACGACTGACGACACGAGAGCCGCCCTTGGTGGCCGCGAGGACTGGGAATGATGCCCATTCCTGAGCAAGCCGCCTGCCAAACTCCGTCCGACTGATCTTCCCGGCCATGAAATCCTCATAGCCGCGCCGCTTCAGGAGGTGATATGCAAGCCGATCCTGAAAGTCAGCGTCGAATACCTGCGATCCGCTTAGGTTCAACTCGCCCGACATGTCTTGGAGTGTGGTACGCATGAACTGGGCAGCGCCGGACGCCGAAGACGCCTTGTCGTAACCCCAGTTCTGTTTCACCCAGGCCTTGTTCGACCAGTTGCGCTGTGCGTCGATCAACTCGCCCAGGGTCATCCTTGTGATGGGCTTGGAAAGCCGGTTCTGGCGATTGCCGAAGATGGTATCGTAACAGATTGGCGGCGGACATCCGGCGTCTGTTCGATACACAAAGTCGAGCAGGATCGCCGCCCCGCGAGGGATGGTTCTATCCATAATGGATTTCCTTGTTGTGGTTGATTTCTGCTGCGCTTGCTTACAAGCGCGCCGTGTGATTGAACGAATCTAGAGCCGGACAACGAGCGATCTGCTTTTGCTGGCCATTTTGAAACATGTGGGGATATTCAGTGCGGGTATTTAAGGTCAAATTCGCCGGGGTTCAGTTTAAACTCTCCGAGCAAGGGACGCCTGACATTGCTGCGCGTGAAATCCGAAAAGGCACTTTTGAGCCCCCATTGCCAGCGATGATCACTGGCACTGTTTCTCATTCAACCGGTGCTTTTCTCGATGTTGGCGCAAATAGTGGTGTCTATAGCGTCCTTGCAGCAACAACTCGGCCAAACGTAAATGTTTACGCATTTGAACCATTGCCTGATTGCATCATATCCGTCGAACGCAACATTGATCTGAATGATCTCGCAAGCCGCGTGAAACTACACAAGGTTGCTCTGAGCGACACTACGGGCACGGCAACCCTTTACTTGCCGGACCCAGAACATGGTCTCTTGGAGACAAGTGCATCCCTTGAAAAGAGCTTCCAGAAATATGCGAAAGAGGTCGTCGTTGAAAAAACGACACTCGATGAATTGGCAATTCAGGAAGCGATATCCGTCATCAAGGTCGATATTGAAGGTCATGAACCTGCATTTTTGCGTGGCGCATCAAAGACAATCAGAAAAAATCGCCCTATCATCTTTTCGGAAATTCTCGCCGCAGTTGATGTATCGGAATTCATGAAATTCAAGACGGATTTTGAGTATGTTTCGTTCCGCCTCATGGATGGTTTTGTCGTCCCGACACCCGATGTGCAATTCGATATGCAATCATGGAATTGGGCCTTTGTTCCGCATGAAAAATTAACATTCTTTTACGGCGTCTGTTCGGATCAAGGATTGGAAGTTACAGAGACCCCCACTCCGAATACACACAAATCGAACCCAATTCGGCAGGTACGGTCATTTCTGGGCCGCTCTTTTGTTCGCGCCAAAGGTCTCGCTAAATTACGCTGATACCCACTGAGGGCCAACAACCGTCCGCCAATCGTCACCCCAAACTTTCGGTGCGACCTCAGTCATGAGCACCATATCCCATATGAAAGTGGTGGCATTGTTGAACTGGTTGCGACATGTCATTTTCTTTACGGTTGGAACAACCGCTTCAATCATTGTCGCGAATTGATCAAGTTTTCCCAAGCCGTCGAGCAATCCATAGAATTGCTCTGGCGATAGTGGTTTGTTTAACGGCAGCACGATGGGAGGCGCAAAGTCCGCAATATCACCGTACTCACCGGCGAGGCCCTTACTCCAAATCTCCTGACCGTAGTTCGTCGGGCTCTCAGGGGTTGCGGTGTATGGGATGACCCCAAGCTCAACAGTATCAACATCCGCATCAAATGCGGAGCGATCTGACCTGACCCAGCGAAGATTTTTTACAGATTTGATGATCATTATGCTGCCTTTTTCAAATATATGGTCACCGCACCATCGCTGATTGCCGATGTGACAATGCTGACGCCGCAGCACATCCATGTTCCACTAGGACCTAGACTGCCGTAACCATCGCCATGCGAGTTGGTGTATTGAAGTTCGCTGCCAGATTTCAGTGTACCTGGAACCGGCGCAGATCCAGAAACTGCCTTGAGCATCGCATATGTACCGACATCACCTACGTTCTGAGCGGCTACGGTAGGCATGATCTGGGCGATGGCATTGGTCTGTGCCAACCCTGCATATGCGCTTGCGCGCGCTTCGATGCGGGCATTGATCGCGTTAAAAGCGTCGGTGTAGGTAGCATTCCATCCTGCCCAGACTGAACCGCTAACATTGCCGTCGCTGTTAAGCGCGGCAGAACCGGCACCGAGTGATGACGGGGCCGTGAACTTTCCATCCGCACCGAACGTAAAAGAAACTGTACCTGCTACTCTCAGAAAGGCGTTGCCACCAACGCTCTGCGCGTAGAGCGCCGCCTTTTCTGTTCCGGCCGCATTCCGCAATGACAAAAAGGAAAAAGAGTCATTGTCTACGGTGATTGATCCTTGAGTAGAGATACTCTTGGCCGCGAGCAGCAGTTCAGCGATGCGAACATTGCCGCCAGTGAACCGTATGTCGCCCGTCCCGGTCTGAATAATCTGCAGCTCACCATTTGCACCGGCAATGCGCATGATGCGAGCGTTGTAGTCCGATGCAGGCGTAGCATGCAGGTCAATAGCCGCCACGGTATCAGTGGCTTGGTTTGCTCCAAGCTCGATGGTGTTCATGCCGGGGATGTAATAGAGCGGGTCAAAAAACTCGCGCAACTTTGTCTTGATGACTGACCAAGAGAAGCGCTTCAGTTTATTTGTGTCCTCGCTGTCCAGCACAAGGAATGTATCGTTATCAACTGGCACGGCCTTGGTTGCCGCCGCTGCAAGGTCAGCGGTTGCCATTGCTCCAAGGTTATTTCGAGCAGTTGTAGCGTCAGTCGCGCCAGTTCCACCTGCAGTGATTGGCCGGGCCGCATTGGCATCCTGAACCAGATCGTCAATCAGGGCATTATAGGGTGCTGATTGGATCGTGGTGTTTGGCACACCTTTCGTTCCGGCCGGCGCATTGTAGATACCGCCTGTTCTTGGCATGGCATTCTCCATAGACAAGCCGCCCTGATGAGGATGGCAAATATTGAAATGTTGGGGGATTCTCTTAAGCGTAGAGTTCAGGCATATTGCGTGGCATGAACCAAATTGACCACGATCCTGACGAATTCAAAAAAGAACATCCACTATGGAAAGCAATCCCATTTGCTGGAATTGCAATTGTCGTCGCCGCAGGTCAGGGACGATTGAACACCCAAGGCTGGGATTGGCGCGACTACACCGCGATTGCGCTTCTTATTGCCCTATTGTGGTGGCTATTGAAGCCTTCAAGGCCGAACAGTTTGGTTGATGGTCCCACCCATGATCATGCGAGCAAGGGTATCGCGTTTCGCCTTGGAAAGGCGCTGAACCGCATTTGGAGCGGCCTGCGTGGCCGATAGGTCTCCACCGACGCTGATGACCTTGAGCAGCTTCTGAACATTCTGATTAGTCATTCTGTCGGCCGCATACTTTGCGCCCATACCGCCCAGAGATGCAGCGCCCACCAATGGGTTGACCATTGCACCGCCTACGCCAAGCGCCGCCATCAGGCCGTTTCCTGAAGGTGACAGCTTGCCTGCAAGCCGCAGTGCGTTTTGACCCGAGGTGCCTCTGATTGCGGCTTCAAGGGCAGATTTTTCATCAGGACTGAAACCCCGGCCCTTTTCCAGAACCCGCCGCAGATTTTGACGTGTGGCATTATCCACATTGCCGCCTGATCCTGTTGAAGCAGCTCGCAAATCGGCCTTCTGGATTGCGTCATTGACCTGATCCAGCTTGCTCACCCGAGACCAAAGCCCCCTTGCCTCCTTGATTGCGTCTGATCCTACCTGGCTATTCCCAGCAATCACATCATCGGCGGCCGGGGATGTAGCCAACTCATCGACTCGTCCGATCATTTTCTTGATGAGCGCGTTGTTGGACTTGTTTCCCTGGATATAGGCATTTCCAGCCATTTTTCGGATGGTATCCAAGCCTTTCAAGGTAACATTCTTACCATTCAATTCACCCAATTGATTGAGAACAGCCGCAGCACCCGGTTCATTCGCAGGCAGGAAACCGCGATCAGTGAAATCAGAAATGATATTGTTCTGGAGCTTTTGAACACCGGTTGGACTGAACATCACCCCTGCGTCATCGGCACGTTTATAGGCCTGTTCAGCGGCATTACGCAGTTCTTCCAGGTTCGGAACTGCGGGCCCCTTATTGAAGAGTCCTGCCACCTTACCGATACCGGCCGACAGCGCCTCTCCTGCCACATTGCCGACAGTACCGCCAAGAAGGCCGAGACCCGCACCTTGCGCAAGGTTTTCATCATTGCCAGCAGCGGTCAATGCGCCGTATCCAGCTCCCTCTGCTCCCATCAAGCCAGTTCGCGCCAGTAGGCCTGGAAGACCTTGCATAGTCGCTGCTCCAGCCCTGCCGGCCAAGGTGATACCCTTCCCTGCAAGACCAACAGGAGTTGCGATGGCACCCCCGAATTCGGCAGCTGTTCCCGCTGATCCGGCGCGGTTCGACGCTTGCTGGGAAAGCTCCCGCTGGGCCTCCGTTCCCGTCCCACTCATGTAACCTGCCAACTTGTCGGCAAAGCCCATCGTGAGGCCGTTTACGCCCTTGCGCACAACATCATCGGCTGCTTGGAGTGGCTTTTGCCATGTGGGCAACTCGTCAAATGCCATCCGATCGGCGGTGCCGATATCATGGTTTTGCGTCAAGGAGGAAAGAGAGTTCCGCAAGTCCTGCGATTGCTGGGGTTCAGGAGTTGCCTGCTGTGGCAACGAACGAGCGATTTCCTCGACTGCGGCGCTCTGTTGATCCGGAGACATGGTCAAGAACGCATCGTCAACCTTGATGCGCTGACCGCTGATATTGAGGGTTGCCATTACTGTTCAATGCTCCATTTCAGACCACCGGAGGTAGTGCCCGCGCCAAGTGGAGCCGGGGTATTCTTGCCAGCACTCTTATCCACATAGCGAGGATCAAGGGTGCTCGGATCAATCCCCAACTTAGTTAAGGTCTTGACCGACTCCGGCGTAAGGAAGCTGGGCGCATCCTGCCCCATGACGTTCCTGTACCGCTGATTGTATGTCTCGGTACGTGCAGCCAGCATGTGAACAGCAGCATCAACCGCCGATCTCAACTGTTCCGGGGAACTACTCGTGCTGATTGCATTTTTCCACTCTTTGACAGTCTCGACTGGAACAGCGCCGACACCATGGAAGGCTTTGCCCAGCTCGTCGGCCACACCAAGGCGATAGGTTTCGAAGGCAGACTGTGCGCCCTGACCCGTCTTGCTGGCAAAATAGTTTCCAGCAGCGTTGACCCATGGATATTGGCCATTATCCAGCTTCTCCGCCGCATCGAGCATACCGCCCGCATGCTGGAGTGCGAGATTGCTTGACGCGGCAAGCTTTGCCATTTCGCCAGAAGCATAGTCCTTCCGGATCGCCACACGGGCACCGGACTGCGACATGTCAAATGTGGGATCGAACAGCGAGACGATGCGGGCAAGCTCCTGCCGCTCGCCACCCCGCATAGAAGTCACCTTTTCAATCGGGATACGGCCTTCTGAAATGCCCTGCACCTGAGCGCGCAAGGATGTCGGGAGCTTCGACAGGAATTCAGCCTGTGAGGCTGGATCGGGCGCGCCTTGCTCATTCAGGGAAACAGGCGGAAGGCTTTCCAGATCGATAGTGTTCCCATTGACGGTCGCACTGTTCTTGCCGCGCTTGACGTTGTTCACCCAGTCCGCAAGCGTACCGGAGTATCCGTCGTTCTGCTTGGCAAAATTATAGTTCTGGATGTCGGTTGTCTCTTTGTCCTTCCCGCTGTCCGGCGCAGTGATCCATTGGCCTGTATTGGGGTTGTAAAGCTGTCCATTGCCCGCATTCAGCAAAGCGGATTTGCCTCGCTTCAGGGCATCAATCTCCAACTGGCCTTTCTGTAATTGCAGCTGACGCATCGGATCGGATGCCTGTTGCTGGCGTTCGGCCTCCTGCTGATACTGGTACAGGGCGAGCTTCTTCATTTCCGGCGATAGAAATGGATTGCTCATCTGCCGGGCATAAAATTCCAGACGGTTGCCATTCTGCTGCGGCTGTTGTGCTGGAGCATCGGCCATCGACGGAGTCGGCGGAAAATACCCGCCATTGTCGGCAATCTGAACCGGCTGCTGACCCTGTGGCGCGAACATGCCGCCCATCATCTGGTCATTGGCGCGCAACATGGCGTCTGAAACGCCCGGCAGACGGCCATCCTGCCCCGCCTGTGGCGTTTGTGCCTGCTGAGGTGGCAATGGCGCCATTTGCTGGCCTTGCGGCGGCTGACCGTTTGCAAACTGCATACCAGCAGCAACTGAAAACTGCGGCTGGTCCGTCCAATCGACCGGCGCAACTTTCCCGGCTTCCGGGTAGTTGTTCTGCTGTGGTGCAACCTGATTGATGGCCTGCACCGCTGCACTCTGTCGTGGCCGAGTTGGTGCGTATGCCTGCTCCATTCCGGACGATGGATCGAGTGAAGCAACCTGCGTGGGCTGAGACGTTGATTTCCCGTTCTCAAGATCATTCACGATCTGCGCCAGTTGAGCATCCGGAACATTTTTCAGGCCAGCCCACTCCGATCTGAGACCTGCGATCTTTCCTTCCATCGTACCGGCTGCGGATATGCGGCTGCGCGCCAGATGCGTAGCAATCGCGTCCTGGGTATTGCGATCAAAGGGCGTATTGGGATCAATGCCCATCTGGTCAACAGCATTTCTCAAAGTTGTGCCAACGATCTGATGCCGTCCCATGGGCGTTGCAACGCGCCCGATCTGGCTCTTGACTGACTGTGCATATCGCCCATTCGGGTCAGAAAAGGCCAGAACATCCTTGATTGGCATCTGTGAAACATTGATGCCCGAAAAAGCTCCGCCATTGCGCTGCGCGTTACCGTAGAGGGTGTCGTAATTTCCGCCCCCTTCTGTTTTATCGAGCGCACCCAACAGAGAAGACGGGAGAGCGCTGGCTTCTGCATCCGGAGCCTGCACGCCGGTTGCGGCCGGCGCAGTAGGCGAGCCGCCAGCAGCAACGGAGGACGGAAATGCAGGCGCGCCCAGTCCCGACATACCGCTCAAGAAACCGGCGTCAGCACTGGCGCGGTTCTTGTCAAACTCGCCCTGTCCCTGCGCAATGCGGCGGTTCATGACGTTTGCCATGATGCCATCACCGAGCGCCGACAGCCCCTCGCCTATAGTTCTTGGAGAGCCGATATTGCCATACATATCGCGCACCATGGCGCGGGCGCGGTCCAAGTCTTCCTGCGTCTTGTATTTCTGGCCGGGGCCGAAGATGAATGACTGAACCGACATTTAAGCCCCCAATGCTTTGCCGTAATCGACAGCGAGAAGTCCACCGGGCATCTTGATGACAGCCGATGGCTTTTTCTTTTTGACTTCCTGGGCAAGAAGACCGAGGCGCTTCGGAGCGTCATCCGGCTCGCCCTTGTAGTGGTACATGTAAAGGTTGTGGCCATTGGCCTTACCGACCTTCTGGATGTCTTTCTTGACCCGCTCATCAGATGCGGCGATGAGTTTTCCGCCGAGGCCGAACAGCCCGCCGAGAATGCCGCCCGCAGCACCTGTCTTCTGCTGATAGGCGTTCACGTCATTTGCATATTTCTGCTGAACCAGTCCGGCATAATCAACAGTCGGGATCGACGGCATATTCGATGCACCGAACTGAGGCATGGTGATCTGCGAACCGGAGAGAAGCCCGGAGATTTCATTCAACGGCTGGTTGCGTTCGGCGAATTTCTCGCTCGTTGCAAGCTGTCGTTGCGTGTTTGCAGCATTGAACTGGGCAAGCTGCGCATTGGTCATCTGGTCCTGCAGCGAGTTGTTCGCGCCGATTGTGGTGTTCTTGTTCTGGAACATTTGCTGATTGGCGGTATTGCCGAAAGTCGCCTGATCGCGGGACAAACCGGCAAGGCGCGATTGTTCCTGTCCGGCAGCGAGCAACGTCGAAGTGCGAGCATCATTCGACGTGCGGCCGAAATCATCCATTGCAGCCTTATATGCATCAGATCCGATCTGAATCCCCTGATTGGCGAGACGCTGCTCAAGTGCTGCCCGGTCCTTGTCGAGGGATGGCTGAAGCCGAGACATGAGTGCGTCCTGGACTGCCTGCTTGTCCTTCGAGAAGTCATCCGTGTAGCTGGTCTGAAGCTGCGGTCCGTCCGCAAACCGCTGGTAATTCGGGCCCGTGATCTTCGACGCATCTCCTCCAGCCGGAAGGCCGTTGAGAGTGAATGGCGTACCGAGCAGCCCCTGAAGTCGCGACGATTGCGAGTTGGCAAGCTGCCCAAGGTTCAACTGTGCGGCGTCAGTCTGATCCTTGATGGCCTGCTGTTGCGGCGAAAGCGTCGTCGTCTGGTTGTACTGCGGGATGTCATAAACCGCCCCGTTTGTAGGATCGCGGAATTGCTTGCTACCGCTCTGGGAATAGGTAACGCTGCCGTCAGGGCCGTACTTGTTGACATTGCCGAGCTGAGCGTTTGCAAGCGCTGTTGTGACATTTGTCCCGGTCTGTGCCGCGGCTGTCTCTTTTGGATCGGGTGCTTTCGGTGCAGATTTTCCCATCGGCAATCAAGCGCTGACGCGCTCTCCCTGTCTGGTATTGAATTTGTGTGAAGACCACGCATCGTCGGTCAGTGTGAATATGATTTCGGCTTCGTCTCGCCCTCTCAAACGGGGCACACGAACCGAGGAAAAGCCGAACCTGTCGAGAATGCGCCGCATGCGCTGATTGCGCTCAGACACCCGGAGAACGCAGATTTGACAACCAAGCTGCCGGAACGGGTAGTCGAACATAGCGTTCAGGACAGGCACCGTCAGCCATAACGGGCTGGTTGATGCCGCCGACAATTCAATGACACCGGTTTCAGGGGACCAGTTGTGATAGATCACCCCGGCAATGAGCCGATCCTTGTCAATCACACCCAGGCTGTTGAATTTCTCAAAGCCCCGATCACACCCAGCGATATGAGAGGCGACGAATTGCCCGATACCGTCGTTGATCTCGAGACAACCCGCGTCATCGGCCCAGACGATTATCATGCGCTGGCCTCGCCAACCTCGACCTGTAGCGCGCCAATGTCGATTTCGGCATCAAGCGCATACTGACCGCCGGAAACGATGATACAGCCAAGCGCCAGCGTATCACCCGATGCCCGAACATTCTGGCGATACCAATAGTCATTACGGACAGAGACCCCATCCCACAATGCCTGGTCCCACAATCCGACATCCCATTCCGAAGATGCCTGATTTCCTATCGACACGTCGGAGAATGCAGGAAGCGCCTTGTTCATATCTGCCCGAGCGAACAGGAGAACCTTTGGCTTTGCCTTCCCGCGAACCAGCATACGAGCCATTGCGGCAGTCTTGCGCTGGCCAACGTTACCACCAGCAAGGAACTGAGATAGGTACGCAGCGATGAATGGCAATCCGTCATCCGTGCCCGTTGTGTCACCCTGCCAGACATAGCCACCCGCTGCCCCAAAGAACAAACTACCCTGCAGCGTCGAGAAGCAGCTTGCATTCCAGTTGGTGACAATCGACCAACGCCCTGTCAGGACGTTCAAGACAAATGTCGTATCCTGAATGACGACGTTTTTTGGAAAGGTGATGAAAACCAGATTGCGTTCAATCCATTGCGTGATCGTCCACCCTGTACCGGTGGCGGACGCTGCCGCCCGCCATTCGTCCTCAATCGGCCGGCTGACAGAGACGAGCGAAAGCGCCTGCCGATCACGCTGAAAAACCTGCGACATGGGTAAAAATCCGTCTGTCGTGGCAATCAGAACGTCAGCGCCAGCCCTGATCCAAGCATTTTTCCCGAGCGGTTTACCGATCTGGTAGACGCCCTTCAGCGCCCATGTATTGACATCACTGGGATCTGCACCGGAATAGACCGCAACTTCGCCTTCGGTACTGACGAAGCAGCACATGTCATTCAGGCCATCGCCACTCTCGATGGACCACGAAAAGCCGGTCAGGAGCGAACCGCCCTTTTTCATGACCCCGCCAAGCGGCAGAACTTTTGCCGCGCCGCCGATTGAATTCAGATCAAGATAATAGGCGTCCATCGTGCCGTTCTTCAGGAAGAACTCACGGTTCTTGAACAGCCACACATAATTGAGCTGATTGGTCGTCGTGCCGTCTGTAAAGGTGATCGCCGGTGTCGTCACCCACGCCGTGCCGTTGTACATCTGGCGCGGATCGGATCCGTTGACGCACACCATCATCGACGTGCCCTGGGTGGTATGTTGCACAACGGTCCAATTGCCGGAGGTTTGGCTGCCAAGGCTTGCCGGTGTCGTTGCCGGTGGCGCTGAGGGGCTGGTAACCTCGAATATGCCGGTGTCAGTCGCCATGAACATCTTTTCGATGCCACCGAAGCGATAATTGAAAGCGCTGCGGACATTCCCGAGGCCAGCGAGAAGCGCTTTCTTGACCGAACCGCCACGAATGCGAGCGCCCTTCAAGGTTGGAAGGAAGTTCTGCAATACGCTGGCCGCGCCCGCCTGCTCTGCCATCAGGTCATAATTCGAGACGAGGCCAAGCTTAGGAGCCGGAAACGTGATCGGTGTTCCAGTTGGCTTGCTGCCAACCGAGACGCTACCGCGATTTGTCTGTGCAACGCGCCCGGGACGTACCATCATTGCGAGGCCCCCAGATCTGCTGCGATCTCAAAGGCAAGCGCAGCTTCGAATTCCGCAAGATGATCATCGTATGTAAGGCCCTTCTGTCGCTTCCAGCGCCAAATGAGACCCATAGTCAGCAATCGCTCCGGGAACAGGAATGTGTTGTCGTCGGCTGTAAATTTCGATTTCTCGTCAGTTCCGGCCAAAATCCAATTGCGGCTGACGTATTCGATGATTGCCCCCACTCCCGCGATTGCAGGCGAAAAGAGCATTTTGCCGCCTCGAATAAAGCAATATGGCTGTGAAGACGGAACCTGATTGATCACGGTCCATTCACTGCCATTGGTAACGGGTCGAACGAATTCACCGGCTGCTGTTGTGACGGCTCCGCCGGTTATCAAACGCTGAAAATTCTCGTCCAAAGCGTAGGGTGACGATGGTACGATTGCCGTCTTGAGTGTCTTTTCCCAATCGACGCGGCGGACAATCTCCTCGCCTGCTTCCTGGGCAAACTCAATCATGGTTTGAGCATTGGGATTGTTGTTGCCGTAAACGGTGTCGAACCGGTCGAGCGAAACGACATCGCAGGCAGCATTGACAGAAGTAATCAAACTCATGGCGTTACCCCGCCGATGCTAAGTTTGTTCTGACCGAAGCGGGCAATTTCATCATTCACGGTGAATGACTTGATTGCCTGTTCCTTCAAACTGGCTGCGGCGCCAGCCCCGGCGACATCCTTCGCCCAGATCGCGATTTCCTCGACCAGTGCGTAGAGGTAGATGTCCGAAGCAGTATCAAGCAGCCAGTTCGTGGGGTTTGTCGGCTTCAGGGATGGCAACGCCGCATAATAAATGACCTGTACGTCACCACCCCAAATCGGCCTGACGGTCATGGTCTTGCCGACGATAGCGAAAGCATCCGGTGTGTGGGTCAGACGAATGTGATGATTGTACCGGCCAAGAAGCGCTTGTAGTGGATATGAACGCAGCACCCGACCATTCGGCATTGAGACCGCTCTGGCTTCAATGAAATCGGATGGCAACGGTCCTGTGCTGTCCGTCAATGTGACGGTGGCCGTCTTTTCCATATCCCCGACCCGCAACCGGCGATTGAGTTTCATTTCGGCCATGCCGAGAAACCGGGAAAACAGGTGCGCGATGTCGTTCCGGCCGGAATATTCCCCAGCGGTCACGAGAAGGTCAGCATATCCGTTGATAGCGCTCATATCTTGTCTCGCGTCCGCCAACCCGCATTGTCGCCATTCTGCAGCCAGCGACGGATATAATCGTCGTCTTTGGCCTGTACGGCGGGGAGCAGTTCTTTGTAGAAAAGGTTGAGGGGGATCGATGCGACCTTGCCGAATTCGCCCCATTTCTGGTTCTCGGCCCGCTCTGCTGCGTTTTTGTCGAGCAATTCGTTTGTGGCGTAATATTCGGTTTTCACCGCGCCATAATTGTCATCGATATCGTACCAGATACGACGGAAGCCACGAACGGGATCATCCTCGATGACCTCGCCATGACGATATGGTCGGTCAAGCCTCATCGGGGAACGTCGCAAGGCCGTTGCGGATGGCAGCTTTCGCTTCCTGTTCCGGTAATTCGACAATTGTTCCGGCGTCGATCTGCTCGCCTTCCTTGTGGAAGTATCCACGAAGAAGCAGAACTTCCATGGTGCGATCTTTCGCCGAAGACGCCTGTTTGTTCGTGTCGGTGTTTGGTTCGTCTGCCATGATCTTGCTTTCCAGTGAAAGGGAAACGGGGACCAATGGCCCCCGCTCTGTTATTCATGCCGTTCAGGTTACGGTGTGGGCTGAACGTCCGCGATGACCGCGCTGGAGGCTTCGTTTTTGGCCACGAGCGTCCATTCACAGTTGACCAGGCGCTTTTCGGCGTCACCGGTCTTGGCGAGCGGTGTCTGGTTCATGCCGCGAAGGAAACCGACTTCCCACATTTCCGGGTCGAGCAAGGCAACGTCGCGGACGCTCTGCCATGGATTGGCAAGCGCCGTCAGATAGCCGAAATCGCCCTGATAAACGTCAGCCGCACCAAGAATGGTCGCCTGCATGTCGCTGCCCTTGCTGACCTTCTGGTCGACACGGTTCAGCGCAATACCGGCAAAGCTGGAGAAGGTGGACTTCAGGCTGCTGTGCATCATGATAACGGTGGGTTTTGCACCGGTATTGAAGCACTTCTGCTGAACGTCCTTGATCTGGGCTTCTGCAAAGTTGCGTAGAGTGCCGTCAGTCGGGGCAACAGTCAGACCAGTGGCCGGATTGTAACCGCCGTTGGCACCGGTCGCACCGCGATTGGCGTTCGTGGAAAGCCATGTCCAGAGAGAACCGGCCTGACGAACCGGAGTACCAGAAGAGCCGGCCGAAGATGCCTGTTTGACGCCGACCATGGAGTATTCCATGTCTCGGGCAAGCTCTTTTGCCTTCTTCACGGTCTGGCGTTTGATTTCAGACTTGCGTCCATACTTCTTGACCGCTTCCGCAGTGTTCGAAATCATGAAACTTTCGTCCGAAATCTGGCAGTAATTGCCGACTTCGACAGTCGGTGCGACTTCCGTAAAGGAGGTCTCGTTGCCTTCCGGCTTGGCATTTGCTGCCGGAGCGCGAAGGGTATCAGTCTGCCACTGATGTTTGACTGCCGTCACGTCGTAAGTCGTGCCGATCAGCTTTTGAAAAGGAGTTTCCTCCTTGGCCACGGTATAAATGACATCGCGGAAATCCTCCGCCTTGCCCTTCATATCGTAGGTATCGGAAGTACCTGCTGCCTGAGCCATTTGTAATATTCCTTTCGAAAATGGCTAGGACCAGTCGAGAGCGTCCAACGCCTGGGTGGCGTCCCTGACTGAACCTGATTTCTTGAAATTCTGCAGGGCCTTGTTGGAAGGATTGACCGTGGGTCGAGCTTTACCGGGCGCGAGCGCCGGGGCACTTTCGACTTTCTTCTTGCCGATTTTCTGCTGCTCAAGGGCCTTGAGGCCGATCTGCGCATAGTAACCGAGCTTCAAAAAACGATGATCTGTCACGGTGTTCAGTTCGTCGGTCGAGAAACCAACTTTTGTCGCCGTATCAAGAATTGCTTTGTTGAATGCCTCACGCTTGGCCGGGTCGACAATTTGGGGGAAAGCCGCAACCAGTGCCTCATTCTCGGCCTTGAGCCGTTCCTGATGCTGCTGATATGCAACCTGCTGGCCCCGCTCGTTGACCTGCTTTTTCGTGGCAAGAATGGTCTGCAATTCACCGACCGCCGCGTCATACATCGCCTTCTGGCGGGTGTATTCACCGGGATTGGTCATTGCGAGGGTTGTTGATGGTTCCTCGGGCAAGCGATTTGCCAGATAATCCACCAACCCATCCAAGGTTGTCTGCAATTGGGAATGCTGCTGGGAAAACGCCGCTTCCTGCTGGGTGATGGCGGCAACTTTCGCCTCCGCATCACGCCGCATGTTGGCGACTTCCTGCGTCTTCTTCTGGTAGTCTGCCTGCCGCTGATAACCGCCCTTGAGTTCCTTCAGGCTGATTTCAGTTCCATCGGCAAGCGTGACGAGGGTCGCTTCATCAGGGTCAAGCTCTTCGCCCTCACCTTCCGTTTCGCCTTCATCGCCGGTCTCTTCGCCATTTTCGTTTAAGGCGTCATCCGTCTCAGTCCCATCGGTGGCGTCGGCTTTGCCTGATTTATCGGGGTTGGACTCTTCAGTCTCCCCTTCGTCAAACATTGCATCAAGTGCCGTGTCGAGGGCATCAGAGGGGTGTGCGTTATCACTCCCGCCGGATGGCAGGTTGGTGGGTTCGCCGCTCATGTTGACTTCCTTTTAGGTAGAAATCCCCGTGCTTATGCTACGGAGACCTTGCGGGCCGATGTGGCTGTGCTCTCTGAGAGAGCCTTGAGCTTCGTCCGCAAAGCTCTGATGGCGCGAACCTCGGCAATGTGTGCCTGTCGCGTCTCATGATCTGTTATCGGTGCATAGACTGCGGAATCGGTAGCCGATTTCTCCAGTTCACCGAGAATGCGCTGAATTAGCGGGTGTTCGAGCAGGAACAGGGCATCATTCACATCGCGCTCTGTGTTGCTCATTGGTGTGTTCCTGCTAGATGGCCGTGATCACGCATGAACTGCTGCGCTTCATCCCGTTGCTGGTTTTCAAGATGCTTGCCAAGTGCAATGCGCTCCTGCGAAGCGATTTTCTCGCGCTCCAGTGCAAACTCACCCTCCATGCGCCGACGTTCAAGCTCTGCCTTGCGGGCATCATCCTGTTCCTGCAACGCCAATTTCTGGCGGTTCAGTTCAGTCTGGTGCTCAAGTTCCTGCTGGCGGATTGCCTGCTGGGCCTGAACCTGTGCTGTTTCTCGGGTGATGGCTGTCTGCCCCTTGGCCTGCTCCAGCTCCAAAGCGTTCTGATGCTTGACCTGTTCAGGATCGGGCTGGTTGCGCTTGGCTTCCATCATCTTCTGAATTTCAGCGTCATCGGGCTTGGTGAAATACAGACTGACGGTTTTCAGACCCGATGCCTCAACCATGCGAGACAATGCATTCCATAGATTGTCAGGCTTCACATATGGATTGTCCGTCGCGCCAAAGCTGGCGAGAAGCTTTTCCTGCATCCCCATGACAAACTGCAATGCCATCATGTCACGTTCGCGCGTACCGGCGCCGAGGCCGGTATTCACCGTGGCATCCATGCTGGCATCCCATGAGCGCGGATCGAACGTCACCCATTTGTCCCGCAGGCGCACCGTGCGCGGCTGATCCTGATGCTGGATGACCAGACGCAGGACACCCTTGAACACGCGCTGAAGGCCAAGGGCGAGATTTTGCAGCGTCATACCAGTCTGGGCGATGCCGCCAGCCTCGATCATGGCTGAAGCCTTTGCGGTGGTGTTCTGCAATGAATCCGGCGCAAGACCGCTGGAAGCGTCTGAAACACCAGTACGATCGGTGATCGCCTCATCCATGTAACCGAGCATCTGGAACGATTGCCCGGCAACGAAAGGAACCTGAGAATATCCCACGGCCCCACGAACATCGACGCCATCATTGACACGGATCGGCTCACCGAACTTTGCCTGGGTGACGCTCTCCGGGTTCTGGATAGCCCCAGACTGCACAATTGGCTGAAGGTTGTTCTGCCAGTAAATGTTATCGAGCGTATTGCGGAGCAGCACCGTCTTGATGCGCTGGATTTCCTCGATATCGTCGGGAATGGACCGGCCTTCCCATTGATGCGGCTCGCGTTCTGCAACCAGATCGCCAAAGGGTATCATGTCGTCCCATGGCTCGTTCTCAAGCATCTTTGCTTCGTCGCAGCCACCGGCATAGATCACGCGGCGCAATTCAGCGATCCCATCGCCGTCATAGTCCACGCGAACAAAGCTTTCGATGATTTCGATTTCATCAATCGACGGATGATGACCCTGTGCGCTTGTGCCGATGACACGCTGTCTCTTGTCGTCATCCTCATCCTGCCTATCAAGAATATCAGCACCGTCAGCTGCAGACAGCGCCTCGATGACCGATTTCTTGTAACCGGATGCGATCAGTTCACCGCGCCGCTTGAGCGTCTTGTGCGTGACGATAGGGCTGTCTTCAATCGTCTTCGCGTCTGGATGAATATAGAATTCCCTAAGCGGAACGCATTCCAGTACGACACGCTTGTTTTCGACCTCACGACGGATTTGCAAGGTATAGGAACCGGTGGCCGGGTCTTGAGCAACGCCGAGAACCTCGACATTTGCTTCAGAGGCAAGCAATTGGGCTGACATCTGGTCAAGCCCGTCATGCGTGGTGGTCAGGGTTTCCTTCTTCTTCTCGACATACCATTTCAGAATACCGTTGCGCTTCAAGAGCGCGTCATGCATCGCGTCATAAATGGCCTGCTGACCGCCACTCTCCGGCAGGACAACATAGTTCACATAATCGGTGGCCTGAGCTGCGCTTTCCTCATCGCCCTGCGATACAGGGGAATATTCGACAATCTTGTCCGATCCAAAGAACACCCGGTACAGGGACGGCAGGACCTTTTTCATGGTCGAGCGCACATCCTTGGAGATTGCCTTTGACCGGCCCTCATCCGAAGGTGTGTCGGTCATGACGCCATCATAATACTGCTGGGCTTTTATGCGGTCTGGCTGGCGATATGAGACCTGATAGTTCTCACAATCCGCCAGCAGCCCACCGACGACGCCAGCAAGCTCTTGATCATTCATTTTTGGCATTAGACCACCTTACGGGGTGTGAATTTCCATTGGCCTGCAGGCGTGTCCATCTTGGCGAACCTAAGCATCATCAGCGCGTACCGGGAGGCCGATATAACGTCGTCCCGCTCTTTGACGACCTTGCCGTCCTTGCGATGATACAGGCGGCGCTCTTCCAGCCATTCGACACAGGTCGAGAACACCTTGAACCGGCCCGTTTGCATCCGGTCGAGCATGTCCATCAGTCCGGCCTCGACACTGTTTGAGCCATCCTCGAACGTTGCCCGCTCCGGCAGCATATGCAGGCCTTGAGCCTTGTACTGGGACGCAAGGTTTTCGCCGGCCGCCGTGTCATTGTTGCCGTCATGCGGCCATGCCCAGGGCAACCATGATCCCCACGGCTTGACCGCCGCTGCATGAATGACCGGTGTTGCCTGACGCTTCCTGTAGTTCTTGGTCACATAGACAATATCGCTGTCAGCATCGTATGCGAGGCAAACTGCAGCTGTTGGATGATCCCAGCCAAAGTCCAGTCCACCAATCTGTTTCCAGATATCCGGTATCTTGAATGGCACGACAACAATGTCTTCTTCCAGAACCGGGAAGATCAAACCACTGCCGAGTGTTGGGATGCCCTTTGCTCGCGCTTCACGTTCATGTGCCGGGTAGCTCGCAATAATCTTTGCCCGCTGCTCCGGTGAATAATGTTCGGCATCGTCAATGGTCATCGACGTGACGTGCCGGGCTTCATCGCCTATGTCGTCACTTGCTGGCATGACAAACCTGCTGACCACCGTGGACATTCCAAGCAGCGGCGTGAATGTCATCTGCGTGAACTGACCGCGCTGGCCGTTGTTTGTGCGGGTCAGCCCTTCGCTGTAAATGTCCACTGGCGGTTCTTCGTCATACCAGACGCCGTCGACTGTCGGCCCCTGCCACTTCTCCCGGCCCTTTTCATAGGCCTTGAAGGCAATGACACTCTCACTTGCTTGAATGTCCCCGCCACCACCCCAGCGAACAACAACGCTGTCGAGGAGGTTTGGGACACCCATCGCCCGAGTGCGATCACGAATGCAGTCGGCCGGAATGAAACCGGTCCCCCAGTCATCTTCAATAGCCGGAGGGCCGATGAGAATGCGTTGCGGATTGTCTCTTGTGCTTTCACCTGTAACAGACCCAGCCCAAAGAAGCGGGGCCGTGTTGAACGTAGCCCCGTCCCACCAATCGGGATAACGCCCGGTTAGATGGATTGCCCATTCAGCACCACCGGCAACGGTTTTACCCAACTGATTACCCGCCATGAACAGGCGTTCGCTATGTGTGAGCCCTGCCCTGTGGAAGTCCCGCTGTTTTGCGTAAGGCGAGTAGAACCGAAGCTTGTTAGTGCGCTGTCTGCGCTGGATTTCCTTCGCTATCTCCATTTTCTGCTTGAGCAGCGAGGAAAGGCTGGATGACGGCGTCGAGGCTGCGGAGGCTGGCGATAAGCTGCTCATCCGTCATACCGTCCATTTGGTTGATGTTGACATTCAAATCCTTCGGCATGAGCGATGCCACGACCTTGAGATATTGATCTGGCTTCTGCTCAATCACGCGCTGGATGACTTCCGCGCCACTCGCTTCCCAACTCGCCAAAAGGTCATCAAGGAACTGCTCGCCAAGCTTGTTGCGAGAACCTTTTGGCCGTCCAGCAGGGTTGCCGGACTTCCCCTTCTCGAAAGGAATGCCGACCTGTTGTTTCTGTGCTGTTGTTTCAGCGCGGTCAGCAGCGTCTTTGATCTGCTTGGCGCTCAGGCCTTTTTCACGTGCCATCGTCATCAATCTTCCCACCTGACAAACCCAATCGGGTCAGGCTCATCAATCATGTAGATGTCATCTCCGGAGGCATCGAGAAGGCCGGTTTTGATTGCCTGTGGCTCTGGTTGGAATACCGTGCGGGCCAAACAATCCATTGCGTTTGCCTCATACCAATCATCTGAGGCGACAGACCTTCGCGTCATCGTCACATACCGGCGCGCCATATTTCCTCACAATTGAAATTCCCGCTTGTCCACTTGACCGGCTTGAGTATGTCATGCGGCACCGGTTGTCAGCGATCTGACACGAGTGGAAGCCTTGTTCCTGTCGCGGAGTGGGCAAGTTTGAGAACTGCCGCTGAATTTAGAGAAAATATCACCATGACGCGGAGTGGTGAAACTCTCCGCTGAGGGCCGGGACGTATCCGCTGCGCCGCAAATCACCTATGCGCAATGTACCCGTATTGTTCCCGTATTTCAAGCGGCTATCTGATCGAGCGGAACCGTGATATTCCCTGTAATATCGAAGCTATCCACAAGTTTTCTCAAGGCTGGATCGTGCTTGGCAGCCTTTCTCACTATTTGCCGTGCTTCACGCGCCGCTTTGTCAAATGCTATCTCGGCTTTGGCCTCCATCCTGCGAACCATGAGAATGTCCATGATGTCGATAGGAAGCGGTGTGCCATTCACCCCGACGATGCCGTGTACGAGAGGCATGTCCCGCAGGCGTGACCAACTCGGATTGCGGACGAACACATACCCAACCATCAGGGCAAAGCGCCGGACACGCCACACATGGGTCTTGCGCCTGTCGCGCTGCAGGCGCTTCTCTGACGGCATCCAGTGTTCTATGCCCGCATCTTCTAACGCGCGCTCAATAGCTGACTTGCCCGGATTGACGACGCTGACTATGCGATAACCCTTTTGGCTTCGGGTGATCTCCGTGCCGAATTCACGCTGCGGCAACTGAGCACCAGGAACAGTGCGGATCGCATACCAATTTGAGGTTTGTTCTGCCATGTTCGTATCCTGTCCTGTCTATGATCGGGCTGGGGATGTCCCTATGCTGCATCTACAAGTGTGATTGACCGGCACTGATGGGATAGCATCTGAATGTGCCCGCGTTTCTTAAGCTGGTGAATCCGATTGAATGCAGCCGTCCTCGAAATTCCAAGAGCTGACGCAGCCTCAGCATAGGTCGGCGCAACGCCGTGCACCGACTGGAAGTCCTTGAGGAAGGCCAATGCCTCGGCCTGTCGCTTTGTCAGTCCGGACGGCTCTGCATTGAACCGGCGGGCGATCTCCCGTGCCAAGGCAGGGCTCACAGCGATGATCCGATCTGCGCGCTGGCGAATGTCGTCTAGATCCTGCATCACGCAGCCTTCCTATGCTGTGGGGCCTTGCGTTCAAGCTGGCTCCAGACGCCTTCAGGGATCGCTACTTCCCATTCCTGGGCAAGGGCAACGACATGATCGAGGCCAGATGCAAGGGCAGTCGCAAGCCGTTCGATCTGACCGCGCTTCATCGCTTCGGACCAGAGAGGCAATTTCAACCTCATGCGGGCATCTTCGTCGTCAGGCAAAGGCTGGTAGCTGTCGCGCCGCGAGGGAAGCAACTGCTGATTGCGGTAGGGCAACAGGCCTTCGATACGGCGCGCCTCTTGTGTGAACTCTGCAACCGATGGAGCAAACTTGAGGCTTTGCCCCTGCACTTCCCCAGCGGCAAAGCGCTGCGCCGTTTCAGTGATTGCCTGTGATGACAGGTTGCCAAGGATGCTCTGAAATGTCCGCAACGTCAGGTCCAGATCGTTGCTTCCTTGGGGGAAGGAATTCAACATTGCTGCCATTGCCAAAACTGTTTTCTGGTCCATTTTCCTGATCTCCGATCAAATCCAATGCTGCATCGAGGTAGTTCCGCCGCCTGTTGCCGAGTGGTGGCGACGTTCCGCTGCGATGCGGGGCAACGACGGCCGGGGCGTCTGCCCACCGGTCTTGGTTCAGGAACGTCGACGGGTTGCACCAAGGCCGGTCGTCGGTCTTTCGAGCGTATCGCTCCAGTCCAGCCATGATCGCATCGAGCGAGTCCCGGCGAATGGCTTGGGAAAAGGCCTTCTCCGCATCCCGTTTGCCGACCTTGTGGGGATATTTCGCCCAGAAAGCTTCGAAATCCGTGGGGGAAGAGCCCCCTTTAGGGGGCGAAGGGGGTAATGATGTTAGGGGGTTAGGAGATAGGGGTGTGGGGAAAGAACCTTCGGGGGGAAGAAGGTCACGCTTGTCACACTCTGTCACGCGTGACAGCGCGTTACGCGCCCTATGATTTTGTTGACGAATTCTGTTCTTCTCTCGCTTGTCTGCCAAGCGTTCGGCATTTGCCTCTTCGTCCGCACGAACGACAGCAACAAGCTGCTCGGCCGTGCAGCCTGCTTTCAACATTGCCTCAAGAACACTGGCAGAAATCGTCACTGCACGACCTCCACGTCAAATCCGTAAAGTGCCTTGACCATCTTGGCTTTGAGCTTGAATACAGGCGTGGCAACACCCTTCACGTCGATGACGCGATAGCGATCCTCCAGAACATCCCAGAAGCAGAAATCTGCTTTGTATGTGCCTATCAGGTAGCCATTGATGGTCAGAGCGAATGGGCGTTGCATTTCGACGCTATGCACTTCCCCTGCCCGTTCTCTGAGCTTGAGGGTGCTGTAGTAGGTAGCCTCAGCCTTGCTATCGAATTTGATGCCGTCAAGCGTCGTCCGTTGCGCACCAAACTTGTTGGGCTTCGCGGGGTGCAACTTCAAAAACTCGGCGGCTGTCATTTTCATGCTGCGCCCTGCTCTCTTTGAGCCGCGCGCTTGTAGTCTTCTGCAGCCTGACGGCGAGCGGTTCCGATCCTTCGCATTTGAACGAACCAGCTGTCCGGCCTACGATCCTTGCCATGAGAATGCTTCTCGATAAGATCGGCCATTGACCAAGCTTCACCCAAAAAGATGTCGGCCATTTCAGCGTTTGTGAGGCGGTCCGTCATATCAAGCCGCCCGATAGGTTTGGCTGTCCATATCTGGAAACAGCGCGTCTTGTGCAGGAACGATAAGGCCGAGCTCCAAGGCACGGTTGACCGCCCAGGCACCTACGGATGCGCCCCCCGGTTCGAATGAGTATTCAGGCTCATCAGATGATGAGTTGGTCCGGCAAATAACCTTGCCGGATTTCAGCGCCCGATTAAGTTTTTCAAGCTTGAGAGAAGGCTTTGGTTTTTTAGCCATGGTCGCACCTCACGATTGAAGCGGGATTTGTTGGTTTTGGCAGGGCGTAAGCCTTGGTGAGCTGATGGCTCAGACTAATGCCGGAAACTAACATTGCACCGACGAGAGCCATACTGAACAAGACCATGCAGACGATGACGATAATGTCGATTGATCGAACCTTCATTCCGGCCGTTCCTTTCTGTCTTCGCTGTCTGCTCGTCTGTGTTTTGTCCGCTGGATCAATCGCCGCCAAAAGCTGCGGACCTTACTGATCGCTGCGAGGCTCTTTCGAACCAGAAACAAGATCAGCCAGCCACACAGCTTTCGAATTGGGCGCATGGATGGACCTTTCGTTCTCGTAGATTTGGTCGGTTTTGTCGGACACCTTTTGATAGGCTTCAGCGATTGCCGCGAAGCTCGAAAGCATCATGTCCTTCATCTCTCGCCGGTGGCGTAGACGCAGGAGGATTGAAGCTGGTGCGCCAAGCTTGGTCTGCACCCGGTGTGCGGCGGCTTCGATTGTGTCACCCATGCCCCGATACTCGCGGCGCAAGAGGTATTCGCCCATGGTGCGGGCCTCTTTGACGTACACGTCAGTCATTTTGTCGTCCTCGACAAAAGGTTTGTTACCCATGACAAAAACTCTCCAATACGGTTGCTGTCATGGAGCGCAACACAGAGAACTTGGAGAGAAATGAAGCGGCGAACGGCATCAACGGCAGCGATGGGGATCACGAGGTTGATGACTGGAATGAAAAACAGATTGGATTTCTTGCCGGAGCTCTCCTGTCCCGTGTGACGGCAAGAAAAGAGGCCACCGGAGCGGTGCAACACGCTCCGGTGGCCAGACATGCTCAAACCGCCCGAGCTGTAGGGAGAAAAGCGGCGAGCAATGAGAAAAGGGGCGGACAGCCGGGTTTCAGGGTGAGTGACTTTCCCAGTCAACAGGCTTCCGAGGCGACCGGCTGTCCTGTTCGGGAAGTCGGCTCGGTAATAGATCGTACGGCTGGTTACAGCTTGGTACTCCCGAAATTTCGTTGATATGTTCATGCCGCACGCTCTCCGATTTGAGTCGGAGCATCAAAAAACCACGCGTCATTCCATTTGATTTTTCTCTGTGCTGCAGCGGCGCGTATCGCCTGCATCTCGTCAAGCGATGGTGCGACACCCCTCTCCCAGCGCGAGACAGAGGGTTGCCCCACCCCGGCAATCTGGGCGAATTCCGCCTGCGTAACTTTGAAGATGTTCTTCCTGATGTGTTTCAGCGTGTTCATGATGCGCATAATATACGCATACGCATATCAATCAAGTAGAAATTATGCAAACGCGTATTTGTCTGTATGCGTCTGCGAATATACCGTATTGCGATGATATCAATGGATGAAAAGTTACGGCGTATTTTAAGCGCCAATAATTGGACGCAGATCGAACTGAGCGAGCGACTTGGCGTGTCTCAGCCAACTGTCAGCCGTTGGTTTTCCGGCTCGGAACCAACAGGGGCCAGACGAGACCAGATCAATGAGCTTTATGAGCAAGCGGCGGGGGCCAGCCATGACATTGTACCAGGCCAATCAATGATCAAATTGGTGGGTTATCTTGGTGCTGGAGCTGTAGTGGAACCAGACTATGAACAGATTCCGCCTGAAGGATTGGACCAAATTGAAGTACCGTTCCCACTGCCGGCAGAAATGATCGCCTTCAAGGTTCGTGGCGACTCTATGTTGCCCGTTTACAAAGAGGGCGCGGTCATAATCGTCTATAAGGATCAAAAGAAGCCGCTCGAATCTTTCTACGGTGAAGAAGCTGCGGTGCTCACCAATGACGGTCGCCGCTTTATCAAGACCATTATGCGCGGGCCGGTAGGGGTCAGCCTTTTTTCATGGAACGCAAGCCCCATTGAAGATGTGCATCTTGAATGGATCGGGGAAATTTTTGCAATTCTCCCACCAGCAATGCTTAAAAAAGTTGGGAAACAAGGCGGCATTCAAGGGCAGCTCAAGTTGCAAGCATAGTTCGATTTTGAAAATGTAGGGGGGGGGATTGTGCATTATATCATTGGAATGTTTGTGGGAGCAATTTTGGGGACTGCTGCATTTGGCGCTCTAATTGCATGGGTATTGCGAAAAGTAGTTACTGTATCAATGCCAATTTCCTACATAGTAGGCCTCATTATTATTACTATCCTAGGAGCTTGGTCGTATTCTGCAAACGGCACCATGAGTTTTGTCGATGCACTTGGATTTTATGCCTTGGCATCATTCTTTTCCTTTTTCATTTTGCTTGCGACTAGACAGAAGGCTGCCTGATGGACCCTGTTCGCCTCATTGTTGTTATGGCTTTCTCTCGCAGTGACGAGGGCGAACTCGTGCCAGCATTTGAGGCTATGCAGTTCGAGGTGGAAGATCGTGCGATACGAACTGCGCGGGATCTGGCCGGCAAGCACGTTGGTGTCATAGCTTGGACGAGAGAAGCACAGCCAGATATTGGGGAATATGGGCCACCGACGGTTTTGTTTCAGTCGGGTGAAGTGCCAGATATGGAGTGAAACGTGGACGATGAAACAAAGAGAGAAATTGCAGCACTAAAAGAAAGTGTCATGAGAATAGCAGTCTGCACGGTCGAAATGAACGGTATTATGACCAGTTTGGTTTATGGCGCTTCCTTTCAAACGGGTAACGATCTAGCTGACCGAGCTAGGAAGGATTTATCCAACCTTCAAATCATGACAAACGAACTTGTTCAAAGCCTATCGGCTCTTCATTACGGAGGCCATTTTGACTGAACCGAGCATTGCCTTTCTTCAATATCAACTGAAGGCCCAGGCTGAAACAATTCACTCCTTGAAATCTGGTAGTGGTGGTGGCACATATGATGATATGGAAGCCCGCGTCACAAGATTGGAAAAGGCCTTTGAAAAGATGGATGGCAAATTCGATGCCACCATCAAGGATATTGCTGACTTAAAGATACAAACGGCCGTTCTCGCAGAGCGCATCAATCACCTCCCCTCCAAGGAATTCATCTATAAGGGGATAGCTGGATTGATAACCGTCATGGTTGCCGTGTCTGTGCTCGCACCAAAACTGCAAACACTTTTCGGTGTAGTTGGGCACTGATCTAATTTAAACCGCATGATCACAAACCGCCTCCGGGCGGTTTTTTGTTGCAGTGATTCTAACAGACCGTAGCCTACTGTAAATAAATTTATGCAAACACGTATATTTTATGTTTGACATTTATGCGTATGCGTATATTAATTGATCCATCGAACAACGGATGGATGCGATGACAATCACCGACACAGATTTTCAAAGCCTAGTAGATGCCCGGTGCTGGAATATCCGCCCAACCGGATTTCACCCGAAGGCGTGGCGCGATGCAGTCGCTGCGCAAATTCTCCGCGAACAGGACGCCCTAAGCTGGGTTCCGGCCGATCCTGAATTGATCCGCCAGTGCTCCACTGATGCAATGCTGCAGGTGGCAGCATGATCATCGTCAGCGCCAACCTCAAGGCCATCGAGAACTTCTCTCTCGATGCTGCAGATGAGAAGAGCCTCAGCCTCGAACTGTTCGTTCGCAAGCATATGACCCGGTTCGACCGCTCAGGTGCGGCCTTCCAGATCAGTCTTGAAGGCACGTTCACCAGCAATACGCGGTACGTCACGGCCGATGAACTCAAAGAAATCCGCGACTGGATCAATACGGCGCTTATCGCAGCCGAAGATACGGCGGTGGCAGCATGACCCGCTTCATCCTCGACAAAGAGCTTGATGCCATCCGCATTATCGAAGAGCGCCGCGCGCGCCGGTACGAGCGGGCATTGATCATCGCCCTCCTCATCATCTTTGCCCTTTTCATTCTGGAGAGGCTGACATGACGAATTTTGATCTTCGCATGATCGCCCTCAACAAGCGCGACACAGCAATGACAAACCGATGGCTTGCCCGTTCATACCTTCGGGAAGGCTCGAAAACCCAGCACCGCAGTCACATGCGCAGGGCTTTGAAAAACTGGAAAGCATTCAGCCGGATTTGGAAGGAAGCAGCAGAATGACCGCAACAATCGGACACAACAATCCGCCAGAGCCGACCCCATACGAGACGGCCAAGGAAAAGATTGAAGGCCTCTACGCAGAGGCAAAGAACTGGATGGATGGCACCCTAATCGCCAGACAGGATCAGGCCGATGAAATCCAGAAGCTTATGCGCCTCATCCAAACAGCGGAGAAAGAAGCCGACGCTTCCCGCAAGGAAGAGGTAAGGCCCTTCGATGATGCAAAGGCTGAGGTTCAAGCTCGATACAACGAACTGATCGGCAGCACCAAGGCCGTCACAGGCTTGACGGTCAAGGCAATCGATGCCTGCAAGAAGGCATTGGCACCTTGGTTGATCAAAATCGAGGAAGAGAACGAGCGCATCCGTGAAGTTGCTCGCGCCGAAGCTGCTGAGGCGCAGCGTGTCGCCATGGAAGCCATGCGCCAGCGTGACGGAACGAACCTTGAGGAAAATGAGCGCGCGGAACAGTTGGTCAGACAGGCCAAGGAGGCCGAGGCTTACGCTCGTAAGGCCGACAATCTCAAGGCTTCAGTGAAATCCATAGGGCGCGCTGCATCTCTGCGCACCAGCCATATTGCGCAGATCACCGATCCCACAGTGTTTGCTCGCCATTGCTGGCTGACACAGCGCTCGGACGTGGATGCGTTCTTTGCAAGCCTTGCGCAGCGACTTGTTGATGCAAAGCACCGGAACATTCCGGGCGTCTCTATCATCGAAGAAAAGAAGGTGGCGTGATGACCGACAATCTTGCTCTTTGGGAAAAGCTCGGGAAAACCGACCCAGCCCACACGAAATCATTTTCACGCAGCGGTGGCTTCAAAGGAACAGCAATCAAGCCGATGTGGTCATACAAAAGGATGACCGAAGAGTTTGGGCCGGTTGGTCAAGGCTGGGGTGTATACAGGCCTGAATTTCAAGTTGTCCCGGCTTCTGAAGGCGAGGTTCTTGTCTTCTGCACCGTATCGATCTGGTACCAGAAGCCGGACCAGATTGCGTTTGGCGTCGGCGGTGACAAGGCAGTTGGCAAGAACAAGTACGGCCTTTCTGCTGACGATGAAGCATTCAAAAAGGCCTACACGGATGCTGTCACGAATGCGCTGAAAATGATCGGTGTCGGCGCTGATGTTCACATGGGGATGTTTGACGACAACAAGTACGTCAATGCGATGAAGGAAGAGTTCGGCGAAGAGCCAAAGACTTCCGAGCCAAAGCGATCTGCCCCCAAGAATGACGACGCCAGGAACCTATATTCCACTCTTCAGAGCGCCATGAGGCTTGCGACGACAAAGGCAGAGCTTCGCGCATGGTGGCAGATTTCGGCCAATGTCGAAGCGCGCAACCGCCTTTCGAGTGATTGGCAGTCGAACCTCCGTGAAGAATTTATCGAACTTGGCAAGTCATTGCCCGAAGGACACCCTGAGAAGGAAGCAGCATGAGCCAGCGATACGAAGCGGTTGCAGTCCGCACCTACGAACAGAATGGCGAGGAGAAGTCCGCGTTCACGAATATCGGCGTTGCTTGGCCAATGAAGGATCGAGACGGGTTTACCCTTCGTCTTCATTGCCTCCCTGCCCCGGACCGCGGTGAATACACAATCCTGCTTTTCCCTCCCAAGCCAAAGGAAGACCAGCAGCAGCGCCGCGAACCCGACCGCAAGCAGGGTGACTACCGCAGTCAGAGCGACGGTGGCCGCAGTTTCAATCACGATCTGGACGACGAAATCCCGTTCGCCCCTGAATTTCGATAATCGCAACCAGATAGCAGGGCGCGAATGCCCTGCGGAAAGGTTCATGACATGACCAGTCGCATTATCCAGTCTGAGTACGATAGGAAACTATTCGTGCGCTATCTTGAGCAGCAGAAGTTTCCCTTCACCGTTACCGTTGAAACAGGCCGCAAGCGCACCATTGAGCAGAACAAGCTCCAGCGCCTTTGGATGAAAGAAGTATCGGAACAGTTGGGCGAAAGCGCGGAGTATTGGCGCGGATATTGCAAGCTGACCATTGGCGTTCCGATCCTGCGTTCCGAGAACGAAGAGTTCCAGGAGAAATATGACGACGTAGTGAAAGCGCTGCCTTACGAGCAGAAGCTTGCGATAATGACAGAGCCGCTCGACCTACCTGTCACCCGCTTAATGACCACGAAGCAAAAGACAAAGTATCTCGATCTGGTATTCCGTCATTTCTCTGAGCAAGGCGTTGCTCTGACTCTTCCCGAACCTTTGGCGAGGGCAGCATGATCAAGATACTCTCACGACTATTCCGCCGCCGTCCGGTTGTCATCAACAATTTCAAGGTCAAGAAAACCGACTGGTATCAGCGCCGCTCTGAAAAGTGCAGGCAGCTTGCCCGTGAGCTTGGTTTGGACTGGGAGCGCAACTGATGGCCCGTACAGTTTCCGAATGGATCGGCAAGACCGATGACACAAAGGCCCCGCCCCGCGTCCGTCAGCGCATATATGACCGCGACAAAGGCGTTTGTCACCTATGCAAGCAGCCAATCAAGATCGGTGAGACATGGGAAGCTGACCACGTCATTGCCCTGATCAATGGCGGGAATAACACCGAGGGTAATCTGGCCCCAGCACATTCTCACTGCCATCTGGGCAAGACCGCACTGGACGTGAAGGAAAAGGCCAAGATCGCCAAGGTTCGCGGCAAGCACATCGGTGCCGTCAAACCTAGTTCAAAGCTGTCCAGCCCAAAGCTGCCCAAGCCCCCATTATCCAAAATCCTGCCACCACGCGTCCGTGACGTGTTCGGTCGCAACATTGCGAGGCAATCATGACACAGATTAAAGACGGTGGACC
>NZ_JBQEPA010000018.1:0-119404 GCF_052056495.1 Phyllobacterium sp. 22229
TTGGCATCCAGCCCCGCAAGCTCCGTCGTCACCGATGCCACGATCCCCGGCTTGTCTTCGCACGACAGGGTGAGGACATAGTTCTTGTTTGGCATGGGAAACTCCAGAGATACGAGCGGCAATGGACCGGGATCATAGTGACGGCGGCTGACGCGCGTCGACACAAATGCGAAGCGCTCAGTCCTTTTTCCGGCATTCAGCCGCCCGGTCAAATGATCTTTCGTCACCGGGCGATGAGATTCCCTTCAACCGGCAGGCTTGGTTCCGTACCAGCGCGGGGTGTAGACCCACTGGCCGCCATCCACCCGGTCAAAGCTCCGGGTGAGCGACGATCCGACGAGAATGACCGTGCGCATGTCGACCTGCTCGGGTGCAAGCTCCGCCAGGGTGATGACGCGCAGGGTTTCCGCCGGACGGCCGATGTCGCGGCCAAGCACGATGGGCGTTTGCGGCGTCCGGTGCTGGCGCAGGATTTCGATGGCCCGCGGCAATTGCCAGGGGCGCGGTTTGGAGATCGGATTGTAAAAGGCCATGGCGAAATCCGCTTCGGCCGCCAGCGCGATACGTTTTTCGATGATGTCCCATGGTTTCAGATTGTCGGACAGCGACAGGATGCAGAAATCATGGCCGAGTGGTGCGCCGCTGCGGCTGGCGGCGGCCATCGCGGCGGAGACACCGGGAAGGATCTGCAGATCGACGCCATGCCAGGCGGGATTATCGGATTCGTGCAGGGCTTCGACCACGGCGGCAGCCATGGCGAACACGCCGGGATCACCCGACGAAATCATCACGACCGAGCGGCCTGACGCGGCAAGATCGAAGGCGTGGCGGGCCCGCTGCATTTCCTCGCGATTGTCGGTCATGTGAATGATTTGGTCGGGGCGGAAAGACCCGGCCATGCGCACATAGGTCTCATAGCCGAGAATATCCTCGGCCCGCTGCAATTCGTGTTTCACCGCCGGAATCATGAAGTCCGGATCGCCCGGTCCAAGCCCGATGACTGCAAGGCGGCCGCGGGGATGCCCGGCCAATGTCACGTCATCCGGTGTGGCTGCGATGGCGATGGCAAATTTTTCATTGCCGCTTTGGCTGACCGGCTTTTTGATGAAAGCCGAAACGATATCCCGCGCGCTGCGTCCGTTTGCCGGAAGCAGCCGCAGCGGCAGGCCAAGCTCAGCCGCAAGATGATGCAGGGATGCGTTTGCACTGTGTTCTTCGCTGGCGGCGAGGCAGACGATGGAAGCAAGCGCGATGTTTTCCGCTGCCAGCGCGGCCCGCACCTCTTCAGCGCCGATATCACCCGCAATGCCGGCAACCGCTACCTTGGGGTGGAAGACCAGTTCGTTTTTCTGCGGGGCAATGTCCGACGGCGTGATGCGGATATGCATCGTGCCGTTGTCGTCGACCGGCAGGCGTGCCTCCTCCAGCCAGGGCGCCGGACCGTCGATCTGCACCGCCTTGCCGGCCAGAAGATCGGCGATGAAACGCTTGCCATCCTCGGGGTTTTTCAAATGGAATTCCGCTGGCGGATTGAGCAGGCAGGTACCGAAACGCAATTCGCCCGACGTGGTGATTGCGGGCGATACGCCGAGAATTGCGGCGAGCTGCCGTGCCAGCACGTTGACGCCGGTGGTTCCGCCAAGCAGTGGCACCACGGCGCTGCCGTCGTCGGCAATGGCCAGCACCGGCGGTTCGCCGCCCTTGTTCTCCAGAAGCGGTGCCAGCGCGCGGATGGTAATGCCGGCGGAGCACAGGGCGGCAATGGCGTTGCCGCTGCGGTAATGCGCGCGCAGCGTTTCGCCGAAATTGCTGTAGGTCTGGTCGGCACCCTGCACGCGGCCTTCCAGTCCATGAATGACCGCGTCGGGATGGCCGGCTTTTATGCGCAGAGCCGTCTCCATGCCCTGCGCGCTCAAAACCATCAGGACAAGCGGGGCTGTCATTCGCCGCCACCCTGCCATTTCTCGCCGGGCACGAGAATGAGCGAGAAATAGGGTGAGGATTCCGGATCGACATCGCGCAAGGGGACGATGCGCTGCGCGTCCATGGTGGCGCGCTCGACGTAGAGGGCACGGTCCATCAGCCCGAGTTCGGCGATGACATCGCGCACCTTCGCCAGATTCTTGCCGAGTTTCATGATGGCGGCCGCTTCCGTCGCGGCGAGGCGGGTTTTCAGCTCATGGGCCGGAAGCACGCCGGAGAGCACCGTCAATGTCTGGTTGCGGTACACGAGCGGTGCACCCAGCACGGCGGCGCCACCCAGAATGGAGCAGACGCCGGGCACGACTTCCGTCTCATACTGTCCGGCCAGCCGGTCATGGATATACATGAAGGAGCCGTAGAAGAACGGGTCGCCCTCGGCAATGACGGCGACATCCTTGCCCGCATCCAGATGCGTTTTAAGAATTTCGGTGATCTCGCCATAGAAATCACTGACGATGGCTTCATAATTCATGTGCGCCGGCAGCTTTTCCGTCGTGACCGGATAGATCAGCGGCACAAGCAGCTGGCTGTCGTTGAGATAGGTCTCGACGATGGTCAGCGCATTGCCCTTCTTGCCCTTGGCCGCGTGATAGGCAACGACGGGCGCCGCCTGCAGCAGGCGCAGGGCCTTGAGCGTGATGAGTTCGGGATCGCCGGGACCAACGCCCAGTCCGAAAAGCCGTCCAGGCTGCGGCATTATTCTTTCTCCGAAGCAAGTGCGTTGATCGCAGCCGCGGCCATGGCGCTGCCGCCCCGCCGTCCGTGCACGACGACGAAGGGAACGCCGCGGCTGTTTTCGGCCAGCGCCGCCTTCGATTCCATCGCCCCGACGAAGCCGACGGGAAAGCCGAGGATCAGCGCCGGTTTCGGTGCGCCCTCATCGAGCATTTCGAGGAGACGGAACAGGGCGGTCGGCGCGTTGCCGAAGGCCACCACGGCACCGGCGAGATGCGGACGCCACAGTTCGAGCGCCGCCGCCGAACGGGTATTGCCCATGTCGCGGGCGAGAGCGGCGACGGACGGGTCCGAGAGCGTGCAGATAACGTCATTGTTGGCGGGCAGGCGCGCGCGCGTCACCCCTTCGAGCACCATGCGGGCATCGCACAGGATGGGTGCGCCCCTGGCGAGGGCGGCAACACCCGCTGCGCCAGCGCCTTCGGAAAAGGCGAGGTCCCCGATCACGTCGACCATGCCGCAGGCATGGGCGACGCGCACGGCCAGCTTTTCCAGATCGGCGGGAATACGGCTAAGATCGGCCTCGGAGCGGATGATGGCGAAGGAGCGATCATAGATCGCCTGACCGTCGCGGATATAGTCAAGCATGCGGTGGCCCCCCAGAGCCGGAAGTGAGCGGCCTTTGGGTCAATGGCCGGGAATTCAACGGAAGGTTGCCGATCCATTCGGCAGCTTCCTCGATAGTGACATGTGCAGCCAATAGCTTGCCAAAACGCGACGGTCCATTGGTCGCACGCAGAAATATGTCGTAGTACCCCGGTTCGCGCGCAACCAGCGTGACCGGTTTGGCCGAGGGCGAGGCGCAGGATTTGGCGCAACCGGTCAGGTGAACCGCCAGTTCGGGAGCCTTGCCGTGGAGCAGCGCGCCGAGCTTCAATCCGTCGGCCTGCGTTGCGCCGAGCGCCGATCCGCAGCCGGCGGAGCCGGAGCAGCTGATCATGGTTGCAAACGGATCGTCCGGCCGGGCGGCGAAACCGAGTGCTTCGATTTCGCGCATGGTTTGCGCTATCACGGGCTCGGCAACCTCAGGCAGCAACAGGCTCTGCCACGGGGTGACCCGCAGCTTTCCCTTGCTGTTCTTTGCCGCCAGAACGGCGACGGCGTCCAGCCTGTCCGGGTCAAGCCGCCCGAGCGGCGGCATGGCGCCGATGAGGCGGCAATTTGCGCCGCGTTCCGCCAGCAGGCCGAGATGCCCATGCGCACGGGGTAACGTTCTGCGCCATGCATTGGCGTTCTCGTCACGCACCGGGACATTCAGGCGTGCTTCCAGACGCGAGATGAAGGTGTCGCGCCCGATGGCCGCGATCATATGGCGGAGGCGCGACGCCGCCGGATTGGCGGCATTCCAGTCAATGAACACATCGAGAATCGCTGTGATCAGATGCATGGCCCGGGACGCGCCGGCGCTGCCGAGAGCGGGCGTATCATCCGCTCGCGTCGGCGGTATGCCGGCAACACCCAGGGCAAACCGGGGGCTGTCTGCGCCGATGGCGCTGAGCCAGATGTCATGGGGATGCTCCACCATGGCAACGCTTTCGCCGCCGTCGACGAGAATGGAGAACTTTGGCGACAGGCGCTGGTAGGAGGCATTGGTCTGCAGGATTTCGAGCAGTTGCAAGGCGAGCGGCCGCACGTCGAATCGGCCCGGCACGACACCGGCGATCGGGCTGACCATGACGTTGCGCACATCGTCGCCCCGGTCGGTCAAAGGGCCAAGCCCGGCAGCCAGCAGCGCTGCGATCAACGGATTTTCCGTATCGGGCCGCACGCCGCGAATCTGCAGATTGGCGCGGTTGGTGATCTCGATGACGCCGTTGCCGAACTGCCGGGCTGCATCGGCAATGCGGTGCGCCTGTTCAGCGCTGAGGCTGCCGAACGTCAATTTGACGCGGCATATCGCGCCGTCAAGCGCCCTGGCCATGCGGAACAATCCGGGGCAGGCGGACCGCCGGTCTTCAATTCTGCTCGGGACTGCGTCCATGGTGCTTAACTGGCTCATCGGATCAGGGTTTTACAGGATGGCCGTGGCGGAGGAAAGACATATGATCCGCAAGTGCTCCGGGCCGCGCCGCGTGAGCTTCGTTGACCCTTCCGGCGCTTTCGGGCATGCATAGCCTCTGCAATCAACGGGACATGACATGACGCCTTGGCTGACGATTATCGGGATTGGTGAGGACGGCTATGGCGGGCTTGGCACCAATGCCCGCGCGGCGCTGCAACAGGCCACGGCGGTTTTCGGCGGCAAGCGGCACCTCGACTTCCTGCCGGAAACAGTTGCAGCAAAGCGGATCGCATGGCCGACGCCTTTTTCCGATGTCTATCCCAGCCTGACGGCCTTGCGCGGCACTGATGTGGTGGTGCTCGCCAGCGGCGATCCCATGCATTTCGGTATGGGAGCAACGCTGACGCGGTTCGTTGACCGGAGTGAAATGCGCATTCTGCCCGCGCCATCGTCGTTTTCCCTTGCGGCGGCCGCCATGGGCTGGCCGGTGCAGCATGTCCAATTGCTCAGTGTGCACGGGCGGCCGGTGGAAACGCTGTTCAGATCATTCACATCAGGGGCAAAGCTGCTGATCCTCAGCAATGATGGCGGCACACCGGCGCAGGTGGCGCAGATGCTGGTGGCCAATGGTTTTGGTTCGGCCCGGCTGACGGTGCTCGAACATATGGGCGGGGCGGCGGAGCGCCGCGTCGAGGGATCGGCCAAGGGCTGGCTTCATCCGCGCGGCGCCGATCTCAACGTTCTCGCGGTGGATTGCGGACCGGCCGAACCGGAAGCGCGGTCCTATTCCATCCTTTCGGGCCTGCCTGACGAGGCCTATGAGAATGACGGCCAGTTGACCAAGCGGGATGTCCGCGCTGTCACCCTGGCGCGGCTCGGGCCGCGTCCGGGAGAGCTGTTGTGGGATGTGGGGGCCGGATGCGGCTCCATCGGCATCGAGTGGATGCGCAGCGATCCTTCCTGCCGGACAATCGCCGTGGAGGCCAATGACCAGCGGCAAGGCGTCATCGAGCGCAATGCGCGGGCACTGGGCGTTCCGGATCTGCAGCTTGTCCGGGGTGAGGCCCCCGCAGCGCTTTCCGGCCTGGCCGCGCCCGACGCCATTTTCATCGGCGGCGGCGTCACGGATGACGGTGTGATGGACGCCTGCTGGAACGCGCTGAAACCGGGCGGGCGGCTTGTGGCCAATGCCGTGACCCTGCAGAGCGAGGCGGCGCTGATTGGCTGGCGCGGCAGGTTTGGCGGCGAGCTGACGAAACTCTCCGTTGCCCAGGCGCAGCCGCTCGGTTCCTTCGATGCGTGGCGCTCCGCCCTGCCCGTCGTGATCTATTCCGTCCGCAAACCCGTGGATTGACAGCCGGAGCGGCTGCGCGACAGGATTGCGACAGGATTATGCAGTCTAAGGGGAGCGGGTGATTGCTATTGCGCGCGAATTCATATTCAACCGGTCCATCAGTTCCGATCTCTCGGTCGTGACCGCCGTTTTGATTTCCGGCCCCGATAGCAATCTGGGAGACTCTAGCAGGAATTAAATATGGCAACTTACAAGTACTTCACCTGGCCGTTTCTGTTCACGGCGGTTGGACTGGCGCTCGGCGCGTGGATAGGCTTCATCTATTCGGGGACGGTTGAAGGCACATTATCCGTCCTCTTCATCTGTGCGGTGCTGGGCATTCTTGAAATTTCGCTGTCGTTTGACAATGCGATTGTGAACGCCAGGATTCTTCGGGACATGACGCCGGTCTGGCAGCGCCGGTTTCTGACATGGGGCATCATCATTGCGGTGTTCGGCATGCGGATCATCTTCCCGCTGGCGATTGTCGCGATTGCCGCATGGATCGATCCGCTTTCGGCACTGAAGCTGGCCATTTCAAATCCGGAGCAATATGCGCGGATCATGCAGGATGCCCATGTCGGCATTTCCGCTTTCGGCGGTACATTCCTCCTGATGGTCGGCCTCAAATTCTTCTTCGACCATGAGAAGGACGTGCACTGGATCCGCGTCGTTGAAAGCCGCGCATCCCGCTTCGCCTCGGTGCAGGGCATCGAGGTCGGCGTGGTCCTGGCATTGATCATCTTCTTCTCCAGGCAGCTCGACGGTGCGGAATCGGTGACGTTCCTGACATCGGCCATCTACGGCCTGCTGACCTTCCTCGTGGTGGAAGGGCTCGGCGCGCTTCTCGATGCCTCGCAGGAACAGATGGACACGGTGCACAAGGGCGGGCTGGGCGCGTTTCTTTATCTGGAAGTGCTCGATGCAAGTTTTTCGTTCGACGGCGTCATCGGCGCATTCGCGCTGTCGACCAATCTGTTTGTCATTGCGATCGGTCTCGGCATCGGCGCGTTCTATGTGCGTGCGCTGACCATCATGATGGTGGAGAAGCAGACGCTCGGCCAGTACCGTTATCTCGAGCATGGGGCATTCTATGCGATCCTCGTCCTTGCGGTGATCATGTACTGCCAGACCCTGGTCCATATTCCCGAAGTGGTCACCGGTCTTATCGGCGCGGCGCTCATCATCTTCTCGCTCTGGTCGTCGATCCGCTACCGGCGCCGGCATCCGGATGAGGCGGAGCACGCCTGATCCGTGCACAGACCCCGGCTTTTTCTGTAATCAGTTCTGGCTGAGCCGGTCGAGATGCATGCGGATGTGGGCGGCTTCAGCCGGTGTATTGGCAAGGGCTATCGCGCGGTCGAAGGCAATGCGTGCCTCCCGGCTGCGGCCAAGTTGCATCAGCAGGCCGCCCTTGACGCCGAAAAAGTGAAAATAGCCGGACAGCCTGTCTTCCAGCGGCTCGATCAGCAGCAGCGCCGCTTCGGGGCCATGCACCTTTGCCACGGCGATGGAGCGGTTCAGCGTGATAACGGGTGAAGGGGTCAGCCTTTCAAGCGTGGCGTAGAGCAGATCGATTTCCAGCCAGTCCGTATCCTGCGGGCGCAGGGCCCGCGCATGCAGGGCGGCAATGGCCGCCTGTATCTGATAGGCGCCCGGCTGCCGGTGGCGCATGGCCTTGTCGATCAGGGCGAGGCCTTCGGCAATCATCGTGCGGTTCCACAGGCTGCGATCCTGATCGTCGAGGAGAACGACGGCGCCTTCCGCGTCGAATCGGGCCTTGGCGCGGGCGTGCTGCAGCAACAGCAATGCGGTCAGGCCCATGATCTCCGGCTCCGCCGGGAAGATGCGCAGGAGCAGCCGCGCCAGCCGGATCGCCTCGTCGCAGAGTGGAAACCGTGCCTCCACTTCGGTGCTGCCGGCGGAGTAACCCTCGTTGAAGATCAGGTAGATCATGGCACTCACGGCCGAAAGCCGTTCGGCCCGCTCGAAGGCGTCGGGCGTCTCGAACGGGATTTCACCGGAGGAAATACGGCCCTTGGCACGGGTGATGCGCTGTTCCATAGCGCTTTCACCCACAAGGAACGCCCGGGCGATCTGGCGGACCGAAAGTCCTGAAACGATGCGCAGCGCCAGAGCGATCTGCTGCGTGGCCGGAAGATCGGGATGGCAGCAGATGAACAGCAGCCGGAGGATGTCATCGCGATAGTCGGCACTGTCTATCTTCTCGGCGATGGCTGTTTCGGCATCCCCAAGGTCGGACAGCAGGTCTTCCGGCGGCAGCGGCTGCTGCTTGGCCTGCCGCCGCACGGTATCGATGGCGCTGTTGCGGCCAACGAAGATCAGCCACGCTATGGGATCGCGCGGCGGGCCGTTCTTCGGCCAGTGCTTGAGCGCGCGCAGGCAGGCCTCCTGGAAGGCTTCTTCCGCCGTATCGAGATTGCGGAAATAGCGCAGCAGGGCACCCACGGCCTGCGGGCGTGCGGCGGCCAGCGCGCCATCGATCCAGGAGGGGTCCGTCATTGGGAACCCGATCCGGGTCTGAACAAGGCGATCGGGCGGATCTCGTAGGAACCCTGTCCGGGATTGGCCTGCGCCAGATCGCGGGCGAAGGCGAGCGCCTCGTCCAGCGATTCGCAATCAACGACGTAGAAACCGAGAAACTGTTCCTTCGTCTCGGCGAACGGGCCGTCGATGACCAGAGGTTCGCCGCGGGATTTGCGCAGCGTTGTCGCGGCTGTTGTGGGCAGAAGCCGGGCAACGGGTCCCAGCTTGCCTGATTTGGCGAGCTTGTCCTGCACGGCGCCAAGCCGTTCCATCACGAGGTCGTCTTCCTCCTTTGTCCAGGAACCGACAACGTCTTCCATATTGTAGCAAAGCACGGCGTATAGCATCCGGATGCACTCCTTCTTCCTCAAGACGAACCACTATGGCCGATCCCGACAGGAGATCGAGAAAAATTGCAAGCGTGCATCGCGTTGCTTTGCGGGGCGTTATTTCGGCGCCGGTGACCGCAGCTGCTTGACGGTGGCGCGCACCACGTAGCGCGCACGGCCCAGCGTGTTGCTGCGCAACCGCCGCAGTTTCCACCGCATGCCAAGATCGGTTTTGATCTTCTTGGCATTGAAACTCATCTTCATCGCCGAAGCGTCCCGCGCCGTTTTGACGGGATCGGCGTAAAACTCCCCGATTTTCGCCTTGGACATGCCGGCACTCTTGAACCAGCGCGGAATATAGGTGTTGCACAGCCGGTCCACGTCGGTGAGGGCCTTTTCGATACCCGTGCCGGTGATCGGGCAGACAACGCAGAAGGCGTCGCCGATGAGAACGACGCCATCCTGTTTGTGATTGCGCACTTGCACGAGATCGATGGGGCGGGCGATGACCGGGCCGGTAATGGTGAGTTCGCCGAAGGTCTTTTCCAGTCCCGGCATCAAGGCGCGCAGGCCCTGCTCGGGCTGATCGCGGAATGAGCGGGTCCATTCCTCCGACGACTTCCGGTAGACGAAGAAATTGGCGCGGATTTTATCCCCGATGGGAAAGAGCGTGAGGTAGGATACGCGGTCATTGAATTTAGCCCCGTTCCAGACCAGAGATGGAAAGGGAAAGTGCGATGGCGGCTGTACCAGGTCGAAACCGCAGCACAGCGAATGCTGCGGGCTTATGATGTCGCGCTCGATGCCGAGTTTCTTGCGGATCGTATCGCCAAGGCCGGTGGCAACGATCAGGAGCCGCGCGGTGAATTTTCTGCCATCGGATAATGTCACGTCCTGCAGGTTTTCGCTGGTCGCGATGTCATCGACCCGGCCGACAAGGGAGCGCACGCCCGAAGGAATGGCGCGGCGCAAGGTATTGACCAGATCGGAATAATCGCCGCCATATTCGCGCGTTGTGGTCCGCTCGAACCGGCCGAACCTGTAGAGCCATACGCCGTCAAAGGCGGTCACTTCGGCCCGCACGACATCGCCGAGACCGATGCGCTCGAACAGGTCCATCTGGGTTTGCGCGACTTTCTCGGCGCGAAAGTCCGGCGGATGACGGTCATGGCTGCTGATCAGGGTGACGTCGTAGCCTTGACGGAACAGGGCGGTGGCGGCGCTGGCCCCTGCCAGCCCGCCTCCGATGATCACCACGTCGGTCTGGATGGGCTGTGCCTCCGTCCCTTGAATTGCCAATTCCCGTTCAACCATGCATGCTCCGCAGACCTGTAGACCGCTCGATCAGTCTACGTGAAGCCGGATAATACAGCGTAAATAAGATGTATGTTAAACAATCGATTATGCTGGTTGTGGATACAGTGTTCACGTCTGCGTGTGTCTTGAAGAGGTAAGCGTTTGTGATTCCAGACTATGATATCCGGGTTTACAGCCATCCCGATCAGCTCTCGCCCCAATGGCCGGCGGCCGGAGCGGTCACGGATGCCCGGCAGTATATTTTCCAGACAACGACATTCCTGCGGACCTGGCTGGCATCCTACGGTACCCGGCCGGGCAACCGGCTTTGCCTGGTTGAAGTCTGGGATCTCTCCGGAAATCCGCTGTGCTTTCTGCCGCTCGGCATCTCGTCGCGGCATGGCGGGCGCATCCTTACCTTCGTCGATGATGGCGTGGCCGATTACAATGCACCAATCCTTTTCCCCAACGGCGATGAGTGGACACGGACAGCGGCGGAACGGCTGTGGAGCCGGATTGCAGAGGCCCTGCCGCCGTTTGACATGGCGATCTTCGATAAAATGCCGGAGCAAATCCGCGACCGCACGAATCCGCTGTTCCTGCTGGCCGGCGAGATGAACGGCGAGTCGTGCCATCTGACGAACCTCAAGCGCAGCTGGCCGGAGATCGATCAGTCGCAGCCGGGGTCGAAAAACCTGAGGAACCGGCATCGGGCGCTGGAACGGCTGGGCGAATGCCGGCTGCTGATTGCGGCGACGGCGGAAGAACGCGCCTTTGTGCTTGAGACGCTGCTTGCCCAGAAACAGCGCCGGTTTGAGGAAACGCAGGTGCCGGGTTTCGACAAGGAGCCGGAAAAACAGAGCTTCTTTACGCTGGGAACGGACAATTTCGCCGCAGCAAATGCGCTGCACCTGTCCGCGCTTGTGGTGAACGGCCAGGTTATCGCGGCGATGTGGGGATTGGTCGAAGGCAGGCACTATTACGGGCTCGTCTTCACATTCGAATCCGGCGAATGGTCGAAATATTCTCCGGGGCGGGTGCTGCATTACCTGCTGCTGCGCCATTTGCTCGATGGCGGCTATGATTGCCTGGATCTTGGCATCGGCGACGAGCCGTGGAAGCTGAACTGTTGCGACGTCACCATCGACCTGAAAAAGATGACGCTTGTCCGCACAGCACGCGGGCGGGTCATCGCAACGCGGTTGCGCGTGATGGAGAGGCTGCGTGCGACGCCCCTGTGGCAGAAACTCAGGCCGCTCAAGTGGAAAGCCTTACGCGCGTTGCGCTGATGCCATAAGAGATAACATATTGAATGCGCCATTGCGGGATGGCGGTGCATTGTAGCGGTTTCCAGACTGGGGCAGGACTTGATTGATGGCCGTATCGATTATCATGAAAACGCTGAACGAAGAAAAACGCATTGCAGCGGCGATTGAAAGCGCATTGCAGGCCCTGCCGGGCGGCACGGTCGAAGTCATCGTGGCCGATAGCGGTTCCACCGACCGGACGGTCGAAATCGCCATGCAGTATCCGGTGACCGTGGCGCAGATCGTTAATCCGGCCAAACCCAGCTGCGGCATCGGTCCGCAACTGGGCTTCCAGTACAGTCACCACGATCTCGTCTGCCTCATGGATGGTGACATGCTGCTCGACAAGGATTTCCTTGGCGCGGCCATCGCGTTTCTCGATGCCAATCCCCGGGTTGCGGGGGTGACGGGACATGTGGTGGAAATGAATGTCGACAATCTCGAATTCACCCGCCGGGTGCGCCGCGTGTCGCCGGAAAACCGGACGGGATCGATTGACCGCATGAATGGCGGTGGCCTTTACCGCCGTGCTGCCATTGCGGAGGCCGGCTATTTCTCCGACCGCAATCTGCACGGCTATGAGGAATTCGACCTGGGCGTGCGCCTGCGGTCGCTCGGGTGGGAGCTGCACCGGCTTGACCGCCGTTTCGTCGCGCATTTCGGCCATTCCATCAATGCCTACACCTTGCTGGTGCGGCGCTGGCGCTCGAAATATCTGCGGGGCGTCGGCGAATTGCTGCGCGCCGCGCTTGGCCGTCCCCATTGGAACAAGCTGGTGCACGAGCTGCCGGAACTTCGCCTGTGGGCCGGGGTGTATCTGTGGTGGCTGGTGATGATCGGGCTTCTGGTTTTCCTGCCCGACAAGACGATAGCCCTATTGATCGATGCGGCCCTGATCATCCTCGTCATTGCCGCGATGAGCCTGAAGCAGCGCAGCCTGTCGCTGGGCGTCTATGCCGTTGTCGCCTGGTGTTTCCATGCCGCCGCCCTGCCGCTCGGCTTTTTCCATCCCCGCCGCCAGCCCGATGACTGGATCGAGAGCCAGGTCGTCTCCAAGGACAACTAGGCTGCCGATAAAGACATAGGAATGCACCGCATCATGCTGAGATTGGCCGCCCTTGCTCTCGCTTTCCTGCTGCTTACCGGGGCGTCCCGGGCTGACGATGTCTGGTTGCCGGTGCGCGAGGTCTCGCTCGAGCTGCAAAGCGGCAGCCCGCTCGATTTTTCCGCGCTGCTGCCCAATCCGCCGATCAACGAGCAGAGCCGGATCGTCATCAACGCAGCCGGACGCCTGGCCCGTGCGGACGCGCCGGCCAATCCCCAGCGTTTCCTGTGTGCGTCGCTGGGCTGGAGCCCTGCTTCGGGCGGCTTTCCCGACCATGACGGGGCTGACCGCTATGCCCGGCAACTGAAAATGCATGGATACAACATCGCGCGTTTTCATTTTGTCGATGCCGCGCTGATGTTCGGCCGTACCGCCGATTTCGATTTCGATCCGGAAACCATGGACCGGTTCCGCTACCTGATGGCGGCGTTGAAGCGCAACGGCATTTACTGGATGATGGACGGTCTCAGTTCCACCCGCGGCGCCTATGGCGGCTATGACGATCGCTGGAATCTCGCCGGTGAGATGAAGCTTGAGGTCCAGATCGACGAAAAGACCTTTCAGCATTGGCTGAAATTCCAGCAGCTGGTGCTGGCAACGGTCAATCCCTATACGGGGATCGCGCCGATCCGCGATCCGGCTCTGGTGGCGATCATTCCGTTCAACGAAAACAGCATCGAGTTTGACAGTGTCCTGCATCAACGCGAGGGCCAGCCGCAATATTCCAGGCTTTTGCAACCGGTGTTCAATACATGGTTGCAAAAGCGCTATGGGACCACGGCGGAGCTGTCCAAGGCGTGGGGTGGGGTCGCGGCGGGCGAGCGGCTGGAGGACGCAACGATCGGCCTGCCGGCGAGTCGTTATGAAAAGACGCCGCGCATGCGCGACCTGCAGGCCTTTTTCATCGACGTGGAAATACGCTCCGCCGAACGCATGACGGCAGCGCTTCGCGCCCTCGGCTTCAGGGGCGTGGTGGCGCCCTACAACAACTGGCCGGGTGTCCAGACGAGCCTGTCGCGGGCGGGACAGCAGGCGGTGGCGATGAACACCTATCAGGACTGGATCGGCGGGTATGAGCCGGGCCGTTCGCTTGAGCAGAAGAGTTCGCTTGCCGACGGGGCGGCCTATATGCGGATGCTGGCTGGGGCCCGCTGGCTGGGCCGTCCGTTCATGGTCACGGAGTACGACCATCTTTTCTGGAGCCGTTACCGCTACGAAGCCGGCATTGTCATGCCTGCCTACGCGGCATTGCAGAACTGGGACCTGCTGTGCCGCCATGGGCACGGACCCATCGTGCTGGCCTATGGCGAGGATTTTGCCCATAAACGCCAGATGCTCCCCTATGCCATTGCGCTTGATCCGGTTGCGCGGGCGGGCGAAACCCTGGCCGCCCTCTTGTACCGGCGCGGCGATGTGCTGGGCTCACCGGCGTCCATCCCCTTCCGCATGCGCGGAGTGGAGGATTTGACGCAGAACATGTATGAGCGGGAACCCGATGCATTGACGGCGCTTGCCCTGCTGGCGGCAATCGGGCTGCAGAAGGATGCACCATCGGCCCCGGCCAGTGCGCTGGCGGTGGCATCGCCCCGCGATCCCGCGGCCGCTGCCACGATCCTCTCCGCTCTGCGCGACAGCAAGCTGCTCGACCCGGAAAACGGCACGGACGCGGGCAAGGGCATTTTTGAGAGCGTCACGAATGAGATCAGCCTTGACCGGAACAAGTTGCGCATGACGGTGAAAACCGGGCGGACGGAGGCGATTGCCTTTGCCGATCTCACCGATACGGTCACGCTCGCCAATCTGACCGTCGGCAATGCCGCGGGCAGGGGCCTGTTTGCCGTTTCAGCGCTGGATGGCCAGCCGATCGGCAGCAGCCGCCGCCTGCTGGTGATCTACGCGACCGATGCGCAAAACACCGCCATGCGGTTTTCGGACAGGGAAGAACGGGTTATCGCCGATTATGGCCGCTTGCCTGTCCGGATCAAGGCGGGCAGTGTCGACTTCTCCCTGCCGGGGAAAGGGCGCTGGACCATCTCGCCGGTCGGACTGGACGGCAGGGTGCAGCCAGCGGTTGCCCGGGGCAGCGGTGCCGTCGCAACACGGCTTTCCAACGCCGGGCCCAAGGGACCCACCACCTATTTTCTCATCGAGCGGCAATAGTATCAGAAGAAGTCCGACACAAGCCGGCTCCAGGATTCGCCCGCCAGTCCGCCGACATATATATCGTTGCGGTTGATGGCGTTGAGCACACCGGGATGGCGTGTGCTGACGCAGGTGTGGGCGCGGTGCCTGTACACCATCGCTCTTTGGCGGGACAGGGCATCGAGTTGCCCGGGCTGCACATGGCCGCGTGCGGCAACAAGCCCGGACTGTTCCAGATGATACATCATGCGGTTGATCACAACCGCCTCCTCCCCCTTGCGGGAAAAGACGTTCAACACCTGGGCAATCATTCCGGGGCGGCCGAAATAGATGAAGCAGCCGATCAACTCGGCATTCCGGTTCCAGACCGAACGGATGTTCAGGTCTCCAAGGCCCGTATTTTGTCTGGCAATATCCAGGATCCAGTTCAATTCAGCCGGTGACCAGACGGGGCGAACCGGGTAGGCGGACAGAAAGTCCTGAACGGCGGACACGAACAGGTCCGTGGACATCGCCTCGTCATGTATTCCCGTGCCGGGCTCGACATGCAGCGCCGGTGTCAAGCGTCTGACGATATGGTCGAGCGGGCGGGCTATCGGCAGGCGCGCAGCATAGCGGCCAAGGGTTGACCGTCTGGCGGCCAGCTGGGCAAAAAACGCGGCAGGCTGAAAAATCCGGCACCAGTCCAGGCCGTGGACCGGCAACAGCGCCGCGCGTGCCGCCTTGAACGCTCCGGCGCTGGCGGGAGATGCGCTGTCGGTAAAACAGAGGTCCTGATTGCGCGGCCGCAGGATCAGCGCCAGCTCGGCAGCGCCATGGCAGCGCATGTCGGGATCGGTCATGAAAGCGCAGAGGAGACGTGCCGTTACAATCTCGCCGTCGACCACATACTGCATCGGCACGGCCGAGATGACGCTGCTTATCTGGCCGGACGGTGTCTCGTGAACAATGCTGCCATGTTGCTGCTGGTAGATCGGGCTGCCGAAAAACAGCTGTTCAAAATAATCGTTGAAAGCGTTGCTTGAACTGATGGTGCGCTTGCGGAAGATTTTATAGAACAGCCGTCCGACCTGAGGAATATCGTCCACCGTCATCGGACGTATCTGTCTTCCCCGTTCCATCCCCATCCCCATGCAGATTATTGTTGCGACTAATAGTCCGCACTATCTCGATGATCGAAGCCCTTAGTCAATGCAACCAAGACGCGATTTTTCAATTCTGACGGGAAGAAATTTTACGTGGTAAACGATCTCTCCTGTGCGGCAATACGGCTGTTGCGCGCCAGACGAAGAAGAACGATCCATGCGGCGATCATGATGGCGATTTCGATGACATAAATCGAGATGAAGGTTCCGAGCGGCGGCGCGACCCAGGTGGCCCAGGCGATCAGTCCCGCACCAAGCGCATTGGCGGTGTTGAGAATCGCCGCCCGGGGGCCGTGATATCCCGCCGCCCCAAGCGCATCGACAGCGACCGACCAGATGGCAACGAAGACCACCGTTCCGCTCAAAATCCGGCAGAACGAGACCAATGACACATATTCGCTGCCGAAGAGGATGGGCAGGAACGGGGCAATAATGAAGATTGCAAGAGCCGAGCCGATGCCGATACCGAGGGCGGCCAGCAATATTTTCTTGGTCCGTCCGATCGCGTTGTGAATGCCGTCGACGCTCAGGCGGGCAAGACCCGGATAGACGAGGCGGTTCATGGCATCGATGGAGAGATAGCTGCTGTCAACGATACGGCGCACGACGCCGTAGCTGCCGACGACCTCGGGATTGGCCATGATGCCGAGCATGAGAAGGTCGACGTTCTGGCGGATGGCGCGGAAGATGAAGGGCGTGGCAAACAGAATGCCGAGGCGGATTTCCTCGCGCACGATCCGGTATTGCGGCCGGCCGAGTTTGCGCAGTGACCACATATAGGCGATGAGGACCAGCACATGGGCCGTGAATTGCCATATGGCCCAGTCAACCAGGCTGGTCACGCCGAATACCAGACAGGCAAGCGCCGCGGCGGCGGTCCGGGCAAAGGCGAAGCCGACCACGGAGCGGTTGGCGGCGGCAAATTGCGAATGGCCGATGAAAATCTGTTCGGTCAGGAGGATGATGCGGACCAGGATGACGTTGGTGATGAGGATCAGCAGGATCGCGATGACATTCTCGACAGGATCGGGCGAAAGCTTCATCCAGAAGGGCAGGATGGCGATCCCCAGCAGCACCAAAACGACGCCGCTCGTCAGCGTCAGGATGAGGTTGTGCCCCATCATGACGGGATACATCGCGTGGTCGCGCGCCACCCGCCGCACCAGGCATTCCGAGGCGCCGAGGCCGCACAGATGCACGGCAATGCTGGTGACCGCCGTCACGGAAACGAAGACACCGAATTCGACGGCGCCAAAGGAGCGTGCAAGAATGGCGAATGTCACCAGCTGCGCCGCATTGGCGATCAGCAGGCTGCCGCTCGACGCCGCATAGGACATGATCATCGGCAGGAGCCGCGGCAATCCGCCGATGATCTCCGCAGCATTCAACTTCTTCATGTTCTGAAACCTGGGCGGAGGGCTGACATTTTCATCTTTATTGTTCAGCGGACCAAAAGGAGATAGCCATTTATTAACCAAAATTTGCAATCTATCGTTTAGATATACATTACCATTAAACCGTTACGGTTTGATTGATGCTTACAGAGTATTGCTGAATGTACAAACTGCGTGACGCGACGGGCAAACTGCAGCCGGCAGCTCCTATCAAGGGACCTGTCGTCGAACCTCCCGTGCGTGACGCGCGCAAACCAGCCCCTGCCACTTCCTTCTCTCTGCCGCAAATCGACGTAAGCGTGCTGATTTCCTGGCTGCTTGCCCGGTGGTACTGGGTTTTGATCGGGGCTGTCGTCGGTGCGCTGATCGGCATCGGTTACGGGATGGGCGCGAAGCCGCGTTATACCGTCTATACGGACCTGCTCGTGCCGCCGGCCAATCTCCAGGTCCTGCCGAACGACATCTACGTGCAGAACCAGCAGGGCGACACGCAGCTGCTTGACGTTGAAAGCAAGATGCTGGTGCTGACCTCCGGCAATGTGCTGCGGCGCGTTGTCAGCGAGCTTGGCCTTGCCAGCGATCCGGAATTTGTCGGTACCGATGGTCCCGGCCTCAGTCTCGGGTCGCTGTTCGGCGGCAAGCCGGCGGTTGCCGACAAGACGCTGGCGGCCATGCGCAGCCTGTCCGAGAGAATAACCGCCCGCCGCCAGGAGCGTTCCTACATGGTCACCATCGCGGCCTGGGCCAACAATCCCGATATGGCGGTCCGTATTGCCAATGCCCTGGCGAAAGCTTTTCAGGAGGAAGTCGCCCAGGCGGAGGCGGATGGCGCCGGACGCGCGGCCTCGGCGCTCACCGACCGCCTGGCGGAGCTGAAACAGAGTGCGTCCGATGCGGAAGCCAAGGTGGCCGAATTCAAGCGCGATCACGGTCTCCAGACCAGCGCCGGCGAACTGATCAGCTCGCAGTCCATGGCACAGATCAACGTGAAGCTGGTGGATGCCAATGCCCGGCTGGTCGAAGCACAGTCGCGCTACAATGAACTGACGGCCTCGACACCCAGCCAGACAAGCCCGTCGGCGACATTGCAGTCGCCCACGCTCGCCAGCCTGCGCGCCCAATATGCGACGGTCAAGCAGACGGTCGATTCCATGTCGATCACCTACGGGCCGCGTTATCCCGGGCTGATCCGCGCCAGATCGCAGCTGGGTGGACTTGAGCAGCAGATATCGCAGGAAACCGGGCGCATCCTGCGGGCCGCCCAGGTCGATCTGGATCAGGCAAAATCCGTCGTCGATGCGCTGAAGCAGCAGGCGGCCAGTGCGCGCTCCTCCGTTTCCATGGACAATGACGCACAGGTGCGGCTGAACGATCTGGAGCGCGATATGGCGACGAAAATCGCCATCTACCAGACCTTCCTGACCCGGGCCGGCGAAACGACGGAGCGCCAGCAGCTCAACAGCACCAATATCCGGGTGATCTCGTCCGCCATACCGCCGCTGCGCCGCAGCTGGCCGCCGCGCACGGCGCTGCTTGCCGGTGGCGGAGCATTCGCCGGATTGGGCCTGGGCGCTTTCCTTGCCGTGGCCACCGGCCTGCTTGGGGTCATGCGCGCCGAGCGCAAGGCAAAGAACAGGTAAGCAGGATACGTTCTTTTATGGGAACAATCGAAACCAGAACTGCGCCCACGACCACTGCTGCGGGTGGTGTCGGCGCATTGCTGTTTGTGGCGATTTTTCTGTTTTTCTGGATTACCACAACGCCCTATGTCGATCTGACGGGTGACGCTTCCGTCGATCCGAGCGCTGGAAACTCCAATCTGGTCAATCAGCTCGTCACGCTGGTTCTCTCGGCAGGCTTGATCGGCTACGGGCTCAGCAGCCCGATGCGCCGGACGATCATGCAGCCGCGCGCGCTGATCGTTCTGCTGTTCGCCTGGTTCATTCTGGTCTCCGCACTGTCCGCGCATCCGGATATCGCCCTCAAGCGCATCGTCCTTGCCATTCTGGTGTGCGTGAACGCGAGCATCTTCCTGCTGTTGCCGCAGTCCGACCGGCATTTTGGCAAGCTGCTCGGCCTCGCGACGCTCATTATGCTGGGCTTTGCCTATTTTGGCGTCATCGCCCTTCCCACGCGGGCCATTCACCAGGCATCGGAAATCCGCGAGCCGATGAATGCGGGTTTCTGGCGCGGTCAATTTCCCCACAAGAACGTCGCGGCGGCTGTCATGGTGATGGCGGTGTTCTTCGGACTGTTTGTCCATAGCGCGGGCCAGAGACTGGCGGGTATTGCCATCATCGTCCTCTCGGTGGTGTTTCTGCTGCACACCGGCGGCAAGACATCCACCGCCGCATTGCCGGGTGTTCTCATCCTTGCCTGGATATTCGAGCGCTGGAAGTGGACCCGGGCGCTGATCGGTATTGGCGGGATTGCCGTGTTCAATATTCTTGCCGTCGGATCGGCGGTGTTTGAACCGATACGGTCTCTCATCACCGCTGCCGGCATCGACGCGACTTTCACCAACCGGACGGACATCTGGCGTTTTGCCTTTTCCGCCATCGCCCAAAAGCCCTTTACGGGGTATGGATTCCAGTCGTTCTGGCAGACCGAGGAACTGGTCTACAGTGGCGGCAAGCTCGAGACATGGGCCGTTGCCGCCTATAATGGCCATAACGGCTATCTGGATACACTTTTGACAACCGGGATACCGGGGTTGGTTCTCACGCTTATATGGTTGCTTTTCCTGCCGCTGCGCGACATAGGCAGGGCGGATGCGACATCCAACAATTCGGCCCTCACACGGCTTTTTGTTCGCATCTGGCTTTACGGGATCTATACGGCCTGCGTGGAAAGCATGTTCTTCCAGAGTGGCAGCCCGTTATGGTTTGCATTCCTCTTCGCCGTGTTCGGCCTGCGCCTGCAAGCCAATGCGAACATTGTCAGCCCACCATCCTCGCAAGGTAAATTGACGGTCGCCCATGCCTGACATTCTGAAAAAGCTGGACTATTGGTCGGACCGGATCACCGACAGGCTGATGCGCCGGATGCCGGGGCCGCGCCTGCACATACCCGTGTCGCGCCCGGTCGTGTCCTTTACCTTCGATGATGTGCCTGACACGGCGCTGACCAACGGCGCACGGATATTGGAAGGCCATGGCGTGCGCGGCACGTTCTACATCGCCGGGTCGCTGGAAGGACAGATTGAACCCGGGCGCAGGCTCATTTCCCGCGACGGATGCCGGGCCCTGGCGCAGCAGGGGCATGAGATCGGCTGCCACACATTTTCCCACACGAAGGTGTCTCATATGGGCAACCGGCGGCTTGCCGCCGATCTGCAGCGCAACAAGGCCTATCTCGACGGCCTTGCGCCGCAGGAGCATCGCCGCAATTTCGCCTATCCCTACAATGCCGGCTCGTTCCGGGGGCGCGGCATTTTCGGCAGCCGCTTTGAAACCTGCCGCGCCGGCGGCGAACGCATCAATCGCGGTGCCGTCAATCCGGCCTTTCTCTGGGGCGTGGAAATCCGCCAGCCGGAAAGCCATGCGCTCGGCTTGACCCATTGGATCGATACTTTGATCGCGGAGCCTGGCTGGCTCATCTTTTTCACGCATGATATCGCGCCGCAGCCGACGCCGTTTGGCTGCACGGCGGACACATTCGAACGTCTCGTTGCCTATGCGCTGGCGCGCGGCTGCACGGTCCTGCCGGTACGCGACGCGCTGGAACAGTTCAGCGCGGAAAGGCATTCGTCGTGAAAGCATCCGCCCACACGAAGCGCCTGCTGGCGATCAACAACTATTTCTACCGGCGCGGCGGTGCCGAAGCGATCTTTCTCGAGCACATGCAGCTCTTTACCGGGATCGGCTGGGAGGTCATTCCCTTTGCCATGCAGCATCCGGACAATGACGCCTCTGCGTGGTCGGAGCATTTTGTTTCTGAAATCGAATATGGGCGGGAAAGCAGCCTTTTGACCAAGGTCGCCCAGGCCGGCAAGATCATCTACTCCTTTGAAGCGCAGCGCAGCATCGAAGCGCTGATCGGGCAGGCCCGGCCCGACATCGCCCACGCCCACAATGTCTATCATCATCTTTCGCCTTCGATCTTTGCCACGCTGAAAAAGGCGGGTATCCCGACCGTGATGACCGTGCATGACCTGAAGCTCGCCTGTCCCGCCTACAAGATGCTGGTTGACGGCCATGTCTGCGAGGAGTGCCGCGGCGGCCGGATCTACAATGTCGTCCGGCACCGCTGCATCAAGGGCTCGCTCGCCCTCAGCGGCCTGGTCTTCCTGGAGACCATCGTGCATCGCGGGCTGGGGCTTTACCGGAACAAGGTGGACAGGTTCGTTGTACCGAGCCGGTTCTACCGTGAGAAGCTGATCGAATGGGGCTGGCCGGCGGAACAGCTCGTCTACATCCCGAACTTTGTCGATACGCAGGAATTCGCCACCGGCTGGAACGAGGGCGACTATTTCGTCTTTGCCGGGCGCCTTGCGCCGGAGAAGGGACTGGTTACGCTGATCCGCGCTGCGGCGCTGGCAAAGCAGCGGCTGGTGATTGCGGGAACCGGCCCGGACGAGGCCATGCTCAAGGCCCTTGTTGCGGTACTGGGCGCGGATGTCACGTTCGCCGGATATGTTTCGGGTGAGAATCTGCGCCGCCTGATCGGCGAAGCCAAGGCACTGGTCCTGCCTTCCGAATGGTATGAAAACGCGCCCGTCAGCATCCTGGAAGCCTATGCGCTGGGCCGGCCGGTGATTGGCGCGGCCATCGGCGGCATTCCGGAAATGATCCGCGAGGGCGAAACGGGCATGACCGCCATTGCCGGCGATGCGGACGATCTGGCGCGCGCCATCGGTGCCATGGCCGGACTGACGCCGGCGGCGCGTTCGCGCATGGGCATGAATGGCCGCGACTGGATCGCCCGCGACTTCTCGGCGGCTGCCTATCGCGACCGTATGGCCGGGCTCTATGCCACGCTTGGAGTGTCGTGATGGCGGATGGACGCGGGGCAGCAAGGCAGCCCACGGTGATGATGCTCGGCCTGCGCGGCATCCCGGAGGTGCAGGGCGGCGTGGAAAAACATGTCGAGGAACTCAGCCGGCATTTTGTCGACAAGGGCTGGGATGTCACGGTTCTCGGCCGCAGGCGCTATCTGCTGACACCCGATCCCTATACGTGGAAGCGGGTAAAAGTGCATCCGCTGTGGTCGCCCGGCTCGGTGAAATTCGAGGCAATCGCCCATACGGCGCTTGGCGTGTTGTTCGCCGCCTATCATCGGCCGGATATTCTGCATATCCATGCCATCGGCCCGGCGCTGCTGACGCCGCTGGCGCGCCTCCTTGGCCTGAAGGTCGTCGTTACCCATCATGGTTATGACTACGACCGGCAGAAATGGGGCGGCCTTGCCAAGCTCATGCTGAAACTGGGCGAGAAGGCCGGCATGCGCTTTGCCAGCGGCCGCATTGCCGTGTCCAACGATATCGCGCGGACAATGGAAAGCCGTTACGGCGTGCCGGTGCAATATGTGCCCAATGGCGTGACGATCCGCCGGAGCCAGGCGGATACGGGCATTCTCGGGAAACTTGGGCTGACGCCGCGGCGCTATATCATGCTGGTTGCCCGCATCGTGCCGGAAAAGCGCCAGCACGATCTCATCGCGGCATTTGCCAAACTGGCCGATCCCACGGTCAGGCTGGTTCTGGTCGGCTCGGCCGAATACATGGCGCAGTATTCGCAGGACATCGAAACACGTGCCGCTGATGTTCCCGGTGTGATCCTTGCCGGCATGCAGACGGGCGACGATCTTTCCATCCTCTATGAGAATGCCGGGTTGTTCGTGCTGCCTTCCAGCCATGAAGGCATGCCGATTGCTTTGCTCGAAGCCATGGGCGCGGGACTGCCGGTGCTTGCCAGCGACATCACGGCCAATCTGGAAATCGGGCTGCCCGCACAGGACTATTTCCCGCTTGGCGACATCGAGCAATTGGCTGCGGCCATGCGGTCAAAGCTCGCCGTGCCGTTCGATCCGCGCAAAGCGGCGGAGCAGGGTGCCCTTGTGGCGGAGCAATATGGCTGGATGAACATTGCGGACCAGACGCTTGACGTTTACAACGCGGTTTTGAAACGCAAGGCACCCTGATCTCTTAGGGAAAAGTGGTGATCCCGACTGGATTCGAACCAGTGGCCTACAGATTAGGAATCTGTCGCTCTATCCTACTGAGCTACGGGACCATGCGGCCAGACATACTGTTTTTCCGCGGCAACGCCAAGTCTGAAGATGCGTGAAATGCACGCATCTTCAGGGGCCGCGCCTCAAAATGTCAGGATGCGGCGGGAAGGGCGCTTTCGGCCAGTTGCACCCAATAGCTGATGCCGTGGGGAATGGCGTCGTCATTGAAGTCATAGGCCGGGTTGTGCAGCGAGGCGCTCTCGCCATTGCCGATGAACATGAAGGCGCCGGGGCGCGCTTCCAGCATGTAGGAGAAATCTTCCCCCGCCATCATCGGGGCGACCTCCAGATTGACGGCATTGCTGCCGGCAACGCTCTGCGCCGTGCGCGCGGCAAATTCCGTCTCCTGGTCGTGATTGAAGGTGACGGGGTAATTGCGGTCGTAGTCAATCCTCGCGACAGCGCCGAGAGCCGTCGCCACGCCCTCGGCCACTTCGCGCAGGCGCTTCTCGGCGAAATCGCGCATTTCGGAGCGCAGCGTGCGCACCGTGCCTGCCAGCTCGGCCTTCTGCGGGATGATGTTGTGTGCATCGCCCGCATGGAATTTGGTGACGGACAAAACGACCGAATCCAGCGGATCGGTGCCGCGCGAGACGATGGTCTGCAGCGCATTGACAAGCTGGGCGCCGATGACAACCGGGTCGATCGTGCGGTGCGGCTGCGCCGCGTGACCGCCACGGCCTTCAATGGTGATGTTGAATTCGTCGGTTGCCGCCATGATCGGCCCCTTGCGGATGGCGAACTGGCCGACGGGCAGGCCGGGCGTGTTGTGCATGCCGTAGACTTCGGAGATCGAGAAGCGCTCCATCATGCCCTCCTTGACCATTTCGCGGCCGCCGCCGCCGCCTTCCTCCGCCGGCTGGAAGATCACCGCGACCGAGCCCTTGAAATTGCGGGTTTCGGCGAGGTACTGCGCGGCACCGAGCAGCATGGCCGTATGGCCGTCATGGCCGCAGGCATGCATCTTGCCGGGGGTTTTCGATGCATAGGGCTTGCCGGTGATTTCATGCAAGGGCAGCGCATCCATGTCGGAGCGCAGGCCAACCGTCTGCCCTTCGCCATGGCGGCCGCGAATGATGCCGACAACGCCGGTCCGGCCGATGCCGGTGGCAACCTCGTCGACGCCGAAGCTCCGCAGCTTGTCCGCGACAAATTTCGCGGTCTCGTGGACATCGAACATCAGCTCCGGATTCTCATGCAGATGGCGGCGCCACCGGGAGACTTCTTCCTGCATTTCGATGGCGCGGTTGAGCAAGGGCATGGTGTTGAAACTCCAAACGTGCGGGCTATAGCTGACAATTCAGTGAACAGTTTAAAGGTGTTTTGCCTTTTGCCTGCCACATAGGATAGATAAGGCCATTGCGACCCGGCGGGAAGCCCGGCAATGAAATCACAAGGCCATTTCCCTGGTTCTTTATACAGACAGGCTGGATATCTGGAATGCGGAAAACTGTAGCACTCTTTCTCTCGGGCTGCGTGGTGTCAACCACTGCGGGTCTGGCAACGGCGGCACTTGCGGGTCCGAACATCACTGTGGATGTGGGTACCGGCGAGATTTTGTCGCAGGAAGATGCGTTCCAGCGCTGGTATCCGGCGTCCCTCACCAAGCTGGTGACGGCCTATGTGGCCTTCCGCATGATCGAATCAGGCCAGGTCACCCTGGACACGCCCATCAAGATGACGGCCCGTGCGGCAAAGGAGCCGCCGAGCAAAATGGGCTACAAGCCCGGCTCGCAGCTGACGCTGGATAACGCGTTGAAGATTATCATGGTCAAATCGGCCAATGACGTGGCGATGGCGATTGGCGAGACCCTCGGCGGCTCATCGGAAAAATTCGCCGTGCTGATGAATGCCGAAGCCAAGCGCCTGGGCATGTACGGCTCGCATTTCGTCAATCCCAATGGCCTGCATTCGGATGATCACTATACGACAGCGCGCGACCTGGCGATCCTGACGGTGCAGATGCGGCGTGAATTCCCGCAATACATGCATTATTTCGATATTGAGGCGATCGATTCCGGCAACAAGATCCAGGCCAATTTCAATGCACTGATCGGCCGGTTCCAGGGCGCAAACGGTATGAAGACCGGCTTTGTCTGCCCGTCCGGTTTCAATCTCGTCGGCTCGGCCACCCGCGATGGCCGCAACATCATCACCGTCGTTCTGGGCGAGTTGAAGCAGCAGGGGCGCGCGACGAAGGCGGCCGAGCTGCTGGCAAAGGGGTTTGAGACCCGCGGAACCGGCAAGACACTGGAGGCCCTGCAGCCCTATGGCCCGGCCGCGCGCGATGTCGCCGTCAACATGCGTCCGACCGTCTGCTCGAAGGAGGCAGCCGCCTCCGACAGCTGGGACGGCAAGGACGCAGAAGGCCATATCATCCAGGGCTCGCCCTACATGTACCGGATGGATCATCAACCGCAGGCGGAACTCGTTGCCCTGCTTCCCTCCAAGACCAATGCGAAGGGCAAGGATATGAGCCGCATCCCGATCCCGATTCCGCGGCCCGACCGCGCCTCGATCACCGATGCGGCCAACACGGCAAAAGCAGTGAATTAACAACAACGCACGATAGGATGTCATCATGAGTGGCCTGAACGCCCCCATTCCGGTTTCTGTACTCACGGGATTTCTGGGGTCGGGCAAGACCACCTTGCTGAACCGCCTGCTGAAAGATCCGGCGCTGGCCGACACGGCCGTCATCATCAACGAATTCGGCGATGTCGGCATCGACCATCTCCTGGTGGAGACGGCGAGCGAAGGCGTCATCGAGCTTTCCGACGGCTGCCTGTGCTGCACGGTCCGCGGCGAACTCGTCGATACGCTGGCCGACCTGATCGACCGTCTGCAGACCGGCCAGTTGAAGCGGCTCAAGCGGGTCATCATCGAAACGACCGGGCTGGCCGACCCTGCGCCCGTCCTGCATGCGATCATGGGGCATCCCGTGCTGCTGCAGGCGTTCCGGGTGGACGGGGTGATCACGACGGTCGATGCGGTCAACGGCATGGCAACGCTCGATGCGCATGAGGAAGCGGTCAAGCAGGCGGCGGTCGCCGACCGGATCGTCGTGACCAAGACCGACATGCCGCAAGCGGCGCAGGGTCTGCCGGCGCTGCGTGCCCGGCTGGCCGCGCTCAATCCCGGTGCCGATATCATCGATGTCGGCGATGCGCGCACTGGCTATGCCGCGCTGTTCGAGTGCGGTGTCTACAATCCCGAGACCAAAACCATCGATGTGCAGCGCTGGCTGAAGGCGGAAGCCTATCGCGATCGTGAGCATGAACGGGAAGAAGCCGAGCATCATGCGCATCACCATCATGGCCATGACGGGCATGATGATCACGACCATGACCACCATCACCACGATGTAAACCGCCATGATGCGGCGATACGGTCGTTTTCCCTCACGCATGATGCGCCGGTACCGCGCGCCGGTTTCGAGATGTTTCTCGATCTGCTGCGTTCGGCCCATGGCGAAAAACTCCTGCGCATGAAAGGCATCGTGCAGCTGGCCGATGATCCGGAGCGTCCGCTGGTCATTCACGGCGTGCAGCAGATTTTTCATCCGCCTGCGCGGCTTGCCGCATGGCCGGAAGGGCGGCGCGAGACGCGGCTGGTTCTGATCGTCAAGGATCTGCCGGAAAGCTATGTGACACAGCTGTTCAGCGCCTTCCTCAACGAACCGAAGGTCGATACGCCGGACCGTGCAGCGCTGTTCGACAATCCGCTGGCAATCCCGGGATTGAAAGTCTAGCCGCGCTCGATGTGGAAGCGGTGGCCGCCCTCGATGGTCACCGTCTCGATCAGCCGGTGGCCGTCGGTCAGGCAGAAATTCGGCATGTCGATGACGGCGAGGGGGTCGCTGGTTTCAACCCAGAGGCGGCTGCCTCCGGGCATGGTTTCCAGACGTTTGCGGGTTTTCAATACCGGCAGCGGGCAATTCAGGCCACGCAGATCATAGATATCAGCCGACATGGCGGGCCCTCCAGGCAGGAAAACGTGCGCGGCTCAATTGCCGATGATTTTCCACCAGGCCTTTTTCGCCGGCTGTTCCGCCACCGTGGCGGTCACGTCCTGTGGTGCCTGAACAGGCGCTGCTGCCGGCGCGGGTACCGGAGCGGTTGTCTGCCGGGCCGGGGCAACGACATTGGCGGCGACCTGGTTGGCGGTGGAAGCCGGTGCCGTCGCCGGGATGGAAGCAACCGTCATGCGGTGCCGTTTGCCGGCCTCACGCTCGTCACGGGCCTTGTCGGCAGCGACAGCGGATGCAAGGCGGACCATGACCTGCGGCTTCAGCGCGGCGTCCTTGTCCTGCGGCGACAGGGACGGCGGCTCCTGGGTCACGCGCTCGCCACGGGCGCGGCGGGCGCTCCATTCGGCGATGATCTTGGCTTCGTTGAGGCCCTGGATGGAACGGCTCGGCGCCTGGATGCTGCCCTTGCCGACCATGGAGGAGAATGCGGCCTCGTAATTGGTCTGATAGCTCTGATAGGCCATCTTCAGCGTTTCAGGCTGCTGCATGGGCGGGCATGTGGCGGTGGCGGCAATCGGAGCGTTCGGGTCGGTGGTGTTGTTGAAGACGTATTTCTTCTCGCACACGTCGACCTTCGGCGGGACCTTGGTAATCTCGAAGTGATCGTAGCCTTCCTTCAGGTTTTTCCAGAACGGATAGTTCGGATCATCCTTGTAGCGCGCCATGTTGGCTGCGGTCATGCGGAATGGAAAGGCCTGGAGCTGGATCGAGTCCTGGCCACCCTTGAACGCGTCGCGGGCAAAGGCGTAGATTTCCTGAACCTGGGCATCGGTCATCGAATAGCAGCCGGACGACGAGCAGGCGCCGTGCACCATCAGATTGGCGCCCGTGCGGCCAAGCGCCCGGTCAAGCGCGTTGGGAAAGCCGGTGTTGAAGGACAGGTAATAGCTGGAATTCGGGTTCATCTGCGCCGGGCGAACGGCATAGAAGCCTTCCGGTGCCTGGCGGTCGCCCTCGATGAATTTCGGGCCGAGCTTGCCGGACCATTTGCAGATCTGGTAGCTCGTGACGATATCGTAGCGGCCGTTGTCCTTGCGCTTCCAGACTTCAAGAACGCTCTCTTCCTTGAAGATGCGAACCATGATCGGCGCGGTCATGGTCATGCCCTTGGTCTTCATCAGCTTGACCAGTTTTTCGGACAATTGCTTTTCGGATTTTGGCGCAAGGTCGGATACCGACGCGCCCTGGCAACCCGCCAGAAACAGGGTCAGCAATAACGGAGCAAGGATATGTGTCGGTATTTTCATCTTCGCAGCTGGTACCAGTTCGCTTCGCCGAAATTGTGTGGATTGGTATCCACAACCCCCTATTTGCACCCGGTATAGTTGATAAAGCCTTACTGCAATGAGTCAAATTGCTCAATCATACAATTGTCACCTGCAATGAAGACAGGGCGGATTTATGGCGAAATACACTGTTTTCCCAAGATGATCCATCCGTTGCAACACGTACTTGCCCTGTAATACGCCATTGACAGGAAGCAAGCGTCCTCATCAATTGTTGGTGTTCGGCCCCTGAGCGGCCGCGTTGCGTGCCCGTTTCATCAGTCATGCATGGAGGAACACAATGGCAGTTGCACCCTTTTTGACGCTCAAACGCCATTTGAAGGCGCCGCCACGGCTGGTGTGGGCCGCCTGGACCGATCCTTCAATGATCGTGCGCTGGTGGGGGCCGGCAGGGGCCAAAACATTGAGGGCTGAAGCCGATCCGCGCCTTGGCGGCAGGTATCATGTCGTCTTCGTCACCCCGGACGGCGAGCAGCATGATGTCAGCGGCGTCTATTGCGAGGTGGTGGTTGAAGAGCGCCTTGCCTTCACCTGGGTCTGGATTACCCTGCCGGACCGGGAGTCGCTGGTAACGCTCGTGCTGGAGAGGGTGGATGACGGCACATTGCTGACACTCATCCATGAGAAGTTCTACGACGAGGCAGCGCGAGATCGTCACAGGCAGGGCTGGAGCGGTGCTCTCGACAGTCTCGAAAACTTTATCAATCAACAAGCGGTGAACCATCGTGACTGACCATTCCGCAATCACCTTCCGTCCGGCGTCGCTGTCCTATCTGCCATTGATGGCGAAGTGGCTGATGATGCCGCATATGCGCGATTCCTACCAGCCGGACCCGATAAGCCCGGGAGAGGTGGCGGAGGAGTACGGGCCATTGTTTAGCGGCGAGACGCCGGATATTTGTCACATCGCCTATTATGGCGAGCTGCCTTTCGGCTATCTGCAGAGCTACCGCAATGCGGACTATGAGGACGAGCTGCCGGCGCTTGACCACGGCATCAGCGTCGATCTGTTCATCGGTGAGCCGGACTATATCGGGCGCGGCCTCGGTTCGCTGATGCTGAGGGAATATCTTGCGCAGGTCGCCTTCCCGCATTTTTCCGATGAACGGTTCGCCTATATTACCCACGAGGCGGGCGATCTCGATGCGATCAGGGCATCGGAAGCGGCAGGCTTTCGGCCGGTTGACGAATTTGAAGAGGATGGCGACAGCGTTATTCTTTTCCGGTTCGAACGCGGCAGCAACGACAATAAAAAAGGCGGTGCCTGAGCACCGCCTTTTGTGAAATCAGCACAAACGGCAATTAGCCGTTGAGGGCGTCCTTCAGAGCCTTTGCAGGCTGGAAGGCAACCTTCTTGGAGGCTGCGATCTTGATCGTTGCGCCAGTTGCAGGGTTACGGCCTTCGCGAGCAGCGCGCGACTGTACCTTGAACTTGCCGAAGCCTGGCAGCGAAACTTCGTCGCCTGCGACGACGGCATCGGTGATGCCCTTAAGAACGCTATCAACAATCGCCTTGGACTGAACCTTTGTAAGACCCTGATCAGCGACGAGCTTCTCGATAAGATCGGACGTATTCATGTTGGCGGTTTCCTCAGTATATTCGTTGATCGAAGGCGTCTGTATGGCATGCGTTGCCGCCTCTGTCATCAGGAATAGAGCGCATTTTCGGGGTTTATACCCAGTGTTTACAGGGTTTTTTGCAAAACCGGCTATGATTTTTCCGATCGGAGCCGGATGACGCCCGCAAATTCAGCCGGGTGATTCGGCCCGTGATTCCATCGCTTCGCGTCCGCCGCTCTGCAGAGCGTCAGGCATCTGCCAGATCGGAGGGTCGCCGATGTGGCGCGCGACGTGGTCGATAAAGGCGCGCACCTTGGCCGAGACATGCCGGGTCGGCGGGTAGACGGCATAGATCCTGTAGGGCAGCGGCCTCGCCTCCGGCAAGACCTTGATGAGCGTGCCGCGCCGCAGCGCTTCGGCGGCGATGAACATGGGCAGGAGCACCAGCCCCAGTCCGGCGATGGCCATGTCGCGCATGGCTTCGCCATTGTTGGCCACGATGCGCCCGTGCATGGCAACCGAAATGGGTTCGCCGGAGGCTGCCGGGTTTTCGAACTGCCAGAGCTGGCTGGTGTTGACGTTGGAGTAGTCGATGCACGCGTAAGAGCCGAGTTCGCCGAGGTTTTGCGGCAGGCCGTTGGCCGCGGCAAAAGCCGGGCTGCAGCATATGACGCGCGGATCCGTGCACAGTTTGCGCGCGATCAGGCTGGAATCCTTGAGAATGCCGATGCGGATGCCGGTATCGAAGCCGCCCTTGACGAGATCGACCATCCGGTCGTCGAGTTCCACGGCGATTTCAAGATCGGGATATTGCCGGGCGAAATCGGCAATCAGGCGGCTCAGGTAAAACGTGCCGAAGGTCATCGGCGCCGTGATGCGCAAGGTGCCGCGAATGGCGCTGTAGCGCTCCCCGACCGTGTCGGCCGCCTCGATGATCTCACGCACGAGCGGCCGGACGCGCTCGACAAAGGCGCGGGCATTGTCCGAGGCGAGCAGTTTGCGCGGCGAGCGCTGGAACAGCTGCGTGCCGAGTGCCGCTTCCAGATCGGTGATGCGCTTGCTCACCACGGATTTCGACAGGTTGAGCCGGGCGGCAGTCATGGTGATGCTGCCGGTCTCCATCACGTCGAGAAAAGTCACAAGGTCATCGAAACGCCATTTCATGGTTCTCTTATAGAGGACAATGTGCCGATGAAAAAGACGTTTTAGGAGAAATCGTTCTGTTTTAACGAACATGGGTTGCATCGAAGCGGGCTTTATATCGGTGCTGGCAGCGCAGATATTCACCCCAACGGCGCATGAGCGCCAGGCAACCCCATTCAGGAGGCTTCCATGTCCCTACAATTGACAGGTATCCATCATCTGACCGCCATCACGGCGAATGCCCCGGAAAACCTGCGTTTCTACACGCAGACCCTCGGTTTGCGGCTCGTCAAGAAGACGGTCAACCAGGACGATACCAGCGCCTATCACCTTTTCTACGCCGATGGCGAGGCAACGCCCGGCACCGATCTGACCTTCTTCGACTGGCCGGTCGGCCCGGAACGGCGCGGCACGCACAGCATTGCGCGCACGGGTCTGCGCGTCGGCAGCAAGGCCAGCCTTGTCTGGTGGAAGGCACGCTTCGACGAACTCGGTGTCACGTCGGGCGAAATCAGCGAAACCGGCGGGCGTGAGTCGCTCGATTTCGAGGATGGCGAAGGCCAGCGGTTCCGTCTGATCGATGATGGCGGCGCAGGCCCGTCACATCCCTGGGACAGGAGCCCGGTTCCGGCCGAACACCAGATCCGCGGTCTTGGCCCGATCACGATCAGCGTGCCTGACATCACCAACACGGAAGCCATTCTCCTGCACGTGATGAACATGCGCCAGACCAGCACCTATCCGTCTCCCGACGGCGCCGGTCATGTCCATGTCTTTTCCATGGGCGAGGGCGGACCGGCTGCCGAACTGCACGTCGCGGTCCAGCCGGATCTTCCCGTGGCCCGTCAGGGTGCGGGTGCGGTGCATCACGTGGCTTTCCGGGCGCCGGATGTGCAGCAGCTGCACGAATGGACGGAACGGCTGAAAAGTTTCCGCATGCCATCCAGCGGCGAGGTCGAGCGCTATTACTTCCGCTCGCTCTATTTCCGCGAACCCAATGGCATCCTGTTCGAGATCGCCACGGATGGTCCTGGCTTCACCGTTGACGAACCGCTGGAAACGCTGGGCGAAGGATTGTCCCTGCCGCCGTTCCTCGAGGGCAAGCGGGCGTCCATCGAAGCAAATCTGAAGCCTCTGGTCTAACCGGAATGAAGGAGGCCCGGCGCATAAGCGCCGGGCCTTCTTGCATCTCAAGCCGTGCGGGAAAGGTTGGCCTCAATCCATAGCTGCACGGCATCGATGTCATGCTGCCCGGTTTCATGCCCGGCATGGACACGCTGGACGGCAAGGTCCGCTCCGGCCTGCCGCAGCAGTGCTTCGAGATCGGGCGTCTTGGCGCCGAACAGGTCGTGGTCGCCATTGACCATCAGAATTTTCGCATGGCTCAAATCCGTCTGCGGTGTCTCTTCAAGAACATTCGTCGCGCGCAGGAGAATCGCATTCCTGACAAGGCCGGGATGCAGCAGCATGGTTGCCACCAGCATGTTGGCGCCGTTGGAATAGCCGAGAAACACCGTGCGCTCGAGATCAAGGCGATAGGCCTCGGCGGCCCCTTCGATGAACGCCGCCAGCGCTTCGGCTTCCGAGCGGATGTCCTGCTGGTCGAAACTCAGGGGGCCAAAGCGGCGGAACCAGCGGCCGATGCCCTCCTCATTGCTGCGCCCGCGTAAACCAATGAGGGTGGCATGCGGCGCGGCATTGGCGGCAAGCGGCAGCAGCGTGGTCTCATTGCCGTCGGAGCCATGCAAAAGCACAAGTGTCAGGCCATCGGCATGTTCGGGCGTATAGACACGATGCACGAAAGGCAGTTCGCGGTAGAGGAACCGCTCCTCGCCGGGCAGGCCGAACTGCGGCAGCATCACCGTGAGATTGCCGGCCTCTTCAGCAAAATGCGGCGGAATGAACAGGCGCGTTCCGAGTGTTTCCAGCGTCTCGTCCACAAGCATGCCGGGACCGTCGGTCGCCATCTCGAACAGGGTGCCGCCGGGCTCGCGCACATAGATCGAATGGAAATACTTGCGGTCATGCATGGCGGTCGCGTCCGACCCGTCCCTGATCAGGCTGTTATAGGTCGCCTGGGCATGGGCGATATCGGGCGCACGGAAGGCGATGTGATCGATCGTTCCTGTGCCGGGCGCGGAACTCCAGAAGCCGCTGGCATCGCGCACATCGACGCAATCGCCGGAGGCCGAAACCATCCGCACGATCGTGTCGGTGCGCTCGCCGGCGTGAAAGCCGAAATAGGTTTCGAGAAAGGCGCAGGTGGCTTGCGGCTGTTCGGTGAGGACAGTGGCGCCGCGGATGCGCCGGATGGCATCAGCCTCGGCAATGTCCTTGACGGTCCACGGCGCGGCACCCGTGACCCCGGATGTTCCAACGAGTTTCACGATCACGCCATCGGGGTCTTTCAGCCGCAGGACGGTTTCGCCGAATTCCTGTGCGGGGCCGGTGACGGCAATATTGTGCTGGAGGGCGCGGGTCAGCCAGAAACCGATGGCCTCCGGGGCAATGGCCAGGGCAATTTCACTTGGCTGGCCGTAACCGACCCGGCCGAGCGATCCGTCTTCCCAGACGAGAAAGGTGATCAACGAACCGGGGGTTGCAGCGGCATCGCCATAGAAGAGGTGAAGCTGGGTCGCGTCTTCATAGCCGCCGGTGCGTTTGACCAGGCGAAGACCGAGAAAACCGGCGTAGAAGTCCACATTCGCCTGAACGCTGCGGGTGATCAGGGTGATGTGATGGATACCACTTGTCATGAAGTTCCTCCGCCTGTGGATCGTGCAACCAAGAGGAAGCGACCAATACGGGGAAAGCCGGCGGGCGGCAATCAGGCAGGGCCTGAAAAAACAACACCCACCGCGGGAGGAGGTGCGGTGGGTGCTATTTGTAAAGGCCGGCTGGGAGGAGGAGTGCCGGCCTTCGAACGTTCGGAACCTGGGAGGAGGTCATCCCGAACGTCAACTTTGAATTCGATTAGCGCGCAGCTGCGGCCTTCTTGGCAACAAAGGCGATATCGCCACGGGAGATGCCGAGGTCGTTCAGTTCACGTGCGGACAGGCGGTTCAGTTCGGTGACAGTGTCACGATAACGGCGCCAGTTGTTGTAAGAGCGGATCAGGTTCATTTCACTCACCTTGGTAACTTATTGTTTGTTGGATCATTTCTTGATCGTGAGCTGCATATAGTCGATGCCCGGTCAAACTTGCAGTGACAAGAATGCATAGCTGCTTTGCAGGAACTGCGGAGTGGATGGCCAAATTGGGGCGGGTGGAATCACGTCAATCAGAACGGCCGGGAAGAGGTGCAAAAATCCGCTTTTTTCAGCCATTGTCCGGCTTATCACGGCCGCTGATTGCGGACCCTTTGAACCACGTGTCGCAGCGGCTGGGTCATCCGCCAGGAGGTGCTTGATCGGATCGCGCTCAGCTCCCCCTGCAGCCGCAGGATGATCTGATCCTGTTCGCGTGATTTTTGCTCAAGCGCGCTCCGGTCCTGATTGCCCTTGTCCATGGCTGCGGCGTGAAGAAGCCTCACCTTCTTGATCTCGCGCCGCAGGGCAATGTTGTCGAGCTGCTCGAGCGACGGAAAATCATCCGATGTCGCCGCCGGGAGTCTTGGCAGGGTTTGAACGGCAATTTCCGATTCCACCCGGACCTTCTCAGGTTCTATCAGGCTGTGGTGCAGCGCCTGAATGGATGAGAGGTTTGCCGAGGCGGGCAGGCATCCCCGGAGCGTGGAAAAAAGGTATTCCGGATCCTGGGTGAAACGCGGAAAGGCGACGAGGTAAATCGGTATCCCCGCCCGTGTCAGCCGCTCGACGAGATGATGAAATCCCACGGCCAGCAGCCGGGCCTGATCGACGGGATCGAGCGCATACACGGCGCCTCCGGGCGTTTCTCCCCAGTGGTCCCAGGTCCTTGCCTCGTCAGCCATCCATTCCTGGGTGTGATGGAGCCGCTGCAATTCGAGAATGATCCGGCTGCTTGCCGCTTCCGCCAGATTGCGTATGGGAATGATGACGCCGTCAATCGTAATGTCGGCGCGCTTGAGCACCTCATCGATGAACTGGTACAGCCAGGGAGATTTGACGACGTAGGGAAGGTTCTCGCCGCCATGGAGAATCAGATCCTCCAAACCGGCATTGGCGTCCTCGATCAGATGGGTCTGTCCATTGGATTTGCTGATGTGCGTGGTCAGTCCCAAGGCATTGAGATAGCGGACGAGAAGGCTCGTTCCGGCCCGGCCTGTACCCGCGATGAGGAGGTGATTTGCCATGCGTGTCTCACGTTATCTGGCAAACGGATACACCCGGTTTTGAGCGGAATACAGTTACAAGTTGTTAAGTTTGTTGATCGCGAAAAAGCCCATTTTCTGGGCATGGGGACGCCGCCTGCTGGCAGACTTTTCGGCGCCGCGGCGGCAACGGCAAATCGAAATCCCCGATTGAAGCTGCATTGAGCATGGCCTTGCTGTCGGTTCGCCGGGCCTTGGGTCAAGATCGGGCTCCTGAATCCCACGCGAGAACGAAGCCGTGTACGACGAGTATGACGACAAACAGCACCTGCATTATACGACACCGGTCTGGGTGCATCTGCTGGCCTTCGGTGTCGTCGTCGGGATCGCCGTGCTGATCTGCGAAGTCTGCCATTCCCTGGCCTAGAATCAGGGCCCCCAGTTTCTGTCCCGTCATCTGGCGCAAATGTGCATGGGATTGCCGCGTCATCGGCCAAGGCCGGCCGCGCAAACAGGGATATCGATTTTGTCGGGAAGGAATGGCGCGCCCGAAAGGATTCGAACCTCTGACCCCCAGATTCGTAGTCTGGTGCTCTATCCAGCTGAGCTACGGGCGCGTGCCACATCTGCGCGTTCGTCTGCGCAGGCCGGTTCGTAATCGGTTGGGCTGTGAATTGCAAGCAGCTTTGGCAAAAAAACCGCAACAATTTTTTGCCGGAACGTCGCACCCCGGTTTATTCGGCGGCTTAGTGCCTTTCCCGCCGTGCGTATGCGCGGCATTCCGTCGGAAATGAAAAGGCCCGGAGGATGTCCGGGCCTTTGTCATGTCTTAGAGATTGCGCCCGATGGCGAGGAACTTGTCACGCCGGTCTTTTTTCAGCGCTTCGCCGTCCATCGATGCCATGGATTTCAGGGCGACGTTGATGATGTTGCCCGTCGCTTCGATCACCGCATCCTTGCCGCGATGGGCGCCGCCCGTGGGTTCGGGAATAATGCCGTCGATGATTTTCAGCTCGTACAAATCCTGCGCCGTGATGCGCATATTGGTTGCCGCATCCTTGGCGCGGGTGGAATCGTGCCAGAGGATCGATGCCGCACCCTCCGGCGAAATCACCGAATAAATCGCATGTTCGAGCATGTAGACCCGATTCGCCGTGGCAATGGCGATGGCGCCGCCGGAGCCGCCTTCGCCGATGATGACGGAAACCATGGGCACTTTCAGGTTCAGCGATGCCGCGGTGGACCGGGCGATGGCTTCCGCCTGTCCGCGCTCTTCCGCCGCGATGCCCGGAAAGGCACCGGCCGTATCGACGAGCGTGATCACCGGAAGGTTGAACCGGTCGGCCAGGTCCATGACGCGCACGGCCTTGCGGTAGCCTTCGGGCATGGCCATGCCAAAATTGTGCTTGAGGCGGGACTTCGTGTCGTTGCCCTTTTCCTGGCCGATGACGGCGACGGCCTGGCCGTTGAAACGGGCAAGACCGGCCTGGATGGCTTCGTCCTCGGCAAAGTTGCGGTCACCGGCGAGCGGCGTGAAATCGGTGAACAGCCTGCCGATGTAATCGATGCAGTGCGGACGGTCCGGATGGCGGGCGATCTGTGCCTTCTGCCAGGGCGTCAGCTTGCGGTAGAGATCACGCAGCGCTTCGGCCGACCGCTTTTCCAGGCGGGCGATCTCGTCATTGGTGTCGAGTGCGCCGCCTTCTTCCGCAAGCTTCTTCAGTTCGAGAATCTTGCCATCGAGATCAGCGACCGGCTTTTCGAAATCGAGATAGTTGTACATGGACGACGTGTCTGCCTGCATAACGGTGGATTTTTCACGACCTAACTGGCTGTTGCGGACGCTCATGTCAAGGAAGCATGGCCGACAAGGCGCGTTCATGGCGCCACTTATAGGGATAATTCCGGCGAAGGTGTGGTGGAAAGCCGTGGATAAGAGCCAAGCTCAGGGCCTTGTCCCGTGGCGCGTTTGGTGAAAGCGTGGCGGCCTGCGGCCTATGCATCCGGCTTCTTGGCCGGTGCGCGGGGCTTGGCCGGTGCCGTCTTGCGTTTCGGTGCTGCCTTCTTCGCCGGTCTCGCCCGCTTGGCGGGTTTTGGGCGCTGCCAGCCGATCCACTCGCCTTCGCCCTCGTAATAGTGAAAACCCTGCGATGCATTGTTCAGGCCCTTGCGCAGCTCGGCGATGTCAAGACCGGGCATGTTTTGCAGAAGGGCGGGCGGAAGATGGTCGATGTTCAGCCAGTCCGCATGGAAATAGATGTGTTCGGGTGCGCTTTGGTTGTCAACGATGATGAACCATTCGCTCTCCATATAGTCGCCGAACCAGGGATCGGGAAACATGGCCTGTTTGAACGAGAAGCCGAAACCGTCGATCTCGCCCCAGTCCCAATGTTCGCGCCAGCCCATGGAGCGGATCAGCTGGCTGGACCGCGTGAACCCGGTTTCGTCGAAGCGCATCACTTCGCTATCGGCTTCGACTGGCGCCGGTTCTGGTCTCGAAAACAGCTTTTTCAACAGCCGCCACATAGAGAGTCCCGTCAAGTCCGTGGTCCCGCCTGTTTCGCGGGGGGATGGGTTCAGTCTGCCAGAGGGTGGTGCTCCGTGACAAGGCGGTGCAGCCGCTCCTCCATGACGTGGGTATAAATCTGGGTCGTTGAAATATCCGAATGACCCAGCAATTGTTGCACCGCCCGCAGGTCCGCGCCATTCTGCAGGAGATGGCTGGCGAAGGCATGCCGTAACACGTGGGGCGAGATTGCAGAAGTCACAAGTCCGGCACGGGCGGCCAGCCCCTTCAGTTCGCGCGCGAAAACTTGCCGCGCCAGAAAGCCCGTTTCGGAGATGGCCGGGAAAAGCCAGGGATTGCCGGCAAGGTTGGGCAGTGCGTCGCGCACGGCGAGATAGGTTGTCATGGCCGCGCGGGCCTTGCTGGAGAGCGGAACCATGCGGTCTTTCGAGCCCTTGCCGCGCACCATCAGAAAGCGGTGATCGGACCGGGCAACCGTCACCGGCAGGCCGACCAGCTCGGAAACGCGCAACCCCGTCGCGTAGAGAATTTCCAGCAGCGCATGCAGGCGCAGGGCGCGCAGATGGTCGCCCGCCGGGGCGGTGGTGTCCAGGGTTTCCAGTTCGGCACGTCCCAGCAGTTTCTCGACATCCGCCTCGCTGAGGATTTTTGGCAGAGAGCGGTCCTTCCGGGGCGCATCCAGCGTGCCCGTCGGGTCGTCGGTGCGGATATTTTCCGTATAGAGAAAGCGGAAGAACTGGCGCAGCGCCGAGAGCCGCCGTGCCTGCGAGGTTGCGGCATAGCCGCGTCCGGCGATATCGTCGAGATAGGCACGGATCGTTGCGGGCTCGGCCATGGTCAGCTGTACGCCGGTGGCGCTGGCAAAACCCGCCGCATCCTCGAGGTCGCGACGATAGGACTCAAGCGTGTTCTGCGCCGCGCCGCGTTCGGCGCTCATCATCTCAAGAAATGTCTCTATCGCTGCTGCTGTGCGCATGGCTCTACTTCGGATTGCCGGGTTTGGGATTGAGCTTTTCTGTGGGAATGCGGATGGTCAGTTCCGTCTGTGTCGGGTGCACGAAGGTCACGAGCGCCAGCATCCCCGCGTAGACGAGCCCGGCGAGAACCGCGAGGGTGATGATCAATCGGGTCAGTGTGGGCATCAAATCGACTTTGCAAGCTGGCTTTCCATGTTCCATAATCTTGCAACGGAAACTCTTATGAATTGATGAAGGCCAGACACAAGGACAAGCCCACACTTTGCTTGACGAAAGCCCGGTTTTCCTGTCGAAACGCATTTATGAACAGCATTGACGATATTCTTGGCACAGCCCAGGTTCCGGAGTTGGCCCGATCCATCCGGGAACGCCTGGGGCACCGGTCTATTGTGCTCGTCGGTTTGATGGGCGCAGGCAAATCCACCGTGGGTAAAAAACTGGCTTCGCTGGTCGAATTGCCGTTTTTCGACGCCGACAACGAGATTGAAAAAGTCTCGACCATGACCATTCCGGAACTGTTCGAAGCCTATGGTGAAGCGGAGTTCCGTGATCTGGAACGCCGGGTTATCGCGCGCATGCTCGAAGATGGGCCCATCGTTCTGGCCACCGGCGGCGGTGCCTATATGAACGCGCAGACGCGCGGAGCGATTGCGTCCGAAGGCATATCGATCTGGCTCAATGCCGAACTCGACGTGCTGATGAACCGTGTCGTGCGCAAGCAGAACCGGCCGCTCCTCAAAAGCGACAATCCGCGCGCCGTCATGGAGCGGTTGATGAGCGAGCGCTATCCCGTCTATGCGCAGGCGGATCTGACCATTCTCTCGCGCGAGGAAAAGAAAGAGATCATCGCGCTTGAAGCGATGCAGGCGGTGTCGCAGCATCTGGACAACAAGGAATCCCCGCGATGAGCGCCCTGACGACAGTTCCGGTCAAACTCGGAGACCGTTCCTACGACATTCTCATCGGCGCGGGCCTGATCGAGCGTGCGGGGCAGGAGATTGCGGGGCGCACCGGCGCAGGACGGGTGGCCATCGTCACCGACGAGAATGTTGCCGCGCTGCATCTGCAGCGCCTGGCGGACAGCCTGAAGGCTGGCGGCATCGAATCGACACCGGTTCTCGTTGCCCCCGGTGAAAAGTCGAAAGGTTTTGCCACGCTCGAAACCGTCACCAATGCCATCCTGGCCGCCCGGCTGGAGCGGGGCGATATCGTTATCGCCTTCGGCGGCGGCGTGATCGGCGATCTCGCCGGCTTTGCCGCCAGCATTGCCCGGCGCGGCATGGGCTTCGTACAGATACCGACCTCGCTGCTGGCCCAGGTGGATTCGTCCGTTGGCGGCAAGACCGGCATCAACACGGCGCATGGCAAGAACCTCGTCGGTGCTTTCTATCAGCCGCAACTGGTGCTGGCCGACACGGATGTGCTCGACACGCTCAGCCCGCGCGAATTTCGCGCCGGCTATGCGGAAGTCGCCAAATACGGGCTGATCGACCGGCCGGACTTCTTTGCCTGGCTGGAGAAGAACTGGCAGGGCATTTTCACCGGCGGGCCGGAGCGCACCCGCGCCATTGCCGTCTCCTGCCAGTCAAAGGCCGATGTCGTGGCGCGCGACGAGCGCGAAACCGGCGACCGGGCGCTGCTCAATCTCGGCCACACGTTCGGCCACGCACTGGAAACCGCCACGCACTACGATTCCGCCCGGCTCGTGCACGGAGAGGGCGTTGCCATCGGCATGGTTCTCGCCCACCAGTTTTCGGTCCGGATGAATCTGGCGAGCGCCGACGATGCCGCACGGGTTGAAGCGCATCTGCGGCAGGTCGGGCTGCCGGTTTCCATCAGCGACATTCCCGGTGCATTGCCGCCAGCGGAGGCGCTGATGGAGTATATTGCCCAGGATAAGAAAGTGACGCGCGGTGCGCTGACCTTCATTCTCACCCGCGGTATCGGCCGGTCCTTTATCGCCAGGGATGTGCCGCCATCGGCGGTTCTCAGCTTCTTGCAGGAGAAACACCCAAAATGAACCTGGAACTCTGGATCTTTTGCGGAATCATTTTCCTTCTGATCCTGATGTCTGGTCTCTTTTCAGGATCCGAAACCGCGCTGACGGCCGTGTCGCGCGCCCGGATGCACCGGCTTTCCAAACGCGGCGACGACCGTGCGACGGTGGTCGAAGGTCTCATCGAAAAACGCGACCGTCTGATCGGCGTCATGCTGATCGGCAACAATCTGATCAATATCCTCGCCTCCTCCCTGACCACGAGCATGCTGCTCAATCTGTTCGGCCAGGCGGGCGTGGCCTATGCCACGGCGATCATGACGGTACTTCTGGTGATTTTTGCCGAGGTGCTGCCAAAATCCTGGGCGATTTCGAGCCCCGACCGCAATGCGCTGGCGCTGGTGCGGTTCGCACAGGTTGCCGTGTTCATCTTCGGGCCGCTGTCGGACCTCATCAACTGGATCGTGCGCCGTATCCTTAGCCTGTTCGGCATCGATCTCGGTTCGGTGACATCCATGCTGTCGGCGCAGGAGGAACTGCGCGGCGCCGTCGATCTCCTGCACCGGGAGGGCTCGGTGGTGAAGCGCGACCGTGACCAGATCGGCGGCCTGCTCGATCTGCGCGAGCTTGAAGTCTATGACGTCATGATCCACCGGACGGATATGGATTCGATCAATGCCGATGATCCCATCGAGGAGATCATCGGCCAGATTCTGGCGAGCCACCACACCCGCATTCCCGTCTGGCGCGGCGACAATGACAATATTGTCGGTGTCGTGCATGCCAAGGATCTGGTGCGGGCCATCCGCGATTCCAACCGCGACTTTTCCAAGATCAACATCATGAAGGTGGCGACCAAGCCCTGGTTCGTGCCCGATACGACGACCCTGCAGGACCAGCTCAATGCCTTCCTGCGCCGCAAGGCGCATATCGCCATTGTCGTGGATGAGTATGGCGACGTGCAGGGGCTGATCACGCTCGAAGACATTCTGGAAGAGATTGTCGGTGATATCGCCGACGAGCACGACATTGACGTTCAGGGCTGCCGCCCCCAGCCGGATGGGTCGGTGCTGGTCGATGGCTCCGTTCCAATTCGCGACCTCAACCGGGCGCTCGACTGGAACCTGCCGGATGCGGAGGCCACAACCATTGCTGGCCTCGTCATCCATGAAACCCAGAGCATCCCGACGGAAAAACAGGCATTCACCTTCCACGGCAAGCGCTTCACCGTGCTGAAGCGGGAAAAAAACCGCATTACCCGGCTGCGTATTCGACCTTTGGAGGATGACGAAAAGGGCAAAACCGGTTAAGCTGCCGCCACTGGTTCGATAATTTTAAGATATTGTTTTTTCAGACGCTTTCCTGCACCTAAGCTAGAGGCTGCATGCATATTGTTATTGCCATTTTAAGTGGAATTGCCGCGATTTTTTACTGGATGTTCCGGCTGCAATGGGCGGCTCGTTCCATTCGGGATCTGGACAGAAATACGCCTCTTCTGAGAAACAGGAGCAGGCGGGCGTTCGACCGTCTCGTCGGTTCGCGCCATAGCCGGATCCGTGATCCGCGGCTGGCGGCAACCGTGCTGATGATTCAGCTTGTGCGCACCGGTGCGCCGCTGACCCAGGACGAAAGACAACAGATCATCGCGCTGGTCGGCGGTCCGCTGGGGATCGGCGATCCGGATGCGATGTTCCGCAAAGCCTGGCGCTATACCAGACGCCGGGGTTCGTTCCCAGCGATGGCTGACGACATGGTGCCGATGCTGCGGGCACGCCTGAGCGTGGACGAGCGTTTTCAGCTGATCGGCATGCTGCGGCAGACGGCCGGCGCCTATGGCGGGGAGAGCGAGCTGCAGGCGCTGATGATCGGCCGCCTGCAACGGCAATTGATGCAAGGCGAGGATGGTTAGGCCGGGCCTTAGCGGCGTGTCGCTTCGCCCGGTGCTGCCGGTTCCAGCGCAAGTGCGTGGACGCTGCCCGCCAGCTCGTCCTTCAGGACCTCGTTGATCGCCCTGTGGCGTGCAACGCGCGACAGGCCCGCAAAAGCTTCTGCGACAATGCGCACGCGAAAATGCGTTTCACCCGAACCGTCAAATGTGGCATGATGCCCGCTGTCTTCATGATGGTGGCCGGCATGAAGATGACTCTCGTTGATGACGGTCAATGAAACAGGATGAAAAGCCTGCGTCAGTTTGTTTTCGATCGCTGACTGAGTGGACATTTCGTTCTCCTGCGCCCATATGGTAGTTTCATTTGGCAAATCCGTACATGATCACAAATTTACCGCCATTTCAGGCGTTAGGTTGATCCATGGGCAATTGTCAATTCTTGTCTTGTAAACCAATCCGTTGATAATCGTACGCAATGACCTCAAATTCGAAATATTTTGACAGCATCCGCATCCGCCCGAAAAAGGTGGAAGAGGAGAAATCGCGCATTCCCGTGTGCCAGTGGGATGGCTGCGACAAGCCGGGTCCGCACCGTGCGCCGGTTGGACGCATGAAGGAAGGCGAGTTCTTTCATTTCTGCATCGATCATGTCCGTGAATACAACAAAGGTTACAATTATTTTTCCGGTCTCTCCGACGCGGAAGTCGCGCGCTATCAGAAGGAAGCCCTGACCGGCGACCGGCCGACCTGGACCGTCGCGGGCCTTCCGGGCAGCGGCGCTGGCGCCAGTGCCGCGGCTGCCGCATCCGGCGGTGCCAAGACGTCGCCGGACTTTTCCAAGCTGCGCTCGGGCCGGGCCGCCTATCAGAACCGCTTCCGTGATCCGAACAGCGTGTTCGGGGATGCACGGCCGAGTGCGCGCCTGCGCAAGGCCAAGCCTTTGGAGGCAAAAGCGCTGGATACTCTCGGTCTTGATGTAAAAGCCACTGGCGAAGACATCAAGTCGCGCTATAAAGAACTGGTGAAGCGCCATCATCCCGATGCAAACGGCGGTGATCGGGCTTCCGAGGATCGTTTCCGCGACGTTATCCAGGCTTATCAATTGCTCAAACAGGCTGGTTTTTGCTAAGGACCATGTTTGGCTGAATTCGAAGCCTCCCGTCGAGGCTTCATGGGTGTGACTATCTTATTGCGTCTGCGCGTGCAGTCGCGCTGGAGGCATGATGAATAAGGTTGATCGCGATATTGCGAATTTGCCGGATACTACGGTTTCTGCCGCAAAGCTGTTCGGATTTGATACCGACATGATGGTCCCTGCCTACAAGGCGGGCGATGCATATGTGCCGGAGACCGATCCGGATTATCTGTTCGACAAGCAGACCACGCTGGCCATTTTGGCCGGGTTTGCCTTCAACCGGCGCGTCATGGTGTCCGGCTATCACGGAACAGGTAAATCAACCCACATCGAACAGGTCGCCGCCCGCCTTAACTGGCCGTGCGTGCGCGTCAATCTCGACAGCCATGTCAGCCGTATCGATCTCGTCGGCAAGGATGCCATCGTCGTCAAGGAAGGCATGCAGATCACCGAATTCCGCGACGGTATCCTGCCATGGGCCTATCAGCACAATGTGGCGCTGGTGTTCGACGAGTATGATGCCGGCCGTCCGGATGTGATGTTCGTCATCCAGCGCGTGCTTGAATCGTCCGGCCGCCTGACGCTGCTCGACCAGAGCCGCGTGATCCGCCCGCACCCGGCGTTCCGCCTGTTCGCAACGGCCAACACTGTCGGTCTCGGCGATACAACCGGCCTCTACCATGGCACGCAGCAGATCAACCAGGCGCAGATGGACCGCTGGTCCATCGTGACGACGCTCAATTATCTGCCGCATGACAATGAAGCCGCCATCGTTGCGGCCAAGGCCAAGCACTACCAGAACAAGGAAGGCAAGGAGATCGTCTCGAAGATGGTCCGCGTTGCCGACATGACCCGTGCCGCCTTCATCAATGGCGACCTCTCCACGGTGATGAGCCCGCGTACGGTCATCACCTGGGCCGAAAATGCCGATATCTTCAAGGATGTCGGTTTTGCCTTCCGCCTGACCTTCCTCAACAAGTGCGATGAACTGGAACGTCCGATCGTTGCCGAGTTCTATCAGCGTGCGTTCGGCAAGGAACTGCCGGAGTCGACGGCCAATGTGGTCATAGGCTGAGCGTCATCAGAGCATGGCGGGACCGGGAGACAATTCACGCACAAATCCGAAAGGCCCGGTTGATTCCGAGCCTTTCAAGCGCGCGGTTACGGCCTGCATGCGGGCCATTGCCGGCGATCATGAAATGGAAGTCGGGTTTGGCAATGATCGTCCGGCCCTGACGGGACATCGGGCGCGTCTGCCCGATCTGCCAAAACGCCCGACGGCCACCGATATCGCGGTTACCCGCGGCATCGGCGATTCCATGGCCTTGCGCAAGGCATGCCACAATGACCGCATCCATGCGACGCTGGCGCCGGAGGGCAAGCAGGCGCGTGCGATTTTCGATGCGGTCGAACAGGCACGTGTCGAGGCGATCGGTGCCCTGCGCATGGACGGCATGGCCGAGAACCTCAGCTCGATGCTGGCGGACAAATATTCCCGCGCCAATTTCCCGGCCATCACCGACAAGGCCGAAGCGCCGCTGGAAGAAGCCGTCGCATTGATGGTGCGCGAGAAGCTGACGGGCCGCAAGGCGCCCGAATCCGCCGGCAATGTCGTCGACCTCTGGCGTGACTGGATCGAGGAAAAGGCGGCCGCCGACCTCGAACATCTCGGCGAGAAGATCAACGACCAGAACGCCTTCGCCCGCGTTGTCCGCGAAATGCTGGCTTCCATGGAGATGGCCGAAGAGCTGTCGCAGGAGAGCGAGCAGGACGAGGACCAGGAAAACAACGAGGACGCGCCGGAGCCCGAAGAGAACAACGAAGGCGGGTCCGACGAAGACCAGGGCAGCGATGCATCCGAGGATGATGATTCGGAAAGCTCCAGCGACGACAGCCAGTCGGGCGAGACCGAAGCGGCCGATGCCTCCTCTGACGAGATCGATGACGATGCGGATACGGATGCGGAAATGCCCGGCGAGGCGCGCCGTCCGAACCAGCCGTTTTCCAATCTCGGCAGCGAAAGCGGCTATAAGGTCTTCACCCAGGAATTCGACGAAACCACCGATGCGGAAGAGCTGTGCGACGATGCGGAGCTGGAGCGCCTGAGGGCCTTCCTCGACAAGCAGCTTGCCAATCTTTCCGGTGTCGTCGGCCGTCTGGCCAACCGCCTGCAGCGGCGCCTGATGGCGCAGCAGAACCGCTCGTGGGATTTTGACCTGGAAGAAGGTTATCTCGATTCGGCGCGTCTCGTGCGCGTGGTCATCGATCCGACGCAGCCCCTGTCCTACAAGCAGGAACGCGATACGGATTTCCGCGACACAATCGTCACCCTGCTGATTGACAATTCCGGCTCGATGCGCGGCCGTCCGATCACGGTCGCTGCGACCTGCGCCGATATTCTGGCGCGCACGCTTGAGCGCTGCGGCGTGAAGGTCGAGATTCTTGGCTTCACCACCAAGGCATGGAAGGGCGGGCAGGCGCGCGAGGCGTGGCTGGAGCGCGGCAAGCCTGCCAATCCCGGCCGCCTCAACGATCTGCGCCACATCGTCTACAAGCGTGCCGATGCCCCGTGGCGCCGCTCCCGGCGCAATCTTGGGCTGATGATGCGCGAAGGGCTGCTGAAGGAAAACATTGATGGCGAGGCCCTGATCTGGGCGCATCAGCGTCTGCTGGGGCGGCCGGAGCAGCGCAAGATCCTGATGATGATTTCCGACGGTGCGCCGGTCGACGATTCCACCCTGTCGGTCAACCCGGGCAACTATCTCGAACGGCATCTGCGCGCCGTGATCGAAGAGATCGAGACGCGCTCGCCCGTTGAGCTGATCGCCATCGGTATCGGCCATGACGTGACGCGCTATTACCGGCGGGCGGTGACCATTGTCGATGCCGAAGAACTGGCGGGCGCCATGACCGAGCAGCTGGCATCGCTGTTTGAAGAACAGGAACAACGCCGCGCCGCGGGCAAATCTGCCGCCCGGAAACACTGACATGAACCGTATGGCGCTGCTTGTTTGGCGCATACGGTTCATTTTCCTTCTGGCTCTGTTCCCTGTGCCGCCTGCCCAGGCGCAGACCGATGGCGTTGCGCCAGCGGTCATTACCGCGCGGCTTGTTTCGCATTTCCGCATAGGTTCCGCCCAGACCCGGTTCGGCAGCCTCGAATTTGTCGGAGGGCTGGAATTGCGTTCCAGAAATCCCGATTTCGGCGGCATGTCGGCGTTCCGCTATCTCGATGCGGGCCAGAGCTTTCTCGGCATAACCGATACGGGCTTCTGGTATGCCGGGGTCATGCGGCGGGACATTAAGGGCGTGCCGGTATCGGTCGGCAATTTCCGGCTGGCACCGATCCAGGATGCGGACGGCAACGCCGTCCAAGGCAAGCGCAATGCGGATGCGGAAGGGATGGCCGTGGCGGGCGGGACGGTCACGGTGTCCTTCGAGCGGGTCCATCGCATTGCCGAGTTCGACCTTGACCTGAAGAGCTTTGCGTCGCGGCCGCGGGAATTGCCGCTGCCGGTGCCGAAAAGCGAATTGCGCAACAATCGCGGGTTTGAGACGCTGGCCTATGCGCCTGCAACAAGCCCGTTGAAGGGTGCGCGGGTTGCGGTAACTGAGAAAAGCATCAACAGGGCGGGCGATATCTACGCCGCTGTGCTGGAGGGGCCGGGCAAGGGCATCTTCTTCGTCAAGCGGCTGGACAGTTTCGACATCAGCGACGGTGCTTTTCTGCCTGATGGCGATCTCCTGCTGCTGGAGCGGCGTTTCAGCCTTGCCAGCGGCATCAGGCTACGCATCCGCCGGATCGCGGCTGGCGATATCAAGCCGGGCGCGACAGTCGACGGCCCGTTCATCCTCGAGGCGGATATGCGCGATCAGATCGACAATATGGAAGGGCTGGATGTCTGGCAGGCCGAGGATGGTTCAACCCGCATCTCGATGATATCGGATGACAACAACTCGATCCTGCAGAGAAATCTCTATCTGGAATTCCGGTTGGCCGAATAGATCGCCGGCGCGAAGATGGCGAGAATGGCGCCATAGGGCACCAGCATCACCACGGCCATGACAATCTTCACCATCAGGTCGCCGAAGCCGAGCGACATCCACAGCGGGATATCCTTGCCGAGGAAAGGCACCAGCATGGCGAGCGATGAGTCGGCGCGCCCGGTTGCCAGATCGATCCAGGCAAACTGCGCGGCAAAGGCGATGGAGAAAAACAGCAGCGTATCGAGCAACGAACCGAACACGGCGGACGCGAACGGCGCCTTCCACCAGGTCAGCTGGCGCAGCTTGCCGAAGACGGTAACATCCAGCAGCTGGGCGCAGAGAAAGGCCGAGCCCGAGGCGATGGCGATGCGCGGGGTTGCCAGCCAGACTGACAGAATAACGGCGATGACGAACCCGGCATAGACGACCTTACGGGCGAATTGCGGTCCGAAACGGCGGTTCGACAGGTCATTGACGAGGAAGGCGACGGGGTAGGTGAAGGCCCCGTAGGTCAGGATTTCGCCCAGTCCGAGATGGTTGAACGGGTACTGCACCAGGATATTGGACGCAGCCACGACCAGGCACATGGCGAGGACGGGGAAAATGAAATCCGGCAGGGAATAGGCGCGCGAAAGCGGCATTTTTTTATCCTGGGTAATGGAACCAGCAACAATAAGGCCAGCATGCGCTGGCCTCAAGCGATTAGGATGTCAGAACCGTGCTGGCCGGTCAGGCAGCAACAGGGGCTTCAGCCGACTTCTTGGCAATCTGGCGCTTCAGGAGACGGGCGCGCTGCGACAGCTCCTTCTCGTCAGCCTTGGCCAGGAATGCATCCAGGCCACCGCGATGTTCAACGGTGCGCAGGGCATGGGCCGAAACGCGCAGACGGAAGCTCTGACCGAGAGCTTCGGAGATCAGCGTAACGTGGCAGAGGTTCGGCAGGAAGCGGCGGCGCGTTCTGTTGTTCGCGTGGCTCACATTGTTGCCGTACTGTACCGATTTAGCGGTCAATTCACATGTGCGGGACATTGGGTCTCACCTTCAAAATTCATTACCTATAGCCCGAATGTTCTTGTTACCATCACACGTCGCCGTGCAGCGGCGCGCATATCGGACAGGCGGCCTATTGGGAAGTCGCGTTTCTATAGTGATATGAGCCGCGCGCGTCAAGTGTGCTTCTGCTCCGGTTTTGTGTATTTAACGGACTTGTCGCAATGTTTAACACAACTTTGCCTGCTTTGTACGGTCTCACCACAGGCAATTCACACATGCGTGATGCAATTTGAAGGAGCGGGACATGACTGGTCTCATTCGGCGGCCCGGCTGCGGATATGCTGCGATTGCCGCAGGGATATTGCTCGTTGCCGGTGCGCTCCCGGCGCGCGCCGAGGAAATCTACAAATCCGATTACCGGGTTTCGCTGCTCGGACTGACGATTGCCAAGGCGAATTTTTCAACCAGTGTCTCGGGCGGCGCCTATACGGTGACCGGCGGCCTGAGAAGCTCCGGGCTCGTGACCGTCTTTGACGACACCAAGGGCAATATCGATGTGAAGGGCCAGTTCGGCAAAACCGGCGCGCTGCCGAACTCCTATCTCGTCAAGTACCGGCACGGCAAGAAGGACAAAAGCACCTCGATTGCCTTTGCCAACGGCAATGTGACGGATACGACCAATGTCCCGCCGGTCCGCAAGAAGGACAAATGGGTGGAGCTTGAGCCCGCAGCGCTGCAGGGCGTGACGGATCCGATCTCCGGCGTCATGGTTGCGGCGGACAGCATCGGACAGGTCTGCACGCAGACCCTGCATCTCTACGACGGACAGACCCGGGCGGACCTTCAGCTCTCGCCATCCGGGAGCCCAAAGCCATTTTCCACCAAGGGTTTCAAGGGCGATACGATCACCTGTTCGGTCAAGTTCATTCCGGTCGGCGGCTATCAGGCGGGGCGCGACGCGATCGAATATCTGAAAAACAAGAGCAAGATCAGTCTCACCTTTGCATCCCTCGGCAAGTCCGGTATCTATTCGCCGGTGCAGGCGAAGATCGGCACGCAGATCGGAACGGTGACCGTTTACGCGACCCGTTTTGAAAAGATGCAATAGAAGCGGCAGGGGCGCCGCTCTTGTTAAATGGGGGCGGCGCGTGGCTACATCTGTCGGGTTTCTTGCTGTTATCATGTGGGCGATGCTCGCGCTGTTCACCGACGTGTCGGGCAAGGTGCCGCCGTTTCAGCTGACGGCCATGACCTTCGCCATCGGCGCCTGTCTTGGCCTGCTGTCCTGGCTCTGGCGGCCGGGCGCGGCACAGCACCTGCGCCAGCCGGCAAAGGTCTGGCTTCTCGGCGTTGTCGGCCTGTTCGGCTATCACTTCCTGTATTTCACCGCCCTGCGCAACGCCCCGGCGGTTGATGCCAGCCTCATCGCCTATCTCTGGCCGCTGTTCATCGTGGTCGGCTCGGCGCTGATGCCGGGCGAGCGCCTGCGCTGGTTCCACGTGCTGGGAACGCTTTTGGGGCTGGCGGGCACGGTGCTGATCGTTACCAAGGGCGGCAGTGTCGGCTTCGAGGCGCAATATGCCTTCGGCTACGCCATGGCCGGGCTCTGCGCCCTGACCTGGTCCGCCTATTCGCTGCTGTCGCGGCGTTTTGCCAGCGTGCCGACCGATGCGGTGACCGGCTTCTGCGTGGCGACATCGGTTCTGTCGCTGATTTCGCATCTGGCGCTGGAGCAGACCGTCTGGCCCGAATCGCTGACGCAGTGGCTGGCGGTGCTGGGGCTCGGTCTTTTCCCGGTGGGCGCGGCCTTCTATGCCTGGGATTTTGGCGTCAAGCGCGGCAATATCCAGGTGCTGGGTGCGTCGAGCTATGCGGCGCCGCTGCTGTCGACGCTTGTGCTGATCGCGGCAGGCGCGGCCGAACCGACGATGCGCGTCCTGCTGGCCTGCCTGCTAATCACCCTTGGCGCTGTGCTTGCCGCCAAGGAAATGATTTTCCGGAAGCGGCCGGTTTAGGGCTCCCAGCCCGGTGCGGCCAGTTCGAACTGGGCAAAGTCGAAACCCGGCGCAACCGTACAGCCGACCAGCGTCCAGTCGCCGAGCGATTTGGCTGTCTGCCAATGGCCGGCGGGGACAATGCCCTGCGGCCGCTCGCCTGCCATGATATCCATGCCGAGCCGGTGGACTTCATGCGGCGCGCCTTCGGTGGCCATGGTCAGTTGCAGCGGCGCGCCGCCATACCAGTGCCAGACCTCGGCGGCGTCTTTCACCCGGTGCCAGGCGGAAATCTCGCCTTTTTCAAGGAGGAAATAGATGGCCGTGGAATGGCCGCGCCCGCCCACCGGCCAGCCGCTCTGGTTGTCGCGAAACATCTGGATATAGGCGCCGCCCTCGGGGTGCGGCTGCAGCCCGAGCTCCCTGCGGATATCATCTGCGGTCAATGTCATCAGAAATTGTCCTTGCGCTTGCGGATTTCGGTAAACACGGCCTCGTCGCTGGCGTTCTCCAGCTTCAGGTTGCGGCGTATTGCCGGGTCATGCCAGCGCAGGAACGGGTTGGTTGCCATTTCGCGCAGCAAAGTGGTGGGCAATGTCGGCAGGCCAGCCTCGCGCAGGGCAAAGATTTCCCTGGCCCGTTCCTTCAGCGCCGAATTGTCCGGATCAATCGACAGGGCAAACCGCGCATTGCTTTCGGTGTACTCGTGCCCGCAATAGATCTGCGTGTCGACCGGCAGCTTGATCAGGTGGTTGAGCGACCGGAACATGGTTGCCGGTGTTCCCTCGAACAGCCGTCCGCATCCGAGCGAAAACAGCGTATCGCCGGTGAAAACAACCTTGGCCTCGGGGATGTGATAGGAAATCTCGCCTGCGGTATGGCCGGGCGTGGAGATGACAAACACGTCGAAATTGCCGAAGCGGAAGCGGTCGCCATGTTTCAGCGTGCGGTCAATGCCGGGTATATTGGCCTTTTCCGCGTCCGGGCCGAGGATTTCGAGCTTGAACCGCTTCTTCAGCGCAAGGTTGGCGCCGACATGATCATTGTGGTGATGGGTCGAGAAAATATGGGTCAGCGTCCAGCCGCGGCGCTTGAGCGCGTCAAGCACCGGCCTTTCCTCCGGGGCATCGATGGAGGCGGTGAGGTTGGCGTCGGGGTCGTGGATCAGCACGCCGAAATTGTCGCTGAGCGCGGTGAACTGTTCTATCTGCAGATTTGACATGGGGCCTGTCCGGTTTGAACTTTGCCGTCAGGATAGCCAGCTGCCGGACAGGCGCAACCCGTCTCCAAGCCATTTTCTTGATGTTATGATTTGCCGTGTTAGGTTGGCCGCATGCATCTCGATATCATCGACCTTCGCGCCTTTTATGCTTCCACCCTCGGCCACCTGACCGAGCGGGCGATTTCCATGGCGCTTGCGCCGATCTGGCCGAAACTGCCGGGCGAGAGGCTTGTCGGGCTTGGCTATGTCGTGCCCTATCTCGACCGGTTTCGCGGCGATACGGAGCGGACATTCGCCTTCATGCCTGCCGGGCAGGGCGCGGCGAGCTGGCCGCCGGCGGAGGCCTCGGCGACGGCGCTGGTGTTCGAGGAAGACCTGCCGCTGCCGGATTCGGCGGTGGACCGCATCTTGATGGTGCATGCGCTGGAACATGCGGAAGACCCGCGCGAAACGCTTAAGGAAATGTGGCGGGCTCTGGCTCCCAACGGGAGGCTCGTCATCGTCGTACCCAACCGGCGCGGCCTGTGGGCGCGCTTCGAGCATACCCCCTTCGGCAGCGGACGGCCTTACAGCCGCGGACAATTGATCCGGCTCTTGCGTGAAACCAATTTCACGCCGGGACCATGGGCCGAAGCGCTGTTTTTCCCGCCATCGTCGCGGCGCTGGATCATGCGCCCGTCCAGCCTGTTCGAACGGGTGGGCCGGCGCTTCTGGCCGGTTTTCTCGGGCGTGCTCATCGTGGAGGCGCAAAAGCGCATTTATCAGGGGCTGCCGGTTGCCCAGCGGTCATCGCGGCGTGTTTTCGTGCCGGTGCTCTCGCCGCAAGGCACGGCCATGCGGCGGGATGGACCGGACGGGAATTGAAGTCAGCGCCGCAGCAGGAACACCGCCTGCTGGCCGAAAAGGTTCCAGAAACCCCAGGGCATGTTGAAGCCGATTCGCTGGCCGAAGGCATTGAGCGCCACGGCGTTTTCCACCTGCGCGCCGATTTCCCTGGTCATGTCGACAAAGTCGTTGATGGTGCAGAAATGGATGTTGGGCGTGTCATACCAGCTGTAGGGCAGTTCTTCCGTCACCGGCATGCGGCCGTTGACGAGCAGCGAGGCGCGCATGCGCCAATGGCCGAAGTTCGGGAAGGAGACGATGGCCTTTTCGCCAATGCGCAGGAGTTCGGTCAGAACATTCTTCGGGTTGCGCGTGGCCTGCAGCGTTTGCGACAGGATCACATAGTCAAAGCCCGCATCGGGATAATATTTCAGGTCGCTGTCCGCATCGCCCTGGATGACCGAGAGACCGCGCGCCACGGATTCGTTGACGCCTTTCTGCGACAGCTCGACACCGCGTCCATCGACATTCTTGGTGTTCTGCAGGAGTTCGAGCAGTTCACCATCGCCGCAGCCGACGTCGAGTACCCGCGCACCGGGATTGACCAGTGAGGCGATGACATCGAAGTCGACGCGCGAAGCGGTATTCACGCTCATGGCTGCACAAGTCCCCTGGCACGGGCCGCCGAGCGGATGAACCCGTTGATGGCCGAGAACATTTCCGGCTCGTCGAGCAGGAAGGCGTCATGGCCCCGGTCCGTCTCGATCTCGACAAAGGAGACGGAGGCGCCTGCGGCATTCAGCGCATGGGCAACGGTGCGGCTTTCACTGGTTGGAAACAGCCAGTCGCTGGTGAAGGAGACAATGCAGAACCGTGTCTTCGATCCGGCGAAGGCATCGGCCAGCCGCCCCTCATGCTCCGCTGCCAGATCGAAATAATCCATGGCGCGGGTCATGTAGAGGTAGGAGTTGGGGTCGAAGCGCTCGACGAACGACATGCCCTGATGGCGCAGATAGCTTTCGATCTGGAAATCCGCGTCGAAGCCGAAGGTCACATTCTGCCGGTCCTGCAGGTTGCGCCCGAATTTGCGGTGCAGGGCGGTTTCCGAGAGATAGGTGATATGCGCCGCCATGCGGGCCACGGACAGGCCCTTGCGCGGGATGGTGCCTTCTTCCAGATAACGGCCCTCCCGCCACTCAGGGTCCGCCATGACGGCCTGGCGGCCCACTTCGTGGAAGGCGATGTTCTGCGAGGAGTGGCGCGCGCCCGTGGCGATGGCAACGGCGGCAAAAACCCGGCCGGAATGGCTGGATGCCCATTCCAGAACCTGCATGCCGCCCATGGAGCCGCCGACGACGGCAAAGAGCTGATCGATGCCGAAATGATCGACCAGCATGGCCTGCGCCCGCACCATGTCGGCGATGGTGATGATCGACAGGTCGAGCGCGTAGGGCTTGCCGGTTTCGGGATTGATCGAAGCCGGGCCGGTCGAGCCGAGGCAGCCACCCAGCACATTGGAACACAGGACGAAGAAGCGGTTGGTATCAATGGGTTTGCCCGGACCGACCAGGGTTTCCCACCAGCCGTTCTTGCCGGTTACCGGATGGACATTGGCAACGTGCTGGTCGCCGGTCAGCGCATGGCAGATCAGGATGGCATTCGACTTGTCGGCATTGAGCGTGCCGTAGCTCTGATAGGCGATGCGGAACGGGGAAAGCACGACACCGCTGTCGAGACGCAATGGTTTGCCGGCGCCAAACTCCACCACGGGGCTGTGGGGATTTGTCGCTTCCTGGCTTCTTTGATCGGGACTGGCGGACGGGCTGCTGAATGTCGTCATTTTTGCGCGATTTTAGCTTTGTGGGCGGTAGCTATGGTCGCGCAACCGGCAAAGTCAATGGTTTCTTTGATTTTCCGGGCCTCGCGCCGCAAGTTTGGCTCGACATCGCGCCTGTTGGCAGCTATGCCCCGTGGCTTGAGCCATTGCCTGCGATGACCATCGATTTCAACGATGTTACGGATCTTGTGAATCATGACAACGACATTGAAAGACACGCGCCCCACCCCAAAACCCGGTGTTCTCGACATTGCCGCCTATGTCCCCGGCAAGGAATCGGCGCCCGGTGTTGCCAAGGTCTACAAGCTCTCTTCCAATGAAACCCCTCTGGGCGCGAGCAAGCACGCGACCGAGGCCTATCATGCCGCATCCGCACGCCTTGAAATCTATCCGGACGGCCAGGCCACCCAGCTCAAGCAGGCGATTGCCGAGGTGCATGGATTGAACGCCGACAACCTTCTGTGCGGCAATGGTTCGGACGAACTGCTCGGCCTGTTGTGCCAGACTTACCTGTCACCCGGCGATGAGGCTGTTTACACCGAGCACGGGTTCATGGTGTACAAGATTTACATCATGGCGGCCGGTGCGACGCCTGTCGTGGCCAGGGAAAAGAATGAGCAGGCGGAAGTCGATGCCATTCTCGCCGCCGTTACGCCGCAGACCAAAATCGTGTTTCTGGCCAACCCGAACAATCCGACCGGCACCTACATTCCCTTCGAGGAAGTGCGCCGCCTGCATGCGGGCCTGCCGAAGAACGTCCTGCTGGTTCTCGACGCCGCCTATGCGGAATATGTACGCCGCAACGATTACGAAGCCGGTGTCGAGCTTGTCTCGTCGTTCGAAAACGTCGTGATGACCCGCACCTTCTCGAAAATCCACGGCCTTGCCGCCCTGCGGATCGGCTGGATGTTCGCGCCGGCGCATGTCATCGACGCGGTCAACCGTATCCGCGGACCGTTCAACCTGAACTCCGCCGCCATTGCCGCTGGTGCTGCCGCCATCCGCGACCGTGCGCATGTCGACAAGGCTGTCGCCTTCAATGATACGTGGCTGGCGTGGCTGACAGAGCAGCTGTCGGCGCTGGGCCTGCGCGTCACGCCGTCCGTTGGCAATTTCCTGCTGATCCATTTCCCGGATGATGCGGCGAAATCGGCTGACAAGGCGGACGCCTATCTGACGGGCAGGGGCTATATTTTGCGCCGTGTTGCGGGCTACGGATTCCCCAACGCGTTGCGCCTTACCATTGGATCCGAGGAAGCCAATCGCGGCGTAGTCGCTGCACTCTCCGAATTCTTGAAGTAAACAATGTCCAAAATCCATTTCGAAACCATTGCGCTGATCGGCATTGGCCTGATCGGTTCATCGCTGGCGCGCGTCATCAAACGCGAAGGCCTGGCAGATCACATCGTTATCTCGACCCGCAGCGAAAGCACGCTGAAACGTGCCGAAGCGCTGGGGCTGGGCGACAGCTATGTCCTCGACAGTGCGGAAGCGGTCAAAAATGCTGATCTGGTGATCATCTCGGTGCCCGTCGGCTCGTCCGGCGATGTTGCCCGGCACATTGCCGGATCGCTGAAAGCCGGCGCCATCGTCACCGATGTCGGCTCGACCAAGGGGTCGGTCATCGCGCAGATGCAGCCGGAACTGCCCGCCCACGTGCATTTCATTCCGGGCCATCCGCTCGCCGGTACGGAATATTCGGGACCCGATGCGGGCTTCGCCGAGCTTTTTGCCAACCGCTGGTGCATTCTGACGCCGCTTGATGGCACGGACCCCGCCGCCCTCGACCGGCTGACAAAATTCTGGGAGGCCTGCGGCTCGCGGCTCGATACGATGGACCCGGTGCATCATGACCGGGTGCTCGCCATCGTCTCGCATCTGCCGCACATCATCGCCTACAATATCGTCGGCACGGCCAGCGACCTGGAAGAAGTGACCAATTCGGAAGTGATCAAATATTCCGCCTCCGGTTTTCGCGACTTCACCCGCCTTGCCGCGTCGGACCCAACGATGTGGCGCGATGTCTGCCTGCACAACAAGGATGCGATCCTTGAAATGCTGGCGCGGTTTTCCGAGGATCTCGCCTCGCTGCAGCGGTCAATCCGCTGGGGCGATGGCGATGCGCTGTTTGACCTGTTCACCCGCACCCGTGCCGTCCGGCGCGGAATCATCGATGCGGGTCAGGAAGTGGATGCCCCCGATTTCGGACGCCAGAAGGCGGGTGCCAAGAGCGCCTGACAGCACTGCGCTGGCTGTATCTGCCCTCACAGCGAGGGCAGGCGGCCAATGCTGATAAAGCCGACCGACATCTTGCCGTTCTTGACCGAGACGGGAAGTGTCGGCGCGCCGCTGGCATCCTTCGGCACGAAGGCCATGGCCTGCACGACGGATGAAATGATCTTGTCCTGACCGGGGAAGATGCTCTTTGCCGTATTGGCAACGCTTTCCGGGTTGCGCAGGGTGATCTTGAAATCGCCGCTGATGCGTCCGTCGTCAGCCACCGAGAAAGGCCCCGATATGGCGATGCCGCTGCCATCGGGCAGGGCGAGATCGACATTGCGCAGCAGGCCGGACTGGCCGCGCAGGACGCTCAGATCGCGTTCCGTCTTGCCGATCAGCGCAAAGCCGTTTGCCATCTGGATATCGGCGGCGCCGGTCAGTTCGGGCAGCGGCTTGTCGTAGAGCGTGTTGTCGGCAATCTTCAGGCTGCTGAAGGACAGCGCAATATCCATGACCGGCTCCATGGCGCGGAAATGCAGCTGGCCGTCCTTCAGGGTGGCAAACGGCGCGCCGGCACCGGACGGGTTGTGCTGGGTGACGACGATATTGCGGCCCTGCACCGACAGGCGCTGCGGAATGGGCTTGTCGAGCCGCACGCTGGATTTCAGGTTGTCCCAGTTCAGATCGAGCGGCGGCATGCCGGGCACGCTGACGGCGGCCGGGCCGTCGATCTCGCTGACGATGTGGAAAGGTGCATAGACCTGCGCGGCGGAGCGGAAGGCTCCGGCATTGACGGAAACATTTTTGGCCTGGTCGACCCACGACACTTTGGAACAGTTGAGGCCGAGGCGGAACGGGTAGCCGCTGGCCGCCGCATTGTCGCAGGCGGCGTTGATGCCCTTGGCCTGCAGGCCGGCGATATTCGCCGCGACCCGCGTTTCCAGCATGTTGGCCACGTAATACCACCCGCCGGTATAGAGCAGGCCGACGAGGACGATACCGGCGGCCAGAAAGCGGATACGCCGTCCGGCATTGTAAGGTTTGTCGGCAGTGCTTGACGTCATGGTCCGGGTCTCGCTATCGGTCAGGGAAGAAGCTTGGCATTGCAGTACAGCTATCAGGACGGATATGGGCGATTTTTGGGTCTTTGGCTACGGTTCTCTGATGTGGAAGCCAGGCTTTGCACATGTTGAAACCATGCATGCGCGCCTGCACGGCTACCGGCGGGCGCTGTGCGTGCATTCCTACGTGCATCGCGGCACGCCGCAACGGCCGGGGCTTGTCCTCGGTCTCGATCATGGCGGTTCGTGCCTCGGCCTGGCCTTCCGGGTTCCCGGCGAGCTTGAAGACGAGGTCGTTGCCTATCTGCGTGAGCGGGAACTGGTCACCAATGTCTATCTGGAAAGGCGGCTGGCCGTCCGCCTGCGGGATGGCCGCAGGGTGGAGGCGCTGACCTATGTGGTCGACCGCAGGCACGTGCAGTATGCGGGGGCCTTGACCGTCGAACAGGCTGCTGCCACCGTGCGCGGCTCGGTCGGCCAGTCCGGCCGCAACGAGGATTACGTGCACAATACGCTGGAGCACATGCGCAAGATGAATATCCGCGACCACTGGTTCGAGACCCTGGTCGCCGCCATCGACCGCAATCCCGGCTAGGGATCAGACCGTTACCCCCAGCTCCTTCAGCCGCTGCACCGCCGTTGGCGGCAGGGGCGGCGGGTTTTTTGACCGGGCCGCTTCGATCAGCAGCTCATCGCAGGCGGCTTCCGTCACTTCCTGCAATTTTTTCAGGAATGTCTCGGCGTCGAGGCCCGGCTGGATCGGCGGCAGGATGCGGCAGCGGATCGTGCCGGGAAAGCGGCGGAACTTGCGGCGCGGCCAGTACAGCCCGGCCACGTGGGCGATCGGCAGGACCGGCACGCCAAGCTCCGTATAGATATGCGCCACGCCGTATTTGTAGGCGGGCGGCGCACCCGGCGCGGTGCGGGTGCCTTCCGGATAGATCATGAGCTGGCGGCCCTGGGAAACGGCATCCCGTGCCCCGCGGATCGCCGTCTTCATGGCGACAGAGCGTTTGCCCCGGTCGATCGGCACCATCTTCATCTTGAGGATGTACCAGCCGAACAAGGGAATCCACATCAGCTCGCGTTTGAGAATATAGACGGGATCGGTGATCTCAGGCAGGAAGGCATAGGCATCCCAGAACGATTGATGTTTGGGTGCGCAGATATAGGGGCCATCGGGAATGTTCTCGATCCCCTCGATCACGTGATCCGTCCCGGCGAGAACCTTCTGCAACCAATGGTTGGACCTCGCCCAGTTCTTCGGCACGCTCCAGGCATTCTTGCGGGAGCTGAGGAAGTAATAGGGTGTGAAGATGATCATCTGAATGATCAGGTTGAGATAGAAGGCGATATTGAAGACAATGGATCGGATGATCGTCATCGGGGTCCCGGTCATGGCGGTTGGTCAGGCCTTCGTTATACCAACTTGCCCGCGGCGTGAACTCCCAATCAGCCGCCCCTGATCCATCGAACGAATGTTTGTGTTCCCGCCGAAAGGCTGTCGGGCAGGGCCGAGCGTATGACGGCACCCAGATATTTCACATATTCGACGACAAGCACGCGCACCACCTGGCCGCGCGCCAGCCAGTCACCATTGCGCAGGTCGCTGTTGACGATGGGATAGGGGATGAACTCGATCTCCTGCGAGGCGCGCCGCAATTCAACCAGTGTCCGCGGCATGTGGTAATTGTTGGTGACGACGATGACGCGCGTGTAATGGTTGGCCTTGGCCCACTTGATGCTTTCGGAGGCGTTGCCGATCGTGTCGAGCGCCGAGCGGTCAATATCGACGCAGCATTCAAACAGCGTGGCATCGCCGCGCGTCACGCGCTGCAGTTCGCCGCGCTTGGTCGAAGGATGGACCCCGCTGATGAAGAGCCGTTCGCCGCGCTTGTTCTTCAGCAGGTCGAGCGCGCCCTCGATGCGGGAATAACCGCCCGTCAGGACGACGATGCCGTCAGCCGGTTCCACCAGATCCGGTGTCTGCATGGTGCTGACATGATCGCTGAAGACAATGAAGCCGCCGAGAAAGAGACCGAGCGCCAGAACCCCGAGCAGAAAGAACGGCCGGGCAACGCGCTTGCGCAGCGCAGACACAAGTCCGCGCGGGCGGGCTTCGGGGCCTGCCGGCGGTTGGTTGCTGCTGTCGTCCGTGCCGTCCATTTTCGGATCACGCGTTGCCTTGTTCGAGAGTAGGGTCACCGGGAGTGTATAAGCCTTGCCGGCAAACCTCCCGTGAATTTTATGGCGTCAAATTGAATCGAAATTGCTCAGGCATCATGGCTGTCGCCTGCGCGCCCGTCGACCTGGCGCAAATGCGCTATGACTGTCATTCGTGTTGTAATCATGGTCAAAACACTGACTGCGAGGATGATCAGTACGACGCCGGTATAGCCGCCTGACCCGATGGAAAAATTGCCGAACAGGGCGGTGGCCTGATCGGCTTCCGGCGTTGCCAGATTGCGTGACGACCACCAGCCGATGATCAGAAAGATCAGGATGGCCAGCGCGCCGCCGCACAATGCGCCTTTCAGGGCGGTCCAGAAAAAGTGCCGCTCGAACTGCCGGGCGACGAATTTCTGTTCCGCGCCGATAAAATGCAGCACTTCGATGATGTGACCATTACCGGCCATGGCGCCGCGCGTGGCAAAAATCACCGTGAGAATCGTCGCGGCGATCACCAGTCCGAGCACCGTCATGCCGATCAGTACGGTGGAACGGGCCATGGACACGAGCCGGTCGACCCAGGTGCGGTGGTCGTCGAAACTGGCCCCCGGGATATTTTTCACCAGTTCGCTGCGCAGCAGGGCGAAATCCGGCGGGGAGGCTTCGTCGAGCGTGACGACGACCAGCCGCGGCACCGGCAATTCATCGATGTTCAGCCCGGTGCCGAGCCACGGTTCCAGCAGCCGGGCCGTGGCTGCCCGGTCGATGACGCGGGTGGATTTGACCCCGGCAAAGCCCTGCGCGAGCTTGCCCGCCTGAACAAGCAGCGCTTCCATGTCCTGGCCCTCGACCGGGCGGATCTGGATGGTGGCTTCGGTCGATATCTGGCTCTGCCATGTGGCGGCGGTCGACTGCACGAGACTGACCGCGCCGATGGTCAGGCAGGCGAGAAAGGTCATGATGGCGATCACGATCATCAGGGCGTGGCCGACGACATTGCCGGCTGGCACGATGGGTGCCTGTCCGCTCCGGCCGCGCACGAGCTGGATGGCGCGACCGGTCAGATCCGCGGCCAGTTCCCTGAGGCGGGCGGCGTCAATCATAGATGTCGAGCCTCCCCTGATCGAGAATCATGCGGCGGGCATTGACCTGATCCATCAGGGTAAGATCGTGGGTGGCGATAACCACGGCGGTCCCGGAGCGGTTCAGCTCGCCGAACAGGCGCAGCAAACGCCGGGCAAGGGGCGGATCGACATTGCCGGTCGGCTCGTCGGCCAAAAGGATTTCCGGCTGGTCGATCAGGGCGCGGGCAATCGCGGCGCGCTGTTTCTCGCCGCCTGAAAGCACCGGCGGCAGCACGTGCATGCGCTCGCCCAGGCCAACCCAGTGCAACAGTTCCTCGACTTCCGCGCGATAGGTGGCTTCCTCCTTGCCGCGTACCCGCAACGGCAGGGCCACGTTCTGGTAGGTCGTCATGTGGTCGAGCAGGCGGAAATCCTGGAACACCACGCCGATGCGGCGGCGCAGCAGCGGCATTTCCTTGGACGAGATCGTCGCAATATCCTTGCCGAAAACCGTGATAAGGCCGCGCGTCGGCTTCAATGTCATGAACAGCAGGCGCAGCAGCGATGTCTTGCCTGCGCCCGACGGGCCGGTCAAAAACTGGAACGAACGGGGTGAAATATGGAGGCTGACATCACGCAGAACCTCCGGGCCCATCCCGTATCGCAAACCGACATTCTCAAAACGAATCAAGCGTGACTTTCCAAGTTTCTCGTGCAGGCGTGTTTTATTCAGCGCGGACGGATTTGACCACCCATCAATCGCCGCATCCGTTCGCCGAAACATTAATTATTAAGCGATAGGTTGCCATAATGAGTCGGAGGATCATGACTGCAACATGGCAGAACGGCCGGAAAACGCGTGATTGCACGGTTTAAAACAATGAGCGGCGAAACTGTTTCGCATATCGGCCCTGCGCTCCACTTCGACAAGGGCGGAGCGGAAGACGCAATCTATGAATCCATGTCACCCCCGTCCTCCCATCCCAATCTGGACGCACACTTCCCTGTAAACGCGCGCATGACAATTCTCCAAAAGTCGCAGGAGGCACAGGCCCGCATGCCGGGCTTTGCCTATTGGCTGCTGGTGCTCCTCGTGGCGGCGTCGACGTTCTGGATCTGCGGCGGGCATGTGCTTTTCAGCCCGCGGCATGCGGCCGGTCCCCATGCTCCGGGCGCGAGCGTGTCCGCGCCCGGGGAACAGCGCGATCCGTTGACCGGGCGCTGATTGCCGGGCGGGAAATGCCTGGGCTTTGCTTTTCGGGCCGATATCGGGCTATAGAGCCTTTCAAACAGGAAAGGCTCCGGGAGCCTTGCTTACCGGAAAATCAGGAAGAGTTGCATGCCGAAAGTTGGCGAGAAGAATATCGATGTTCTGTTCAGCGCGCAGGAGATCGCCAAGCGCAATCTGGAACTGGCGCAGGACATTGTCGCAAAGCGGTTCGACAATCTGCTGGTTATCTCGATCCTCAAGGGGTCATTCATCTTCGCGGCGGACCTGATCCGCGCCATGCACGATGCGGGCGCCGAGCCTGATGTGGAATTCATCACCGTGTCCAGCTATGGCAAGGGCACCGAGAGCAAGGAAGTGCGGCTGCTGCGCGACATCGACAGCGACGTGCACGGCCGCGACGTGCTGTTGATCGACGATATACTGGAATCGGGCAAGACGCTGAAATTCACGCGCGAACTGATGCTGGAGCGCGGCGCGCGCAGCGTCTCCATCGCCGTATTGCTGGACAAGAGCGTGAAGCGCAAAACCGATATCGAAGCGGATTTCAAGGGGTTCGAATGCCCCGACTATTTCGTCGTCGGTTATGGCATGGATGTCGGGCATTCCTTCCGGCAGCTGCCCTATGTCGGTGTCGTCCGGGACTGATTCTCTCGCCTCAGTTGAATTTCAGCAGGCGTTCCAGATAGTCCTTTTCCATCTGCGGGCTCAGCGCATTGCCGAGCCGCTCGCGGATGGCATCGAGGATCTGCCGGGCGCGCTGGATATCGGCTTCCCCGGGCAGCATGTTGCGGTCCGGCCCGAAATCGGTGCCGTTGTTGGATTTGGACGGCCGTCCCAGCGGATCGCGGTCAGTCTGCTGCGGACCGCCCGGCTTGCCGGTCCGGCCCATGGCCTGCATCTGTTTCATCATGTCCTGTCCGCCCTTGCGCAGGGAATCCAGCGCATTGCTCTGCTGGTCAAGCGCCTGTCCGCCATCGGCCTCGCCAAGGGATTTGCGGGCGTCTCCCATGGATTTTCCGGCGTCGCCGAAATCCTTGTTGGGGGTGATGCCCTGGCCGTTCAGATCGTCCATCAGCTGCTGCAGGTCGGATTGCAGCTTGCCCTGGCCCTCCTGCAAGCCCTTCAGCGCCTTGGCGATATCGTCCTCTGACATCTGGCCCTGCTGGCCGTCCTGTCCCGTCTGGCCGCCGAATTGGCCATTGTCCTGCATCATGCCATTCTGGCGCTGCTGTTCCAGCCGGTGGGTCTCGTTCATCATTTTCTGCTGGCGCCGCATCAGGTCGCCCAGCTTGTCCATCTGCTGTTTCATCTGGTCGCCCTGGCCATTCTTGCCCTGGGCCTGGCGCATCTGCAGATTGTTCAGCATGTCGTTGAGCTGGGAAAGCAGCTGCTGGGCCTGCTCTTTCGAACCCTGCTTGGCCAGTTCCTCGATCTGCTTGAGGATGCGGTCAATATCCTCCTGCCGCAATTCGCGGGCATTGGGATCGGGCGCCTGCGCCATGTTGGGATTGCGCTGGGCCTGCTGGGCAAGCTCGCGCATATATTTGTTCATGGCCTTGCGCAGGTCGGCCATGCGCTTGTCGATTTCTTCGGGGCTGGCATTCTGCTCGATCGCTTGGCGCAGCGCCTCCTGGGCCTCGCGCAGGCTGCGTTCGGCATCGGACAGGGCGCCGTCTTCGATGCCCCGCGCCACCTGCCACATATAGGCGACGACATCGCGCAGCTGGTCATCGCTCTTCGCAAGGTTCAGCCGGGAACGGATGCTGCGCAGACCCAGATAATGGGCGGGATTCCGGATCGTCTCCTCCGGCCACAGGGTTATGGCATCCAGCATGTTCAGCACATCCGGCTTGGCATTGGCGTTCAGCGCCAGCATGCGCCGCTGCTCGACAACGGCACGTGCCAGCGGATTGGCGAAGGGGCGCTCCGGCATGACGAGGGTCTTGGTCTCGCTCCGGCCTTCCTGCCCGGCATCGTCAACCGCAACAAGGGTCATGCGGATTTCCGACCCGGCCCAGACGTGCTCGGTCAGGTCCCGCGTCGTCTTGGTTTCGCCGCCGTCCGCGCCGCGTTTTGGCAGGCTGAGGGGGATTTCCGGGGCATCGAACAGCGGCCTCGCATCCTTTGCCGGCGGCTGGATCTGCTCGACCTTCGCCTGCGCGCTGGCTGCGCCGTAATCATCTTTGATTTCATAGGCCAGCTCCATCGTGCCGTTGACGGCACTCGACGGTTCCTTGGTGAAGCGGATGGTGGGCGGCTGGTCCGGCAACACGGCAAAGGCCCATTCGGAATGCACGGTGCCACTGTCGATCAGCCCGACCGTGGCGCTGGTATCGAGAGTCAGTTCGAAATTGCGCGGCTGGTCTTTCGCCGGGGCTGCGTCTGCCGCCTTCGTCTCTTCCTTGACCGGGATATCGGCGGGCTTGCCATCCGGCGGGGTCCGCGTCACCCGTTCGGTTCCGTTGCCGCCGATGATGCGGATGGTCAGCGTGCTGTTCTGCGGGACGGTGAACTGTTTTTCCTGGTCATTGGCCGCCGAGGTGAGGAAGACCGGCGGGCGGCCCGTATAACGCGGCGGTGTCACCCAGGCATCGATGCGGGGCGGCAGCGCATTGCTGCTGCTATGGCTCCGGAATGCATCGCCGAGATGTCCGCCGAGCGGACTGCCGGAAAAGGCGAAGGCGATGACGAGAAAGAGACCGACCACGGCCCGCAGGCCCCATGGATCGATTTCCGGGATATTTGTCCGGGGCAGGCCGCTCTTCAGGCCCCTGATGCGCTCGGCCATGCGCTTGCGGTGTTCATCCCACAGGGCCTGCGCGAAGGGATCATCCGTGCTGGTCGCCAAAATTTCCGACTGCACGGCAATCGGCTGGTGATCGAGCGTGTTGACGTCTTCGAGACGGCGGCTGACATCGGCGTGTTCCGGCAGGCGGAATCTCAGCAGGGTATAGAGGCACACCGGAAGCGACAGGACGAACAGTGTCAGCAGGCCGAGCCGGGCAAGATCCGGCATCATGCGGAACAGGCCGAACCAGGCGAAGATCACGAACAGGGCACAGACCAGCAGAAGCGGCAGGATCCGGGGCCACAGCCGCTCGAATGCGAGGGTCAGCCATGCGGACAAGCGGAGGCGATCGATACTCTTGAAAATATCGAACCTGACCCTTTCAGCGTCCCGCTCATCGGGGTGTTGACCGGTCATCCCTGCTCCATCTCGTCAAGCCTGCGATTCCATCATGACCGCATTGACGCCGGTCAAGAATACCACTCATCGTGGCAAAGGCGAGGCCTTGGCGCAAAAAGCCGTTCACCGTTCTGTGTGCCGGCCCGTTCAGAGCCACTCTGGTATGGAATCAAGACCGATCAGTTCGTCATAGGTCGCGCGCGGGCGCACCACATGGAAGCGGTCGCCGCTGACGAGCACTTCCGGCACCAGGAGGCGCGTGTTGTAGGTTCCCGACTGAACCGCGCCATAGGCACCGGCTGTGCCGATGGCGATGAGGTCGCCGGGGGCCGGGCGCGGCAGGTCGCGGTCGAGACCGAGATAGTCGCCGGTCTCGCAGACGGGACCGACGACATCGCCGCGAATGCGCGGATGCGACGCCGACGGCTCCTTGACCGGGCGGATCGTGTGGAAGGCGTCGTAGAGCGTCGGGCGGATGAGGTCATTCATCGCCGCGTCGACGATGATGAAATTGCGCGCGTCGCCTTCCTTGACGAAAATGACTTCGCTGACGAGGATGCCGGCATTGCCGACGATCAGGCGGCCCGGCTCGAAAATGGTCTTGAGCCCGAGCGGCTTGATATGCTTGGCGACAATCGCCGCATAGGCATCGGGCAGCGGCGGCGGATTGTTGTCGAAATGGTAGGGAATGCCGAGGCCGCCGCCGAGATCGACATGCTTGATGTCGTGGCCGTCGGCCTTGAGGTCGCCGACGAGCTTGGCGAGCAGGGCGAAGGCATCGTCAAACGGTTCCAGATCGGTGATCTGGCTGCCGATATGCATGTCGATGCCGGCGACCTTCAGGCCGGGCAGGCGCGCCGCATGGGCATAGACGGACCGTGCCCTGGCCAGCGGAATGCCGAACTTGTTCTCGGACTTTCCCGTCGAAATCTTCTTGTGGGTCTTGGCATCGACATCGGGATTGATGCGCAGGGACACCGGCGCAATCTTGCCCGCTGCGACGGCACGGCTGGAGAGAAGCTCCAGTTCCGGCTCGGATTCGACGTTGAAGCAGTGAATGCCCGCTGCCAGTGCAAAGTCCATTTCGCCCGGCTTCTTGCCCACGCCGGAAAAGACGATCCTGCTTGCGGGAATTCCAGCCGCCAGGGCGCGGCGCAGCTCGCCTTCCGACACCACATCGGCACCGGAGCCGAGACGCGCCAGGGTTTTCAGGACGGCCTGGTTGGAATTGGCTTTCAAGGCATAGCAGACCAGCGCGTCCATTTCGGCAAAGGCTGCGGCAAAGACCTTGTAATGCCGTTCGATCGTTGCCGTCGAATAGCAGTAGAAGGGGGTGCCGACCGCCCTGGCGATATCGGGAATGCTGACGTCCTCGGCATGGAGAACGCCGTCCTTGTAATCGAAATGGTTCACGAAAAATCAGCCTAGATGATTGAGTCGAGGAAAAAGCGCTTGTCTTGAACGGGTGGCCGTGCCGGTTTCGGCTCGCCGGGTGCCGGTGTGGTCACCGATGCGGGCGGCAGTTCGAGCGGGCCCTTGCGGCCGCAGGCCGACACGGCGCTGACGATGGCAACCGCCATCAGAATTGTCGTGAGGTAGGAACGGCTTGTCATAGATTTTGATCCTGTCGTCCGAAAGTATGTTGTCCTGTCTAACGCATGGAGGAACGCTTTGCATCCCCCATCGTCGGACTTACGATTTCGTGATGCGTTTTTGCCAGAACTTGATCTGCCTGCGCACCTGTTCCGGGGCCGTGCCGCCATAGGATTTGCGGCTGCGCACGGATTTGTCCACGGTAAGGTAACCGAAGACGGCATCGGTGATCCCCGGATGAATGCCCTTGAGGTCATCCAGCGTCAGCTTGCCGAGTTCGCTCTTCTTTTCTTCCGCCAGCGCGACGGCGCGGCCGGTGACATGGTGGGCCTCGCGGAAGGGCAGGCCAAGTTCGCGCACCAGCCAGTCCGCCAGATCGGTGGCGGTGGAATAGCCGGAACCGGCGGCCTTCTTCATGGCTGCGGTGTTGACGGTCATGTCGCCGACCATGCCGGTCATGGCGGCGAGGGCGAGTTCAAGGGTTTCAGCCGCGTCGAACACGGCTTCCTTGTCTTCCTGCATGTCCTTGGAATAGGTCAGCGGCAGGCCCTTCATGACGGTCAGCAGGCCGACGAGCGAGCCGGTGATGCGGCCGGTCTTGGCGCGCACCAGTTCGGCGGCATCGGGGTTCTTCTTCTGCGGCATGATCGACGAGCCGGTGGAGAAGGAATCGGACAGGCGCACGAAGCCGAATTGCGGCGTCGACCAGATGACGATTTCTTCGGCCAGCCGGGAGAGATGCGTGGCGGCAATGGCGGCCATCGACAGGAATTCCAGGGCGTAGTCGCGGTCGGAGACACTGTCGAGCGAATTGCGGGTGGGTTCGCGGAAGCCGAGTTCCTTCGCCGTCATGTGCCGGTCGATGGGGAAGCCGGTTCCGGCGAGCGCGGCGGCGCCGAGCGGCGATTCATCCATGCGCTCGATGGCGTCCTTCACCCGGCTGAGGTCGCGGCCGAACATTTCCACATAGGCCATGCAGTGATGGCCGAAGGTGACGGGCTGCGCGGTCTGCAGATGGGTGAAGCCGGGCATGAGGGTCGCGGCGTGTTCCTCGGCGCGCTTCAGGAAAGCCTCGATCAGCTTTTTGAGCGCGGTTGCCGTGCGCTGGAATTCTTCCTTGACCCACAGGCGGAAATCGACGGCAACCTGATCGTTGCGCGAGCGCGCCGTGTGCAGGCGGCCGGCCGGTGCGCCGATGAGTTCGGCAAGGCGCGACTCGACGTTCATGTGAATGTCTTCAAGTTTGCGTGAGAAAACGAACTTTCCGCTTTCGATCTCTGACAATATCGTGTTCAGGCCCTTTGCGATCTTGTCGTGGTCGTCCGCCGCGATTATGCCGGTTTTCGCAAGCATGGCAGCATGGGCAAGTGAACCGCGAATGTCCTGGGCATAGAGTTTCTGGTCAAACCCGATGGAAGCGTTGATTTCTTCCATGATGGCGGCCGGACCTGAGGCGAAACGGCCTCCCCACATTTCGTTGCTGTTTTTCTTGTCGGACATTGTAAGCCTTGGGTGAACCGGGGTGGATAGACGGAAAGTGTAAGATATGGACAACGGCAACGAAACACAGAAAACCACTTCAGGCGGCAGCAGGAAAATTATTGTTCTTGCCGCGCTCGCAGGCATAGTCGCCGGTGCGGTTGGGGTATACGTGATGGAGCGGCCTTCTGGCAATATTGTTGCCGGAACAAACTCGACCGATCAATGCACGGCCAAGACCGATACGGCGAAGAAGATCGACGCCGCCGCCACCGGCGCTGTGGCTGCCATGCGCGGCGCCGAGAAACCGCAATCCATGTCCGCGCTTTCCTTCACCGGTCCCGATGGCAAGCCGATGCGGCTGGCGGATTTCAAGGGCAAGACCGTCCTCGTCAATCTCTGGGCGACATGGTGCGCGCCCTGCCGTGAAGAAATGCCGGCGCTCGATGCACTGCAGACCAAGAAGGGCGGCGACAATTTCCAGGTCGTGGCGATCAATATCGACACGGGCGACGACCAGAAGCCGAAGGGCTTCCTGGCGGATATCGGGGTGAAATCACTGGCGCTCTATCGCGACCCGACCATGGGCGTGTTCAACGACCTGAAACGCAAGAACCTGGCCTTCGGCCTGCCCGTGACGATGATCGTCGACAAGGAGGGCTGCCAGATCGCTGCCATGAACGGCCCGGCCCCGTGGGAGAGCGATGATGCCGCTCGCCTCATCGATGCGGCCATAGCGGCGCAGTAATTTTTGAAATGCGGCGGGCCGTTGCCACGCCCGCTTTTGCGTCTGGCTGTTGAGAGAGGAGAATGACGGGCGGTCCTTGGAACGCGGGTCTTGGGGTATGCTGTATGCGATGCTTGCGATCCAAGGACCACCCGCCCCGGCGTTTTCAAGGTTTTGCCCAATGTTTCACCACTGAGCCAAACCTCCCCGGCCGCACAGGTTTTCCTCCCTGCATGGCCGAAGCGCCGATCCTTTCCCGACTTTCGAAGGTTTCCGGAAGCATTCCCGCCGGAAAGGACAGGAATGAGAATAAGCGAGGATGGGAGAACGTGGATAAGTTTTATCCAAATGACATTTCACCCCCCTCTGGGCTGCCGCCCTCCGGGGCGAGCCACGGGTCTCGCCCGTCCTTCGGACCCCCCACAAGGGGGGAGATCACATTGGCATCAACGCTTTTGCGTTGTTTTCAATGTTGAAGATTAGCTGAAACAGCAATGACAGCTGATCTCCCCCCTTGTGGGGGAGATGTCCGGCAGGACAGAGGGGGGTGTGGCAATATTCTTGCCAAAAAACAAAACCCGCCGGGATTTTCATCCGCGGCGGGTTTTTATGTTAAGAATCAAGAGACCGGATTATTCCGCCTGACCGGCAGCGGCCTTGCGGGCCTTCTTGGCCTTGTACTTGTCGAAGCCGGAGGGATCGCCGGGCTTGCGCTCCTTGGGCTTCTTCACCTTTTCAGGCTTTTCCGCGGTCCAGCCTTCCGGCTTGGCCTTGGCGGGCTTGGCCGCCCAGTCGGCTCGTGGCTTGTCGTCACGGTCGCGCGGCGGCTTGCGGTCATCCCATTCGCGCTTCTCGCCAAAGTTTTTCTTCGGCTTGAAATCGCTGCGCGGGGAAGAAAAGCCCGCAGCCTCGCTGCGCGTGATGTTCACGCCCTTTTCGCCGGTGCCGTACTGCTTGATGCGGGCCATAAATGCGTCGGCCTTGCTCGCCGTGATCTCGAAGCGGGTTTCGGTTTCGAGAATCTTGATCGAGCCGACATCGGTCTTGGTGATGTCACCGGCCTTGCAGATCAGCGGCAGCAGCCAGCGCGGTTCGGCGCGCTGCTTGCGGCCGACGCTGAGCGAGAACCAGGCGCCGCTTTCGAATTGTTCGAAACGGTCAGAACGCGGCGCACGCTCGGCGCGGTCACCCCGGTCGCCACGGCCGGGCCGGTCGTCATAGCTGCCCTTGCGGATCGGCTCGAGAACGTGGGCCGGCGTGTTCGACAGTTCTTCCGGTGCCGGGCGCGCAGCCATCTGCTGGCGCAGATAGGCGGCGGCAATCTGCTCGGCGGAATGCAGGCCGAGAAGCTCGCGCACATGTTCGCCTTCCTCCTCGGTCATCATTTCGGTCAGCGACGGGTCGTTGAGGATGCGGTCGTGGTTGCGCTTGTTGATGGCAGCGGCGTCTGGCGGCGGCACCATCGTGGTGCTGAGCTTGGCCATCTGCAGCAGCCGCTCGGCCGAACGGCGGCGTGATGCCGGCACGATCAGGACGCAGACGCCCTTGCGGCCCGCGCGGCCCGTGCGGCCGCTGCGATGCAGCAGCGTATCTGGGTTGGTCGGCAGGTCGGCATGGATGACGAGATCGAGATTGGGCAGGTCGATGCCGCGCGCGGCGACGTCGGTGGCCACGCAGACGCGGGCGCGGCCGTCACGCATGGCCTGCAGCGCATTGGTGCGTTCGGCCTGGCTGAGTTCGCCGGAGAGCGAAACAACGGAAAAGCCGCGATTGGACAGGCGGCTGGTCAGATGCTTGACCGCTTCGCGCGTCGCACCGAACACGATGGTGTTCTGGGCATCGTAAAACAGCAGCGCATTGATGATCGCATTTTCGCGCTCACGCGGCGCTACCGGCATGATGTGATATTCAATATCGCTGTGCTGGGACTTTTCGCTGGTCGCGGTGATGCGCACCGCATCGTTCTGGAACTGCTTTGCCAGTTGGGCAATGGGTTTCGGAACCGTGGCCGAGAACATCAGCGTGCGGCGGTCCTTCGGCGCTTCGCCGAGGATGAATTCGAGATCTTCGCGGAAACCGAGGTCGAGCATTTCATCGGCTTCGTCGAGCACCACGGCGCGCAGTTCGGTCATGTCGAGCGAGCCGCGGGTGATATGGTCGCGCAGACGGCCGGGCGTGCCGACAACGATATGGGCACCGCCCTGCAATGCGCGGCGCTCCTTGGTCATGTCCATGCCGCCGACGCAGGAGGCAATGCGGGCGCCGGTCTTCTCATAGAGCCACTCCAGCTCGCGGCGCACCTGCAGGGCAAGCTCGCGGGTCGGGGCAATCACCAGCGCATAGGGTGCGCCGATGGAGGTGAAGCGGTCTTCGCCTTCAAGCAGCGTCGGCGCAATGGCAATACCGAATGCAACTGTCTTGCCGGAGCCGGTCTGGGCGGAGACGAGAAGGTCCGCGCCGTTCGCTTCCGGAGCAAGCACGGCTGTCTGCACAGGCGTCAGGGTCTCGTAACCACGGGCCGCCAATGCACCGGACAGCGCCGGGGCGATAGAATCGAAAATAGTCATTAATGAACTTTCAAGTACGTGTTTGGGCTGGTGTTTTCGGCTCGGCATATGTTGGGGCACGAGCGGCACGCATATAGCTTTGTTGCGCTCTCGTAGAGGTTATCGCTCATTTCGTCAATGGCAGGGCGTGGGAAGCCGGTGCAGGGGAGCCTTGCAAATTCGTTGTGGGTAGGCCCGGCAATGACGTATCCCGCCTGCGCCCAAACAATGTCAGACAGCAAACCCTGCCCGTTTCAGGCGGACGATGGCAAGGTCCAGCGCGGACAGGAAGCTGGAGCGGTCTTTGGGCGAAAAGGGCCGCGGGCCGCCCGTGATCTGGCCGGCCGAGCGCAGCTCGTCCATCAGGTTGCGCGTGGCCAGCGTGTTGCCGATGGAGGCCTCGGTGAAAGCACGGCCGGTCGGCGAGATCGCATCGGCGCCGGCCTTCACGCAGCGGCTGGCCAGCGGAATGTCGGCGGTCACCACCACGTCGCCGCGCGATACCCGTTCAGCGATCCAGTCATCGGCAGCGTCGAAACCGTCACTGACGATAACGCGCTCGATCATCGGATCGCGCGGAATGGCCATGAAGGCGTTGGCGACGACATAGACCTTGACGCCGTAGCGTTCGGCAACGCGGTAGATCTCGGCTTTCACCGGACAGGCGTCGGCGTCGACATAGATGGCGATGGTTTTCTGCTCGTTCATGCTCAACCGAAGATGTGAAGGGCGGCAAGGCCGACGGAAGCGGCCAGGCCGATGGCAAAGCCGATGGCGAGTGCAGCCACCAGGAAGCCGGTGCCAAGCCATACGCCATCCTGTTCGCCAAGGCCAATGCTGAGCAGGATAATGCTGAGCGCAGGCAGCTGGTTGATCAGCGGGACGGGGAGAACGACGATGAGCGCCATGACAAGCGCGGCCACGCTGACGATCCGCTCCATGATGATTTGCGGCAGCAGCCAATAGCGCGGGCGGGCCAGCCGTTCGAAGCGGATGAGCAGCGGCTCGAGTTTTCCGACAAAACGGCGGTAGGTTGCCGTGCTGAGGGACTTCCTGCGCAGGAAGGCCGGAAACCACGGATTTTCCAGGCCGATCAGCATTTGCAGGGACAGAAGGATGAGGGGAATGCCGAAGATCGTCGAAGACCCCGGCGGCAGCGGCACCAGGTTGAGCGCCGCAAACAGGATCAGCAGCGCGCCAAAGCTGCGTTCGGAAAGCGCGGACAGGATATCGTCAAACGACACCCTGTCCGCATCCGTTTCGCCGATCTGGACCAGAATGCTGGACAGGCGCCGTTCTGCGGGGTCACCCGAAGGGTCCCAGGGATACGGTTTTCCGTCAGCGTTCATACAGGTCCTCCATCGATGCAACTATGCTTTCGTTGTTGTCTCGGCGACAGACGGGGCCGCGGCGGCCTTTCCATCCATCGTTGGTTCAGTGTGCGGTTCGTCGTTGCGGGTTTTCCAGAGAGAGCTGAAAATACCGGCCGCAAGGATGCCGAGCGTGATCGAGAGTGACCACATCGGCGGTATCTTAGCCAGTCCCAAAGCGTCGGCCACGAAAATCTTTCCGCCAATGAACACAAGCACGAGAGACAGCGCATATTTCAGGTAGACGAAGCGATGGATGAGGCTTGCAAGGGCGAAATACAGCGCCCGCAGGCCAAGGATCGCGAAGATATTCGAGGTGAAGACGATATAGGGATCGGTGGTGATGGCAAAAATGGCCGGGATGGAATCCACCGCGAAGATCACATCCGCCAGCTCCACCATGACGAGTGCAAGGAGCAGCGGGGTAATCCAGGTCTTCGACTTGCCCGTGTGCGGGTCGGTGCGCCGGATCATGAATTTCTGGCCGTGCAGTTCCTCGGTAACGCGAAAGCGCTTACGCATGAACTTGAAGACCGGATTGGCCGAGACATCGAACTCGTCGTCGCCGGCCATCAGCATGCGGATGCCGGTGATGATCAGGAACGCGGCAAAGAGATAGAGGACCCACTCATATTGTTCGACAATGGCCGCACCCGCCGCGATCATGATGCCGCGAAGGATGACAACGCCGAGAATACCGTAGACGAGCACCCGGTGCTGATATTGCTTGGGAATGGCGAAATAGCCAAAAATCATGGCGATGACGAAAATATTGTCCATCGCCAGGCTCTTCTCGACAACGAAGCCGGTGAGGTACTGCATGCCGGACTCGCTGCCCAGCTCCCACCAGATGAAGCCGCCGAAGGCGACGCCGAGACTGATGTAGAACGCCGAGAGCAAAAGGCTCTGGCGCATGCCTATATCGTGATTTTTTCGGTTGAGAACGCCCAGATCAAGGACGAGAAGAACAAGAACAAGGGCAAAAAAGCCAAGCCACATCCATAGGGGCTTGCCCATGGCATCAACAAACAGAAGCTCCATGTGAAAAATGATCCGCCGGCATCGGTTCCATATTACAGCTCCGACATCACGAGAGAGCCGGTAACTCTCGCCAGAGGGGCCCGGTGCTGCAATTCTGCCTCAATTGGGGAGGGGCAGGGATCAATGCAAGGGTTTGACGGAAATAAATAATCTGCGGCCGCCGGATCGAACGGGCCTTTGCCCCCGTCAGCGGGTCGGAACCGGGTTCTCGCCGCGATAGTCGTAGAAGCCGCGCCCGGCCTTGCGTCCCAGCCAGCCGGCTTCGACATATTTGACCAGCAGCGGGCAGGGGCGGTATTTCGAATCCGCCAGGCCGTCGTGCAACACCTGCATGATCGACAGGCAGGTGTCGAGGCCGATGAAATCGGCAAGCTGCAACGGGCCCATCGGGTGATTGGCGCCCAGTTTCATCGCCGTATCGATGGCTTCGACCGAGCCCACGCCCTCATAGAGCACGTAGATGGCTTCGTTGATCATCGGCAGCAGGATACGGTTGACGATGAAGGCCGGGAAATCCTCGGAGACTGTCAGCGTCTTGTCGAGGCTGGTGACGAATTCGCGCGCAATCTCGAAGGTGACGTTTTCCGTGGCGATGCCGCGGATCAGTTCGACCAGTTTCATCACCGGAACGGGATTCATGAAGTGGATGCCAATGAAGCGTTCCGGCCGGTCCGTGGTGGCGGCAAGCCGCGTGATCGAGATGGAGGAGGTATTGGTTGCAAGAATCGCTTCCGGATTGAGATTGGGGCAGAGCTGGGCAAAAATCTTGCGTTTGACCGTCTCATCTTCCGTTGCCGCCTCGATGGCCAGATCGACACCGGCGAGGTCTTCCATGCGCAGGGCCGGGCGGATGCGGGACATGCCCTTGACGCGCTCGGCTTCCTCAAGCTTGCCGTGGGAAACCTGCCGGGCCATGTTGCCGTTGACGGTGGCGATGGCCTTTTCCAGCTGGTCGGCGGACTGGTCATGGATCAAAACATCATATCCGGCCAGTGCACAGACGTGAGCAATGCCTCCGCCCATTTGTCCCGCGCCAACAATGCCTACAGTTTTGATCGAGCCAGCCATGTTTCCATCCGTTTCTTTTCTTTGCAGCACCAAACTAAATGGCCGGGGTAGCGTTCGTCTACCCCGGCCATGCAGATTCATTTCAATCTTGCGATGAAATTCAAAGCGCTTTTTCGAGTTCCGGCAGGATGACGAAGAGATCGCCGACCAGGCCGTAATCGGCAACCTGGAAAATCGGTGCTTCCTCGTCCTTGTTGATGGCAACGATGACCTTGGAGTCCTTCATGCCGGCCAGATGCTGGATCGCGCCGGAGATGCCGACGGCGATGTAGAGATCAGGGGCAACCACCTTGCCCGTCTGGCCAACCTGCCAGTCATTTGGTGCATAGCCCGCATCGACGGCGGCGCGCGAAGCACCAACCGCAGCGCCGAGCTTGTCGGCCACGGGAAGGATGACTTCCTTGAACTTCTCATTGGAGCCGAGGGCACGGCCGCCGGAGATGATGATCTTGGCCGAGGTCAGTTCCGGACGGTCGCCGCCGGACAGCTTGGCTTCGATGAAGGTGGACAGGCCCGGATTGGCAGCAGCCGAGACCGTCTCGACGGGAGCCGAACCGCCTTCGCCGGCCGCCGCAAAGGTGGCGGTGCGCACGGTGATGACACGCTTGGCATCGGTCGTCTGGACGGTCTGCAGGGCATTGCCTGCATAGATCGGACGCTTGAACGTATCGGGCGCGATGACCTCGATGATATCAGACACCTGCATGACGTCGAGCAGGGCAGCCACGCGCGGCAGGATGTTCTTGCCGTTGGTGGTTGCGGCGGCAATGATCGTGTCATAATTGCCGGCGATCGAAACGATCAGCGCCGCGGTGGCTTCCGCCAGGCGGTTGGCCAGATCGTCGCTGTCGGCAAGCAGGACTTTCTTGACACCGGCAAGCTTGGCGGCCTGGTCCGCAACGCCCTTGGCGCCTTTGCCGGCAACCAGGACATGCACGTCGGAACCGATGGCGAGCGCTGCGGTCAGCGCCTTGGCGGTCTGGTCGGAAAGGGTCTCGTTATCGTGTTCGGCAAAAAGAAGAATAGCCATGGTAAATTCCTTTCCTGATCCTTAGAGAACGCCGGCTTCGTTCTTCAGCTTGCTGACGAGTTCGGCAACGTCCTTGACCTTGACACCCGCCTTGCGGCCGCCCGGCTCCTCGGTCTTCAGGACCTTGAGGCGCGGCTTGGTGTCGACGCCGTAATCGGCTGCGGTCTTTTCATCCAGCGGCTTCTTCTTTGCCTTCATGATGTTCGGTAGGGAAGCGTAGCGCGGCTGGTTGAGGCGCAGGTCCGTCGTGACGATGGCCGGCAGCTTGATTTCGATGGTCTGCAGGCCGCCGTCGACTTCGCGCGTAACCTTGGCGGCATCACCGCCGAGCTCGACCTTCGAGGCGAAAGTGCCCTGGCTCCAGCCGAGCAAAGCGGACAGCATCTGGCCGGTCTGGTTGGCGTCGTCGTCGATGGCCTGCTTGCCGAGAATGACCAGCTGCGGCTGTTCTGCTTCGACAATGCCCTTGAGAATCTTGGCTACGGCAAGCGGCTCGACGATATCGTCGACCTTGACCAGAATGCCGCGGTCGGCACCCATGGCGAGCGCCGTGCGGATGGTTTCCTGCGCCTGTGCAGGTCCGATGGAGACCACAACGACTTCCTCGACCTTGCCAGCCTCTTTCAGGCGCAAGGCTTCCTCGACCGCGATTTCGTCGAACGGGTTCATCGACATCTTCACGTTGGCAAGCTCAACGCCCGAACCGTCGCCCTTAACCCTGATCTTCACATTGTAATCGACTACCCGCTTTACCGGTACGAGGACTTTCATGGGGACTCCCTCTCATAAGAACTGCAGACAGATTTAACTGCCGGGCAATGGCACCCGCTTGCCGGATGCCGACATTGAGGTAAAAAAAACGACACGCTGACGTCGTGCGGGACCGTAAATATGAGTAACGTAAAGGTCAATCATTGAGATTGCGCTTATCCGATCTTAAACGATTGAAACTTGCGCGTTCAGCGGCCCCACCGGGGTGAGGGCGGTTCGGGTGGTGTTTGCGGCGGCTGCTTGTCGACGATAACGGCGCGCGGCGAGACAATCGCCCGGTCAAACAGCGGCACGCTGCGGCGTTTGAACGGGACGAGGAGCAGGGCGCCGGCAATGATGCCGCCGACATGGCCGGCCCAGGAAATGCGGTCTTCGCCATGCGTGACGAGCATCACGAACTGGAGCCCGATCCAGAGGACGAGCGGATAGAGCGCGGGAATGCGCAGGGGTATCCGGCCGAAAGCCAGCACCCAGACCCGCACACGCGGATGCAGCATCAGATAGGCGGTGATCACGCCGGCAATGGCGGCGGATGCGCCGATCAGCGGCCCTTCGGAAGACGGGTCGAGCGTCCCGTGCAGGAAAGCGCCGGCGGCGGCACAGAGCAGGTAGAAAACCAGGAACTTGATATGGCCCATGGCGTCTTCGACATTGTCGCCGAAAACCCAGAGGAACAGCATGTTGCCACCCAAGTGGAAGATATCGGCATGGAGGAAGGCATAGGTGACATAGGTGAAAGCGGGCGGCACGAAATCATATTGCGGCGGCAGGACCGACATGTGGTGTGCCACGGACGGGATGTAACCGAAGCCGATGGAGGCGGTCTTTGCGTCCGCACCGGCAAGGCTCGTCAGGCCGAAGATCAGCAGGTTGAGCGCGATCAGCGCCAGGGTGACATATTGCAGCTTGATGTATTTGAGGCTGTTGGCGTCGTAGAGTGGAATGAACATCGGCGCCGTTCCCCCGTTCAGCGGTTCTTACCGGGCACCCATAACACGTCCTTCGCGCCGTTGTCATTGACGGCCCGTGCTGCGACGAAGAGAAAATCGGAAACGCGGTTGATGTATTTGAGCGCGGCTGGTGTGACGGCCTCATCCGGCCTTTGCGCCAGCGCCACCATGTGCCGTTCGGCACGCCTTGCCACGGTGCGCGCCAGATGCAGGGCAGCGGAGGCCGCCGATCCGCCCGGCAGGACAAAGGAGCGCAGCGGCGCAAGTTTTTGGTTCAGGCGATCGATGTCCGCTTCGATGCGTGCAACCTGGCTGTCAATGATGCGCAGCGGCTCGTATTCCAGCTTTTCACCGGTATCGGGCGTGGCCAGATCAGCGCCGAGATCAAAGAGATCGTTCTGGATGCGGGCGAGCATCGCGTCGATTTCCGGAAACTCCTCCACCGTATGCAGCCGCGCCAGCCCCACGCAGGCGTTGGCTTCGTCGACCGTGCCATAGGCTTCGACGCGCAGGTCATGCTTGAGGCGGCGCTCGCCGCTGCCGAGCCCGGTGGTGCCGTCATCGCCGGTCTTCGTGTAAATCCTGTTGAGCTTGACCATGGCGCCCCCCGCGATCAGCTGGCTGCGCGGTGGAAGTAAATCGCGCCGACGATGAGAATGATCGCCACCAGTTGCAGGAAAATGCGCAGCTGCATCATCTTGTTGGAAAAATTGGCATCGCCGCCCTTCATCATGTTGCGCAGGCCGATCAGAAGCACGACGGTGACGGCGGCAATGGCAACGACTGCCAGGAACTTGAAGATGATATCCATGGTTTTTCCTTTTCTAGCCGGAGCGCTTTCAGGACTGGCCGGCAAGCATGCGGTATAGCGCACGCGATGACAGAAATCTGCGGGCAAAAACCGCAAATTTCGCGGGTCGCGTGACGAGGTAATGCGGTTTGGGACGTGGGTTTTCCAGCGCGTCCTTCAGCACGGTGTAGACGGCTTCCGGACCAAGCTTGGAACGGGACTTGGTGCCGCCCTGCGACAGGCGGGCGATCTGCTTCTGGTAGTCCGCGCGATGCACCGAGTTCTCGACGTCGATATATTTCCCGATCTGCTGCAGCGCATTATGGGTGAAGCGCGAGGCAATCGGTCCCGGCTCGATCAGGGAGACATGAATGCCAGAGCCTTCAAGTTCCATGCGCTGGACCAGCATCAGGCCCTCCAGCGCGAATTTCGACGCGACATAGGCACCGCGCCATTTCATCGGCACGAGCCCGAGAATTGACGAGCAATGCACGATCCGCCCGTGGCCCTGGCGGCGCATGACGGGGACGATGTGCCGGGTCAGTTCATGCCAGCCGAAGAAATTGGCATCGAATTGTTCGCGCAAGCCTTCGATCGGCAGGTCTTCCACGGCACCCGGCAGCGCGTAGGCGCCATTGTTGTAAAGCGCATCGAGCGTGCCGCCGGTCGCGGCAAGCACGTCGTCAACCAGCGCCTTGATGGAATCCGGCTCGCGATAATCGAGATAATGGGCGGACAGGCCATCGGCTTTCAGGGCGGCGATATCTTCGTTTTGCCGCGCGGTTGCAAAGACCTGCCAGCCATCCACCTTGAGCGCGCGGGCGCAGTGCGCGCCGATGCCGCTGGAACATCCTGTGATCAAAATCGTTCTGGAACTGGTCATTCTTTTCCGATTGCTGCAAACCGAACGGGACATCAAAAAAAGACTTCACATATTCGCCTGTGCCTTGCAATGTCACGAGCCAAAGGGGCAAACCATTTTCGATGCGTAGAGTATATGTTTTTCTCCGGCGGGTGACCTTCGATACATTGAGGCATTTCAGCACGGATGACGGCTGGGCTCTGGCCAGCCACGTGGCGCTTTCGGGCATCCTGGCGCTGTTTCCCTTCCTGATTTTCGCCACTTCCCTTGCCAGCTTTCTCGGTGCCAGCGCCTTTACCGATACAGCGGTGCATGTGGTGTTCGACACCTGGCCGGAGGTCATCGCCCGGCCGATCGCGCAGGAGGTGCGCAATGTTCTCAACGTCCAGCGCGGCGGGCTTCTGACCATCAGCGTGATCGCCGCCGCCTACTTTGCCTCCAACGGCATCGAAGCGCTGCGCATCGCGCTCAACCGTGCCTACCGGGTGGTGGACACACGTTCGATCATCTATTGCCGTTTGCAGAGCCTCGGCTACGTGATTGTGGCCACCATCGGCATCATGGCCATCAGTTTTCTCCTGGTGCTGGCGCCGCTGGCGGTGCGCATCGCCAGCAAATGGGTTCCCGAGCTTGACGTTCTGTCCGGCACCATCGGCTTCTGGCGCTACTGCATTGCCTCCGCCGTGCTGATCGTCGGGCTGCTGGTGGCGCATCTGTGGCTGCCGGCGGGGCGGCGCAAGCTCATCGATATCCTGCCGGGCATTCTTGTGACCCTGCTGGCGTGGATCGTCGGTGCATCGATTTTCGCGAGCTATCTCGAGACGTTCGCATCCTACGTGTCGACCTATGCGGGGCTGGCCTCGATCATGGCGGCGATCGTCTTCCTCTATATCATCGCCGCGATTTTCATCATCGGCGCCGAGGTCAATGCCGCCATCATCCACTACCGCGAGGGCAGGGTCGCCAAGCGCTTCTGACCGGTTGACAACGCGACGCCAAGCGTTGCCACCACCATGCCGCACAGCTGGAACAGCGTCAGCGTTTCGCCGAAAAGCATATAGGCCATCAGCGCGGTCACGCCGGGCACGAGATAGAACAGCGAAGCAACCTTCGACACGGCGCCCTGATTGATCAGCACCATCAGCAGCAGCACCGCGCCGATCGACAGCACGAAGACCAGCCAGAACAGCGCGAAGCCGAGAGGCGCGGCCCAGATCACCGTGTGGGTCTCGAACAGCAGCGAAAAGAGACCGGTCAGCACTCCGGCGCCGATATATTGCAGGGTTGTGCCAGCCTTCAGGTCAATGGTGCCGACAAAGCGTTTCTGCCAAACGGTTCCGGCGCTGATGGCGAGGACCGAAAGGATCGACGCGCCGACCGTTGCCGGCGTGATGCCATCGGCGGCAATCGACAGTTTGGGCCAGAGCACCATGGCGACGCCGATAAAGCCAACCGCCAGTCCGGCCCAGTGACGCGGCTGGATTTTCTCGCCGAGAACCACTCCGGCAATCAGTGCCGTGATTAGCGGCTGCAGGCCGACCACCAGTGCCGACATGCCCGCAGGCAGGCCGCGATGGATGGCCCAGAACACGGCGCCGAGATAGACACCGTGGATCAGGCAGCCGGCGATGATGGCGTGCATGGCGCCGCGCCCGCTCGGCCAATGGTTGCCGGCCACGACGACCCATGTGCCGAGAATGGCCGCGGCAATGGCGAACCGGACGGTGAGGAACAGGAACGGTTCCATATAAGGCATGGCATAGCGGGCGCCGATGAAGCCGGTGGCCCACAGGAGGACGAACAGGGCGGGAAAGTAACGGACGGGCATGATGGGTGACCGGATCACGGGACGAGTTGTGATGCAGGTTTATACGAACACCGGTCTTGCAGCCAGATGTTGTTTTAAGGTTGTGGTGTCAATCCGACCAGGCTGACGACGCCGTCGCGGGTCATCCCTGCCGCACGCAGGGAACGCAGCGAGGTATCCCGGCGGCTTTTGGACAGCTTTTGGCCGTCGTGATCGAGGATCAACCTGTGATGGTTATAGACCGGTGGTTGCAGTCCGAGAATATGCTGCAGAAGGCGGTGGATGCCGGTGGCATGAAACAGATCCCTGCCGCGCACCACATGGCTGATGCCCTGCAGCGCGTCATCGATGACGACGGAGAGGTGATAGCTGGTCGGCATGTCCTTGCGGGCGATGATGACATCGCCCCAATCCTGTGGCCGGGCTGCGATATCGGACCCGCCATCCGCGGTTTCGTGCCAGAACAGCGGCTCCCCCGCCTGCTCAAGCGCGTGGTCCATATGAAGCCGCCATGAAAACGGCTGTCCGCCGTCCATCCGCCGCTGGCGCTCCCGTTTGGAAATCGTACGGTCGATTGCTGGATAAAGCGCTGCGCCATCCGGATCGTGCGGCCATATCAGCCCCTTGGCGGTGGCCTTCTGCATTTCCCGTTTGATGTCGCCGCGGCTGAGGAAGGCGGGGTATACCAGGTCCATGCGGATCAGGCGGTCGAGCACATCGCGGTAGACGCCGAAATGCTCGGACTGGCGGCGCACCGGCGTTTCCCAGTCAAGCCCCAGCCAGTGCAAATCCTCCTGCATGGCGGTTTCAAGTTCGGGTGTGCAGCGCTCGCGGTCGATATCCTCCATGCGCAGCAGAAGCCGCCCGCCTGACGCCCGCGCCATCTGCCGGTTGAGCAGGGCGGAATAGGCATGGCCGAGATGCAGATGGCCATTGGGACTGGGAGCAAAGCGGAAAACCGGGACAGCCATGAACTGGGATTCTTGCGTGAGGACCTTGTCGATTGATACGGTGTTTGTCTTGAGATGAAAAGTGAACGGTTCCATGCGCAGAATAGACACGCTTGATGATGTTGCGGAAGGGCTGACGGCCCTCCTTGCGGCGCACCCCGAACTGGCGGCCATTGCCGAGCGGGCCGGGCCCTTGCCGCTGCGGCGGCAGGCGCCCGGTTTTGCGAGCCTCGCCTCGGTCATCGTCTCGCAGCAGGTATCGAAGGCCAGCGCCGATTCGATCTGGAAGCGGCTGATCCAGCACGTCGATCCGCTGACCCCGGAAAATTATATGAGGGCAGGAGAGGAGGCCTGGCGCCTGGCGGGCCTGTCGCGCGCCAAGCAGGCGACGCTCGCCCGGATCAGCGAAGCGATCATCGCCCGGGAACTGGACCTCTTCGACCTGTGCGACCGGCCGGTCGACGAGGCCATGGCTGTGATGACCAATGTGAAGGGGATCGGTCCGTGGACGGCAGAGGTCTATCTCCTGTTTTCGGCCGGACATGCGGATGTCTTCCCATCGGGCGACGTTGCCCTGCAGCACGCCTATGCCCATGCCTATGCCGAATCAGTGAAACCTGATTCGAAATCCCTGCGCCTTTTGGCGGAGCGCTGGTCGCCGTGGAGGGGTGTCGCAGCCCGGCTTTTCTGGGCTTATTACGCCGCAACCCGTGGCCGGGATGGCACACCGGTTGGATGAAGCTGAAATAACGGCGTTTTTCGCAGCCTGCGATGCAATGCCGCTTCACATTCCTGTCACCTCAAGCTTACAATAATAGGGCCTGATGGTTGGACTGGGAGGTGATTCCTTGACAATAGCCGTCTCGCCGGACGGGTTACCGGCCCTGGTACTCAATGCGGACTATCGTCCGCTCAGTTATTATCCCTTGTCGCTATGGTCCTGGCAGGACGCGATCAAGGCGGTCTTTCTTGACCGTGTGAATATCGTTGCCGAATACGAGCATGAGGTTTCCTCTCCCTCGTTCGCAATGCGGGTACCGAGCGTCGTTTCCCTCAAAACCTATATCAAGCCGTCGCGCACCCCTGCCTTTACGCGATTCAATGTTTTCCTGCGCGACCGGTTCGAATGCCAGTATTGCGGGTCGGAGGATGATCTGACCTTCGATCACGTGGTTCCGCGCTGCGCCGGTGGCGCCACGATCTGGGAAAATGTCGTTGCGGCCTGTTCACCCTGCAATCTGCGCAAGGGCGGGTTGATGCCGGACAAAGCCAAGATGTGGCCGCGGCAGAAGCCCTATGCGCCGACGGTGCATGATCTGCACAACAATGGCCGGCTGTTCCCGCCGAACCATCTGCATGAAAGCTGGATGGATTATCTCTACTGGGATGTCGAACTGGAGCCGTAACAGCCCCAGTTCCGGATGGTTTGCAAAGGCGGCTTCAGGCCGCCTTTTTTGCACCGCGAAAAGCGATGAGCGCGAGGATCAGGCTGGCAATCGCATTCCAGCCGGCGAAGGACAGGCCAAGAACGCGCAGGGCCGCCGTATCGCATGCGGGCGGATGGATCGCATTCATGTCATTCAAGAGATTGCCGGCATTGGTGGTGATCGACATGCTGACCGCCGTGCAATCGGTCGGTCCCGGCCAGAACTTCCATTCGACACCGGCGTGGAACACCGCAAGGCCCAGCCCGATCAGCATCAGGATGCCGCCGAGCGCCAGAAGTGTGCGTGTAAGCGCAGCGGGCCAGCGAAACGCCGACGCAAGCACGGCCAGTGCCATCAGCGGTATGCCCGCATAATAGGGAAAGCGCTGTTCCAGGCACAATTTGCACGGCAGATAGCCGCCAATATACTGGAAACCAAGCGCCGAGCCCACGGTGACGATCATGGCAAGGAGCAGGAAAACAGCTGTCTTGAGATGCGGCGAAGGGCGGGTCGTCGTCATGATGGGTCTGACATCCTCATTCGGGTTGAATCGTTCAGGAGCTGTAATAGTGCAGTATGGCGTAAAGCAGGATCAGGACGGCGGCGGCCGCCGCGGCGATCAGGCCAAGACGCTTTTCGATGAAATGGCGGATCGGCTCGCCGTAACGGCGCAACAGCCAGGCGAGAAAGAAGAAGCGGGCGCCGCGCGTGATCACGGCGGAAACGATGAACAGCCAGATGTTCACGTTGGCCGCGCCGGACAGGATCGTCACGATCTTCATCGGCGGCAGGTGTGCCAGGCCCGATGTGATCAGCAGCAGGAGGATCATGTCGGCGCTGGTCGATCCGCGCATCTGCTCGAAGGCATCGAGCTTGCCGTAGAATTCGAGCACGGGCTTGGCCAGGGCTTCATAGGCGTAGTGGCCGAGAAACCATCCGGCGATGCCGCCCAGTACCGAAAAGATCGTGGCGACGAGAGCATAGCGATAGGCGCGTTCAGGCCGGGCCAGCGCCATGGGCAGGTAGAGCACGTCAGCGGGAACGACGAAGACCGAACTTTCGACAAAGGCAATGAACGCCAGCCAGACCTCAGCCGATTTGCGCGCGGCCAGTGACATTGTCCAATCATAAAGTCTTCGCAGCATGGGTGATTCCTGTGGGTGTCGGTTCGATAAAGCTGGCGATCCTTACCCCATGACCGGGAAAAACGGAATCGTTTCTGTGGAATTTGTGTGCGGTTGGCGATCTCACATGCTGCTGCCGGGCTTTCCAAGGCTGCAAATCCGGCTGTAGCGGGCGGTGCCGGCCTTCGCAACACACAGAGATGTTATCCCGGCAGAAAGTGCTGGAATGGAGTTGACCGGCGTGGGGACTGCCTGTATTTGGCTTTGACGGCTGTGGTTCGCCCGCGGCCGCTGCACATTGTGCGCCCCCTTGGCGGAATTGGTAGACGCGCCTGACTCAAAATCAGGTTCCGAGAGGAGTGCTGGTTCGATTCCGGCAGGGGGCACCATCCCAAAAATCACCCATTGTTTTTACCGCGCTTTTGAGCTGGGCTTTTGGAAGCCTCGATTTGCTCCAGCATAAGCCGTGCATCTGCTTTCCTACGAGCAAGGGTTGTTTGCCTGAATTCCATGAAGCTGACGAACGAATTTCGATAGCAGGCCATACGTAGTCATACGCATAGAAAACGTGCGATTTCCGTGGTTATCTTGAGTGGCTGCATCATATTTCTTCATACCCAGGGACATATAGTATCAGCCCGCGCGAGGGTGTTGCAGCAAACATGGGTAAAGGCGGCTGAACACCTTCCGGATTTATCCGAAAGGTTCAGTTGATTGAAAATCATCGGACTTGATATGAAATTCAACGTCGTGAAAATAACCTGCGATGCGGCGAGTATTATTTGCTATATTTTGTTAATATTTCTATTTGGCGGAACGTGGCAAACAATAATATTTAAGATAATCATGTTGCCTCTATGCGTTATGTCAGGATTGTATTTACAGTATTTTAAAAGATTGCCACATTATTCTAATATTTATTATGTGGTAAAATCGATTTTAAATTCACTTTTAGCTACATGTGCACTTTGTATTTTTATCTGGAATCCGAGTATGTCTATTAGTGATATTCTTGTCATAACATCTATGTCACTCGCGATTTGTTTTACATTATCAATGATATTTCAAATTGACATGATGAAAAAGTGATCAGTCCGGCGATGGTTGTTCCAACGATTATCCATCCGTTGAAAGAAGCAGCCGGGACAATCGAAGGGTATTACATGCAGGAACCACCCGTCGAGAAAAGGGATAACGAGAAACAAAATCGTATATTCGATGGAATTAGCGGGGGCGTAGGTGCACTGGCGGGCAGCTTAAGCGCATCCTTCATTTTTCATAATCTGATGATTGGCATCGCAGCAGGCGTCCTGGTGAGCTGCTGCATCGGCATCGCTTTTAATTGGGTTTGGCGTAGATAGATAATGACAATGCGCGGGCAGGTGGCGGTTCTCAACGTGTCAACCGAAACAAAAAGACGACTAATAGCTTCTGCAGGGGCAGGCATTGGTTCGGGGGCCGGGAACATCATGGGTCGCGTTGGTTACGGGTATCCCACCATGATGGTGGTCGCCGTCATAACTGCGGCCATTGCCTATTTCCTCCTGTCAGTATTGATCCCTCAAAAATAGCACATATGGCTGCTCCGGTTCTGCAGATTGACCGGAGCAGAGGATAAGTCTCATGGTCAAAATCACTGACATGGCATGTCTGCGTCCCGCCGCTTCATCGGCATAAATACAAAGTGAAGCGTCACGGAATTGTTGCACCCGGCGGAATATGGTTAGGTCCGCAGGCGTCGACCGGACGTTGAACTTTGGCTCGGCGTGCCATTTTTGATTGCTTTTTGAATCAAGGGAGAACGCTGATGACACAGACTCCGACAATCATTCTCGTGCATGGATTTTGGGGTGGGGCTGCCCACTGGAGCAAAGTCATTGTAGAACTGACGCGGCTTGGCCATACATCGTTGAAAGCCGTTGAATTGCCGTTGACGTCCCTGGCTGATGATGCCGAGCGCACCCGCAAGATGATCGCGCAGGAAAGCGGTCCGGTGCTGCTGGTGGGCCATTCCTATGGCGGGGCTGTCATTACGGAAGCAGGCAACCATCCGAATGTGGCAGGTCTGGTCTATATCGCCGCCTTTGCGCCGGATGCCGGCGAGAGCCCCGGCGGGATCACCCAGAAGAATCCGCCGCTCGCTGCCGCCAATCTTGCCCCCGACAGCGACGGCTATCTCTGGGTCAAGCAGGACAAGTTCCATGAAAGTTTCTGCCAGGATCTGACGGCGGATGAGGGGCTGGTGATGGGCGTAACCCAGAAGGCGCCGCTCGCCAGCACGTTCGGCAACGAGATCACCAATCCGGCGTGGAAGGCGAAGCACAGCTGGTACCAGATTTCGAGCGACGACCACATGATTCATCCCGCCAATCAGGAGTGGATGTCCGGCCGTCTCGGTGCAAAGAAGGTGATCACGCTCAAGGCAAGCCATGCATCGCTGGCGTCGAAGCCGGTCGAGGTTGCGGCCTTCATCAACGAGGCTGCCACCTATCAATAGCCGGTATTCTCATGCCCGGGAGCCTTCGCATCCCCGTGGGAATGCGGGGGCTTTTTTTGCATTCTATGCATGGCTGTTCTAACCCCTTATAATCCATGCATAGACGAACCACATAAGCCTTGACGTTCCGATCTGGCAGCCTTGCCATGGTGCCTTCATTCCAGGTCGTGTGCAGACGTGATCATGACGGGGTGTTGCAATGCAATCTTTGGTAAATTTGAAAGTGGCCTCGCCCGGTACGGGCGGCGGCGTATGGCCGGCCCAACGCAGCGAACTGCTTGACTGGCTGATGATCGAGACGCGCAACCAGCGTTTCATCGACAATATCCTGGTCGAGATGGGTGAACGGCTTGTGGATGCGGGGGTGCCCGTTGCCCGGGTGTCGCTCCACCTGAGGATACAGCACCCGCAATGGCGCGGCGCCCGCATCCTGTGGAGGCGCGGTGCCGCTGAGGCGGAAATCCGCACATTCGACTATGGCGCGGAGCAGACGGCCGAATATCTCAACAGTCCGCTCAACGACATTTCCGAAGGGGCCGATGAAGTCCGGCTGCACTTTGACGAGACGAGCGACGCCGGACCGGAATATTCGGTGGTGGGCGAGCTGCGCGCCGAGGGGCTGACGGATTACGTCGCCTGGCCGCTGGAACACACCCTTGGCAAGCGGCATGTGGTGACCTTCGCCACGGACCGGCCGGGCGGCTTCAGCGACGGCCATATGGCTGTCCTGGCGGATTTGCTGCCGGCCCTGGCCCTGGTCAGCGAGATCAGGCTCAAGAACCGTTTCGCCCGCACGCTGCTGGAAACCTATGTCGGACCGCATGCGAGCGAGCAGATTCTTGCCGGTGCCACCACCCGCGGCAGCGGCGTGACCGTGGGCGCAGCGATCCTGATCTGCGATCTGCGCGATTTCACCGCCATCTCGGATGCCTGGCCGCGCGACAATGTCATCGAACTGCTCAACGGCTATTTCGATGCGATGTCCGAACCCATTGAAAAATACGGCGGCGAAATCCTCAAATTCATGGGCGATGGCCTCCTGGCCATCTTCCCGCTGAGCAACCCCAAGGCCTGCAGCGATCTGCTGCATGCCATCGCCGAGGCGCAGGCGGCCATGACCGCGTTGAATGCCAACCATATCAAGGAAGGCCGCAAACCGCTGGGGTATGGCATTGGCGTTCACGTCGGCGATGTCATGTACGGCAATATAGGCTCACGCAAGCGGCTGGACTTTACTGTCATTGGGCCCGCCGTGAACATTGCCTCCCGGCTGGAAAGCCTGACCAAACAGGTCCACCGGCCGGTTCTTTTGTCAAAGGCCTTCGTCGATCTGGCCGGGGTTGAATGCAATATGGAGAATCTCGGCTCCTATACGCTTCGCGGGCTCGATGAGCCCATTGATGTCTTTGCCTTCTCCGGCGATTGCCTTACTGTGGCTGAGATTCCAGCCTGACGTGGTGATTGGACATAACGAGGAGAATTCACATGGCCAATCCCCCGCGCCGGCCGGTAAACCCGATGGCAGCCGCCGAAGCACTGTTCAAGCCGGTTGCCAAAAAAATCGTTCTCCCTGTGCGTGAGACACCGGCCGTGCCCCATGCCAAGGAGCTCGTTTCCATCCGGATCGATCGCGCCGTGCTGGAGCATTTTCAGGCGGACGGCCCCGGATGGCAGGATCGCATCAATGATGTCTTGAGGGCTGCCGTTCAAAAGAAAACCTGAAACCGGCACGCGGTACACGCCATTTGCCAAACCGGATATCAAGGTGTGATGATGAATGATTTTTACATTGGCCAGAAGGTCGTTTGCATTGATGACAAATTCAAGAATGTCAGCATCGATCAGCTGATCCGCAAGGGTCAGATTTACACGGTGCGCTGGGTCGGCATGTACAAGCACTATGTCGATGGTGAGTTTGTCGGCATCAAGGTGGAGGAAATCCACCGCGGCAATGATGATGGCCCGGAGGGCTATGGCGCGGCTGACATGCCCTATCGCGCGACGCGCTTCCGTCCGCTGGTCAAGGACAAGATCGGTTCCCTGCGCAAGCTGCTGGCGCCCAAGCCGGATGCGCCGGTCGAGCCGGAAAAGCCTGCACCGGTGAAAAAGAAGGAAAAGGTGTAAGCCTCGCGCAGGCTTGCATCATTTCCGGCCGGTCAATCCGCGCAAACGTTCGCGGACGATGCGCGCGATGTTCTGGGTGCGCCGGTAGAGATGGATCTGCGAGGCGGCCTGCCGGGCGGCCCGGTCCGATGCCGGGGTGAGGCCGATCACCAGCGTGCCGACGCTTTCGCGCTCCTGAAACAGGCGGGATGCGATGGGATGGTCGGGTACGGCGCAGGAATCCGTACGTTGGATGTTCGGATCGTCCAGATGGTTCTTCAGCATCTCGATCATCAGGAGAGCGCCCGGCGAATAGGCGGCAAGACTTTCATCATAGGCGGTTTTCCACGTCCATGCCTGTCCGGCCTCGACAAAGACCACCAGAACGGCAATCGTCCGGCCATCCAGCTCAAGCGTGTGGATGCGGGCGAGATCGCGGCCCGCGAGATTGTTGACGGCTTCGCGGGCAAATGCCGCGCGGAACCGGTCGACCGCCATGGCCGAACCGCGCTGGCCTTTCCAGCCGCTGGCTTCCACGGCGAGGAAATCCTCCAGCCGCGCGCGGATGTCGTCCTCGGTACGGCTGACCGTGTAGGTCAGTTTGCCCTGTTCCGACAGGCGCCGCCACAACCGCCTGTATTCTTTGGCGTGCCGCGTTCCCAGCGCTTCACGCAGATAGACCTCACCGTCCTGCGTGCTCTCCAGAAATGGCCGTTCTACGGTGCCGATGGTGGTCGTGGGCAGGTTGCGGTCAAGTGCGACCGCCCGGAACAGCTGGGCGACGGGACGGTTGAGGAGAAGATCGGGCAGGACCAGAACGTCCGGAAACTTGAGATGCTTGCGCGCGAGCATATCGAAGAGGTCGTTGAGGACGCCGACGGGATCATCGCGGTCGATCAGCGGGGTGCCTTGCGGCCCGAACGGCGTGGCCCAGGCCCGCAGAATCGATGCGGAGAAGGTGAAGCCGGGCCGTTCGACCGTATAGGGCATCAGGAAGCGCAGGCGGCTCTTGACGTCGTTCTCGTCGCGCACAACCATGAAGCGCACCTGACGGTCGTCGAGGCGGGGCATGGCCGGTGCAAGGAAACGCGGATTGAAGAAGACGTTCGGTTCGATGGTCCGGTAGGCGAGATATTCCAGCTCTTCGGAAAGATCAAATCCGGCGGAAGCGGAATAGACCGACAGCTTGCGCGGCACGCCGCGGCTTCCCAGGGTTTCCTCGATCTGCTTGGCGGCATCGCGCGATTCAAAGCCTGCGAGCTGCGAAATGATCTGCGAGGACGGGCCGCCAGCCAGTTCTTCGAGTAGCGGTATTGCAGCCATCAGATCTCTTCCTTGGCAGGGCTCCTGCCGGCGAAAACAAACATTGTGATGTTGAGACGATTGTAAACGGTCAACGCCAGAACAAGCGCTTCAAACACCATCGAGGCGGCCGTGGCGCAGGCAGCGCCCGCGAGGCCGTATAGTGGTATCATGAGAATGCTGAGGCAAATATTAACGGCCAAAGTGATGGCGTAAACGATGGCGCAGATTTTCTGTTTGCCTGCCATGTTCAAAAGGCTTTCGGCCGGTCCGACCGAAGCGCGCGCCACCACGCCGATCACCATGATGAACAGCAGCGGATAACCGTCGGTGAACTGCGCCCCGAACAGCCATAGCAACGGCTTGCCCAGAACCAGCAGGATGATGGCCATGGTCAGGGACGGCCAGAAAGTCCAGCGCGCCGTGTCCCGGGCGAACTGTTCAAGCCGGGCATGGTCGAAATTCTGCATCAGCTCGGCGTAGCGCTGGGCCGCACCCGCTTTCACCGAGAAGTAGACGAAATGCACCAGGGCGAGCAGCTTGACGGTGGCGTAGTAGGTGGCGACCTTGTCCGGGTCCATGTAACGCCCGACCATCAGCACGTCGGCATTGGTCAAAAGAAAAAAGAAACCCTCGACCAGAAAAATCGGCAGGGAGACTGCAAGCCAGTCGCGGAAATGGATGGCGCGCGGGCCGGACGGCACGACGCCGCTGAAACGCTTGCGCACGGCAAAGAACTGCAGAACCGATGTCACATAGGTCGCAACAACAGCGGAGCCGAGGGCCGTCATGGCCGTCGGCGCCAGGCCGCTGATATGGGCGATGCTCATGACCACGAGGGTAAGGACAGGACGGATGATATAGGTCGGGGTGAGGGCAACCAGCACCCAGGAGCGCGAGCGCGCCGTTCCGTCAAGCGTATCGCCGAGAGCGATCATGGGCAGGCATATCAGCCCGACAAGGAATGGCGCGACGTAATAGGTCTCGATCAGGTCGCGTGTGGCGTAGATGAGTGCGGCGCCGGCCAGGGCAATGCAGGTGGTCATCCCGACCGCGAATGTCTTGCTGGTGAACAGAATCCCGCGCAAAAGGTCATACTGCCTGCGCTCCAGATATTCCGGTACGAAGCGGATGACGGTGGTCTGGAAGCCAAGGCAGGACAGGTTCCCGAGGATGACGACCGTCACCCAGACGAGAACGAAGATGCCATATTCGAAAGGGCCCATCCAGCGGGCAAAGATCACCTGGGAAATCAGCGCCAGGCCCGCGCTGATCACGCGGACGAGGAAAGCAATCAGCGAGACGCGCTGGGCAACGGCGTGTTCGTTCGAGCCGTCAAGCAACTGATCCAGGCGTGACAACCAGGGACGAAGACGCAGTGACAGCTTTTCCGGTAAAATTCGGTCTGCAGTCGTTACCGCAGAAAATCGCACGCGCAGCTCCACCTGTTGGCATTCCAAGGACATATAGTCCGTAAACGTTTAAAAACGGTTCGGCCAGACGGAGAGTTGCTGCAGGTTGGAAAAAAGCAAAGGGCCGCGTCGTTTAACGCGGCCCTTGTCCGGGTGTCAGGCGAAGGAGCCGTGACAATGTTTGTATTTTTTGCCCGATCCGCAGGGGCAGGCCTCGTTGCGGCCGATCTTGCCCCAGGTCTTCGGATTGTTCGGATCGCGTTCCTCCGGGCTCACGACGCGCAGGTCCTCGAGCACGGCCGTATCACCGAAATCATCTTCGCCGGTCAGACCGTCAAAGTGATGGACTTCCATGGGCGGCAGTTCCGGCGACGGTGCTTCGGCAGCCTCGCGAACGATCTCGACACGCATCAACTGCGTCGTCACGTTCTGGCGAAGATTGGTCAGCATGGTCTGGAAGAGTTCAAAACCTTCAGTCTTGTACTCGTTGAGCGGATCGCGCTGCGCATAGCCGCGGAAACCGACCACCGAGCGCAGGTGGTCGAGATTGACCAGATGCTCGCGCCACAGCGCGTCCATGGTCTGCAGGATGACCGACTTCTCGACATAGGCCATGATTTCAGGGCCGAAACGCTCGGCACGGTCGCCAGCAGCTTTTTCAACGGCTTCAAACAGCCGTTCGCGCAGATCTTCCGGGGCAATATTGTCTTCGTTCGCCCATTCAGTGACCGGCAGGTCGAGGTTGAGGATGGTGCGCACATCCTCGTCCAGCTGCTTGACGGTCCACTGTTCGGCATAGGCGCCTTCCGGGGCATGGCGCTGGATGAGGTCGTCGACCACGTCTTCGCGCATTTCCGCGGTGGTCTGGCTCAGATCCGTCCCGTCCATGAGCTCGAGGCGCTGTTCGAAGATCACCTTGCGCTGATCATTCATCACGTCGTCATATTTCAGCAGGTTCTTGCGGATGTCGAAGTTACGGGCTTCGACCTTCTTCTGCGCCTTTTCCAGGGCCTTGTTGATCCAGGGATGGACGATGGCTTCGTCTTCCTTGAGGCCCAGCTTCTGCAACATGCCGTCCATGCGCTCGGAGCCGAAAATGCGCATGAGATCGTCCTGCAGCGACAGGAAGAATTTTGACCGGCCCGGATCGCCCTGACGGCCGGAACGGCCGCGCAGCTGATTGTCGATACGGCGGCTTTCATGGCGCTCGGTGGCCAGAACGTAGAGACCGCCGGCGGCAAGCGCCTTTTCCTTCAGGCGGGCGATGTCGTCGCGGATGGCCGCTTCCTTGGACTTGCGTTCTTCGCCCTCGGGCATGTCAGCAAGCTCATGCTTGACACGCATCTCGAAATTGCCGCCGAGCTGAATGTCCGTACCGCGGCCAGCCATGTTGGTGGCAATGGTGATGGCGCCGGGGACACCGGCCTGGGCGACGATATAGGCTTCCTGCTCGTGGTAGCGGGCGTTGAGGACCTGGAAGTCCTTGAAGCCTTCCTTGCGCAGGCGCTCGGCCAGCTGCTCCGATTTCTCGATCGACGTGGTGCCGACAAGAACCGGCTGGCCCTTGGCGCGCGCTTCGTGGATGTCGCGAACGATCGCCTTGTATTTTTCCTCGACCGTCCGGTAGACCTCATCATCCTCGTCAATACGCTTGACCGGATTGTTGGTCGGGATTTCCGTGACCTCGAGGCCGTAGATATTGCCGAATTCCTCGGCTTCCGTCGATGCCGTGCCGGTCATGCCGGCCAGCTTCTTGTACATGCGGAAATAGTTCTGGAAGGTGATCGAGGCCAGCGTCTGGTTTTCCGGCTGGATCGTCACATGTTCCTTGGCTTCCAGCGCCTGGTGCAGGCCTTCCGAGAAACGGCGGCCCGGCATCATGCGGCCGGTGAATTCATCGATAATGACGATTTCGTCATTGCGGACGATATAGTCCTTGTCACGCTGGAACAGCTTGTGAGCGCGCAGGGCATTGTTGACGTGGTGAACCACGGCAACGTTCTCGATGTCGTAGAGACCTTCGCCCTTCAGATGGCCGGCAGCCTTCAGAAGGTTTTCCAGCTTTTCCGTGCCTTCTTCGGTGAAGATCGCGGTTTTCTGCTTCTCGTCGATTTCATAGTCGGCCGGCTCGAGCGGCAGAATGAACGTGTCGATGAGATTGTAGAAATCCGAGCGGTCATCAAGCGGGCCGGAAATGATCAGCGGTGTGCGGGCTTCGTCGACCAGGATCGAGTCCACTTCGTCGACGATCGCGTAGTTATGACCGCGCTGCACCATCTGCGCGCGTTCATATTTCATGTTGTCGCGCAGATAATCGAAGCCGAGTTCGTTGTTGGTCGCATAGGTGATGTCGGCGGCGTAGGCGACGCTGCGCTCTTCGTCATCGAGGCCATGCACAATGATGCCGTAGCTGAGGCCGAGGAAGTTGTAGAGCTGGCCCATCCACTGGGCGTCGCGGCTGGCGAGATAGTCGTTGACCGTGACGACATGAACGCCCTTGCCCTCAAGCGCATTGAGGTAGACCGGCAGCGTTGCAACCAGCGTCTTGCCTTCGCCGGTGCGCATTTCCGAGATGCCGCCGCCGTGCAGGACCATGCCGCCGATGAGCTGCACGTCAAAGGGGCGCATGCCCAGAACGCGCTTGGCCGCTTCACGCACAACCGCAAAGGCCGGCACGAGCAGATCGTCAAGCTTGGTTCCGCTGGCAAGGCTTGCACGGAATTCAACCGTCTTTGCCTTCAATTCTTCGTCAGTGAGTGACGACATTTCAGCTTCGAGCGCATTGATCTGTTCAACGCGCGGCTTGAAGCCTTTGACACGACGCTCATTGGAAGAGCCGAAAATCTTGCGGGCGAGGCCGCCGAAACTGACCATCCCTGGTCCTCTCTTGTTCGTTTCGCTAGGAAAACCTAGCTTTTAGGGTCCGAAGCCCGGCATGGAGAATGCCTGATACAATACGGACACTGAGTCAAATGTATAAGCCTATCTGTTGCCAAGCTATCTGGACGCAAAGCCGATGGACAGATAAGAGGGGGCTCGAATGATGTCAATGTTGAAGCAGCACGCAGTTGATCGCTTCGTCAAGGCAAAATTCCGCCGTAATCATAGCCCGTACCGGTCCTCCTAAGGAGAAATTGACCTATGAACCAATTGCGTAAAACCCTTTCATTCATGACTGCTGCTGTGTTTTTGACCGGTATTTCCTCCGTGGCCATGGCCCAGGACGCCGGTAAAGCCGGGGCTGCAAAGCCGGACGCCGCCAAGGCGGATGCGGTCAAGGCCGATCCGGACAAGGTGCTTGCCACGATCAACGGCGCCAAGATCACCTCCAAGGATGTTGACCAGATTTCCGCTGATCTTGATCCGCAGTTTGCCCGTCTTCCGGACGAACAGCGTCGTTTGGCCGCTCTGGCCGCCATCATCGACATCAAGGCCCTGGCCGCCAAGGCGGAAGCCGAGAAGCTGGATGCCACGCCGGAATTCAAGGCACGCATGCAGTTCCTGAAGGATCGCGCCCTGCACAATGATTTCTTCAAGCAGCAGGTTGTCGACAAGATCACCGATGCCGATGTGCGCGCCCGCTATGACAAGGAAATGGCAGCAATGCCGCCGCAGAACGAAGTTCGCGCCCGTCATATCCTGGTCAAGACCAAGGAAGAAGCCGAAGCGATCATCAAGCAGCTCGACGGTGGCGCTTCCTTCGAAGACGTTGCCAAGGCGAAGTCGACCGACGGATCGGCAGCGCAGGGCGGCGATCTCGGCTATTTCTCCGCCGGACAGATGGTCCCGGAATTCGAAAAGGCGGCAATGGCGCTGGATGTCGGCAAGTACACCAAGGAACCGGTCCAGACGCAGTTCGGCTTCCACGTCATCAAGCTCGAAGACAAGCGCGTGCAGCAGCCGCCGGCATTCGATCAGGTCAAGGATCAGGTGAAGTCGATCCTCATCCGTGAGCGTTATGTCGAACTGGTCAAGAAGGAACGCGCCGATCTGAAGATCCAGTACACCGATCCGGAAACCGAAAAGGCCATGAAGGCCGCGACGGACGCCCAGGAACAGTAATATCCCGGTGGTCCGATTCTGACATTTGCATCCCGTCGATACAGGCGTTCAGGCAAATGTCAGAATCAAAGGACCACTAGCCCGGGATTTCGGTCCCGGCCCTGTTTCTTCCTTTTGGAATATGCCCGCACTGAACCTTGTCAAACACCTTTTCGAGGTACCCGATGTCCACGTCTGTCTCTCCCCTGGCTCCCAAACATGTCCCGGCCATGCCCGAAATCCGCGGCGTCAGGATCGCAACCGCTGAAGCCGGGATCAAATATAAGGGCCGAACAGACGTTCTCCTTGTTGTATTCGACAAGCCGGTGGCGGTAGCCGGTGTGTTCACCCGGTCCAAATGCCCGTCGGCGGCGGTGGATTTCTGCCGTGACAGCCTGAGCGGCGGCAAGGCCCGCGCGGTTGTCGTCAACTCCGGCAATGCCAACGCCTTCACCGGCAAGAAGGGCCGCGAATCGACCAAGGCAACGGCCGCCGCTGCCGCCAAGGCAATCGGCTGCAAGCCCGGCGAAGTGTTTCTCGCTTCCACCGGTGTCATCGGCGAACCGCTGGATGCCGGCAAGTTCAGCCACCTGCTCGGCGATATGGCCAAGAGCGCCACATCCGAGCGCTGGCAGGACGCGGCCAGCGCCATCATGACAACCGATACATTCCCGAAGGTTGCAACCGAAACCGTCCTGCTTGGCGGTGTGCCGGTGACCATCAACGGGATCGCCAAGGGTGCGGGCATGATCGCCCCCGACATGGCGACAATGCTGTCCTTCGTGGCCACCGATGCGCCGATCGCCTCCGATATCCTGCAGAAACTCCTGTCCAAGTCGGTCGGCAAGAGCTTCAATTCCGTGACGGTCGACAGCGACACCTCCACATCCGATACATTGCTGCTGTTCGCAACGGGTACTGCTGCCGAACGTGGGGCGGAACCGGTGACGAAGGAAAAGGACAAACGCCTGAAAGCCTTTGCCAAGGCGCTCGACCGCGTCTTGAAAAACCTCGCCCTGCAGGTCGTGCGCGACGGCGAGGGCGCGCGCAAGATGCTCGAGATCACCGTGACGGGCGCGACATCGTCGCGGTCGGCCAAGCGTATTGCCCTGTCGATTGCCAATTCGCCGCTGGTCAAGACAGCGGCGGCGGGCGAGGACGCTAATTGGGGCCGCATCGTCATGGCGGTCGGCAAGGCCGGCGAGCCGGCGGATCGTGACCGTCTCGCCATCTGGTTCGGTGACATCCGCGTTGCCCGCCATGGCGAGCGCGACCCGGATTATTCGGAAGCAGCGACCTCGGCCTACATGAAGAACGAAGACATCGCCGTGAAGGTCGATATCGGGCTTGGTAAAGGCAAGGCGACGGTCTGGACCTGCGACCTCACCAAGGAATATGTGACGATCAACGGCGATTACCGCAGCTGATGGACCTGGATCGGAGCACGATGCCGCTGGCCCAGATCCGGCAGATCGAGGCTGTCGGGTTCAGGGCCTGGCCCGCCGCGTCGGTTCACTACGACGGCAGCTGGGCGATCCGCATGACGGCATGCCACCCGTCCAAGCGCCTGAACTCGGTCAATCCGCTCGATCCGGGCGATACGGACAATATGGAAGAGCGCGTTGCCCGGGCTGTTCAGCGCTTGCGCGCCTATGGCAGACCGCCGGTGTTCCGCCTGTCGCCGCTCGCGCCCGAGGCGCTGGACGCCTATCTCGATGCATCGGGCTGGTCGCGCTTTGACGAGTCACTGGTCATGGTGGCGGATTTGGCAAGCATCGATCTGTCCGATGCCATTGACCAGATTCCCCTGCGCGATACCGGCCGGTATGTCGATGCCGCCGTTGCGGTGCAACAGGACAATCCAGCCTTGAAGCCCGGTCTGGTCGAGGTCATCGACGCCATTCGTCCGGCCAAGGGCCTGTTCAACATCGGCACGCTGGCGGCCAGCCGCCGCAAGGGGCATGGACGGATGATCGTCAAATCTGCCATCAAATGGGCCGTGCAGCACGGCGCCAAGCGAGGCTGGCTGCAGGTGGAGGCCGGTAATGCCGGTGCCATCGGGCTCTATGAAAAGATCGGCTTTACCGAAGCATACCGTTACGCCTACCGGCAGGCGCCAGACGCATGAGCGGCACACCCAAACACCCCCTCCTGCTTGTAACGGCCTGTGCGCTTGTCGATGCCGACGGGCGTGTGTTGCTGACCCAGCGGCCGGAGGGCAAGTCGCTGGCCGGCTTGTGGGAGTTTCCCGGCGGCAAGGTGGAGCCCGGCGAAACGCCGGAGGAAAGCCTGATCCGCGAACTGCAGGAGGAACTGGGGATCACCGTCAAGCCGGCATGCCTGGCGCCGCTGACCTTTGCCAGTTTCACCTATGAGACATTCCATCTGCTGATGCCGTTGTTCATCTGCCGCCGCTATGAGGGCATTCCGCGCTCCATGGAAGGCCAGACGCTGAAATGGGTGCGGCCGAAAGACATGCGCGATTATCCCATGCCGCCAGCCGATATCCCGCTGATCCCGTTCCTGATCGATCTTCTCTGACGGCAAATCGTGGTTAAGATTTCATCACCGTCAAATTAACCCAAATCGTTAATCGATCCTTCACGCGAATGGGCGACTTTTAATCAAAGACGGATCAATTTTTCCAGGTGGCGCATGGGTTATAAATTCGACAATCTCGACGAGGCTGCTGCGCAGACCAGGACATTCCTGGGTGCGGGAACTGGTATCTTGCGCATAACCCTTTTGTTTGGTTCTGCTGCAATCGCCCTCGCACTGGTTGTTGCACCGCTGGCCGACCGCAAGTCCAAATCCGTTGTGGACTACGCCTCGAGCCGATCCATCGACACGATGTCGACAGGCTCGATCAAGAAGGCGGTGCCGTCCGAATACACGATCCGCCGCAGTGTCTTGCAGAAGTCTCCCGATTCGGTCTGCATCCTCAATGCCAACGGCACCAAAAGCGGCGACTGCTGAGTCTGCCGGCTATTTCTTTTCCAGAGTTTCGACATCTTTGAGGAAATCGGCGAGCGATGCCTTGGCGGAGCCGGGCTTCAATGGCTTCTGCTGCGATTCATGCGCCGCCCAGCCCGACATCCAGATAAATGAGAAGGTTGCCCGGATCCGCCCATCCGGATCGCTGAAGCGTTCCGCATAGAGTTCAGCCGCCCGCAGGAAGAAGCGGCGGGTTACCGGCTTGCGCGACCGCCCGAAGAGAATGTTCTGCATGCCCATGGCGCGCAGATCGCGCATGAGTGCGAACAGGGAATCGTAGCGCACGGTGTAGGTTTCGATATCGGTCACTGGCAGGGTAAAGCCCGCCCGCTGCAACAGGCCGCCGACATCGCGCACATCGGCAAAGGGTGCGACGCGCGGCGAGGCGCCACCGCTGATTTCGCTTTCGGCGGCCAGCAAAACCTCGCGCAGCTCCGACAGGGTGGCCTCGCCGGCCATGGCGCCGAGGAACAGGCCATCCGGCTTGAGCGCGCGCCTGATCTGCAGCAGCGTGCCGGGGGTATCGTTGGTCAGGTGCAGCGACAACAGAGAAACGATCAGTCCGGCACCCGCTGGTTTCAGGGGAAGCATTTCCTCATCGGCAACGATGGATGGAAACGCCGCATCGAGAAAACGGGCATCCTGTTCAACCCGGACAATTGTATCGGCCTTGCCGGAGCGTTCGATCGCCCTTGCCGCCAGCCCGGTGTGGCTGGCAAGGTCGACGGCGACGTCGAAACTGCGTTCGACGGCGGACAGGCGCTCTTCCAGATCGTCCGCGGCCCGGGCAAGCAGGAAATCGCCTGTCATCCCGTGCTGGCGCAGCGCGCGCAAGCGCCTGTGCCGCAGCAAATTCCGATCGAAGATCCTGTGCTGGTCCATTCCGAATTTCTCTGATCAATGTATAGTTCTTCCCGCTAAATGCGTTGCCCCGGATGGAATTGCAATGGAAACCGCCCGCGCTTTTGCGCGCATCGTGACAAATCGCCTGTTCATGCTGCTGTTCCCGCCGGTTTGTGCGGAATGTCAGAGCCTTGTCTGCGAGCCGGGCAGCCTTTGCGCGGCCTGCTGGTCAAAAGTCCGCTTTATCGAAAAGCCCTATTGTCCGGTGCTCGGCATTCCCTTCAGCCATGACCTCGGCGCGGAAATCCTCTCGGCCGAAGCGATCGCCGATCCGCCGCCGTTCCGCCGGGCCCGTTCCGTTGCCGTCCATGAGGGGGCGATCAGCACCATGGTGCACCGGCTGAAATACAGCGACCGGACCGACCTTGGCCCGTGGATGGCGCGGTGGATGGCGCGGGCCGGCAGCGAATTGCTGGCCGAATGCGAGGTCATCGTGCCTGTGCCCCTGCATGCGCGACGGTTCTGGCTGCGCCGGTTCAACCAGTCCGCCGAACTCGCCCGCCATCTCAGCGGGATCAGCGGCAAGCCGTTCGAGCCCGGCGCCCTGAAGCGGGTCAAACCGACCCGGCAGCAGGTCGGGCTTGGCGCCCTGGAGCGCGCGGCGAATGTCAGGGGGGCGTTCAAGGTGCCGGAAAACCAGGATATCAAGGTGCGCGGACGCCGGGTGCTCCTGATCGATGATGTCTATACAACCGGCGCAACCGTAAAGGCTGCAACCCGCGCCTTGCTGCGCGGCGGTGCGTCCAGCGTCGATGTCTTGACCTTCGGGCGGGCTCTGTCGAAAGAATTATCTGTCTAATGGTTGTTTTGCGGAAAAAACGGGTCTTTGCGCTTTGATTGCCGGTGCTTATATAGACCCATAAGTGGAGTATGATGATGGTTGATGTTACGATCTATACGCGCAATGGCTGCAGCTATTGCACGGCTGCCAAGGGCCTTCTGGACAAGAAGGGTGTGGCTTTCGTCGAGCACAATGCGACGGCGGAACCCGAAGCGCGGCAGGCCATGCTGGCGCGCGCCAACGGGCGCACGACCTTTCCGCAGATTTTCATAGGCACCGTGCATGTCGGCGGTTGCGATGACCTTTACGCGCTTGAACAGCAGGGTCGTCTCGACCCGCTGCTAAAGACCGGCGCACTGGCATAGGGAACAGATTATGAGCTCATTTCGTGCAGCAGCCATCCAGATGCGCTCCGGCGTCGATCCCCAGCGCAATGCTGCCGATCTTGCCGGTTATGTGGCCGAAGCCGCAGGAAAGGGCGCGGTTTATGTGCAGACGCCCGAGATGACGGGTGCGCTGCAGCGCGACCGCAAGGCGCTCGCCGATGTCCTGCGGGCGGAAGAAGACGATATCATCGTGCGCACCGCTTCGGAGCTGGCGGCAGAACACGGCATTCACCTGCATATCGGCTCGACCGCCATTGCCCGCGAAGACGGCAAGATCGCCAACCGCGCCTTTCTGTTCGGACCGGATGGCAAGATCATCACGCGCTATGACAAAATCCACATGTTCGACGTCGATCTCGACAATGGCGAGAGCTGGCGCGAATCGGCCGTTTACGCACCAGGTTCGGATTCCGTTGTCGCCGCACTCCCCTTTGCACGGCTGGGTCTTGCCATCTGCTACGATGTGCGCTTCCCGCAGCTGTTCCGCGCGCAGGCTGTGGCCGGCGCCTCCGTTCTGACGGCTCCCGCCGCCTTCACGCGCCAGACCGGCGAGGCGCACTGGCACATTCTGCAGCGCGCCCGCGCCATCGAGAATGGCGCCTTTGTCATTTCGGCGGCACAGGGCGGTGTGCATGAGGATGGCCGCGAAACCTTCGGTCACTCGATCATCGTTGCGCCCTGGGGCGAGATTCTGGCGGAAGCTGGCCATGCGGATCCGGCGGTGATCGTCGCCGATATCGATCCGTCCCTGAGTGCGGCAGCCCGGTCGAAGGTCCCCAATCTTAAAAATGCCCGCCCGTTTGGTCTGGTCATTCAGTCGGATGACGGCCAGAGCGAGAGGCAATCGGCTGCATCATGATCCGTTTCTCTCTTCACTGCGCGCAGGACCACGAATTCGAGGGGTGGTTCCGCAGCAATGACGATTTCGACGCCCAGTCGAAGAAGCGGCTGGTCACGTGTCCGGTCTGCGGTTCGCACAAGGTGGAAAAGGCGCTGATGGCTCCTTCCGTGACCACCGCACGGCAGAAGGAGAAGACGGCCGTTGCCATGAGCAAAATGGTGAGCGAACTGAAGGAAGTCGTCCGGAAGGTGCGCGAGAACGCCGATTATGTCGGCGCTGATTTTGCCGAGGAAGCCCGCAAAATCCATTTCGGCGAAGCGGAACAGCGCGGGATTTACGGCGAAGCCTCGGGTGACGAGGTGCAGTCGCTGCTGGAAGACGGCGTCGACATCATGCCGTTGCCGACCTTTCCCGACGACCACAATTGATCTTGCCGGAAAAGGCTCTAAGGTGCGGCAATCCTAACTGTCCTGCCGGGTCGCCTTCATGCCATTTCTGAATTCTGCTCCAGCGCTGCTCGTCTTGACCGGCGCCTTCCTCGGATTGACGCTGCCGTTCGGCAAGCTGGCTTTTGGCGCCGGAATAACCCCGGCGGTCTGGGCCTTCGTGATTTCGACGGGTGCTGGCGTCGTGCTCCTGCTGGCGTTTCTGGTCATGGGCAAGCGGCCGCTGCTCAATGGGCGCATGGCCCGGTATTATCTGGTCACGGCGCTGATTTCCTACGCCATCCCCAACCTGATGACGCTGTCGGCCATTCCGCATCTCGGGTCAGGCTTCACCGGCATCATGTATACGCTCTCGCCTGTCTTCACCCTGTTGCTGTCGATGCTCTTCAAGATCAAGCGGCCGAATATGCTGGGGCTGCTCGGTATTCTCACGGGATTCGCCGGGGCCGTGCTCGTCGGCTTCACCCGGGGGCAGGTGGGGCAGCCGGCCGAACCCTTCTGGGTTGTCGTCGGCCTGCTCATTCCGGTCCTGCTGGCGCTTGGCAATGTCTACCGCACCGTCGACTGGCCGCAAGGCGCCGATCCGACCGAGCTTGCCGCAGGCAGCCACCTGACGACAGCCCTGTTGCTGATTCCGGTTATTTTCTACGCCAGCGGCAGTTTTGCGGTGGAGCCGCTCGGCAATGTGCCGTGGCTGGTCGTGGCGCAGGTCCTCGCTTCCACCTGCATGTTTGCGCTGTATTTCCGTCTGCAGGCGGTTGGCGGTCCGGTTTATCTCAGCCAGATCGGTTATGTCGGCGCGGCAGTGGCGCTGATCGCCGGAACGCTTTTTCTCGGCGAGAGCTACCAGCTGGCGACATGGGCCGGTGCGGTCATCATCACCATCGGCGTGCTGATGACCACCAAGGCACAGCGCATGGCGGCAAAGGTCACGGCCTGATTGCCAGTACCATGTAGTTGACGTCGGTATCGCTCGAACGGTTCCAGCTGTCGGCAAGCGGATTGTAGGTGACACCGACCTTTTCCGTGATTTCAAGCCCGGCCTGTGTCAATGGGCCCTCAAGCTCTTCCGGGCGCACCAGCTTTTCGTACTGGTGGGTGCCGCGCGGCAACCAGCGCAAGACATATTCGGCGCCGAAAATGGCAAGGCCGAGTGCTTTCAATGTCCGGTTGATGGTGGCGACAAAGGTCACGCCGCCCGGTTTGACCATCTGCGCACAGGCGGTGAGGTAAAGCTCCACATCGGCGACGTGTTCGACCACTTCCATGTTGAGGACGATATCGAACTGCTCCCCGGCCGCTGCCAGCGCTTCGGCTGTGGTGGCACGGTAATCGATAGCGAGCCCGCTTTGAACAGCGTGAATTTTGGCCACCTCGATATTGGTTTCGCTGGCATCGGCGCCGACAACGGCAGCACCGAGGCGCGCCATCGGCTCGCACAAAAGACCGCCGCCGCAACCGATATCGAGCAGGCGCAGACCGGCAAACGGCCGCGGGCTGTTCGGATCGATGCCGTAATGGGCACAGACCTTTTCCTTGATGTAGGCAAGGCGCGTCGGATTGAACTTGTGCAGGGGGCGGAACTTGCCCTGCGGATTCCACCACTCGGCCGCCATGCGCGAAAAACGGTCTACTTCGGCGGCATCGATCGTGCTGCGTTGGGCTTCGGTCATGGCAACGTCCTTTTTGCTGCCCTTGGAGTGGCCCCTTCCGGCAAAAAATGTCAAGACGCAAATTCCGCTTCCCGAGCCAGTATGTTATCCATTAGTATCTATTGTTATCAAATGATGTGCCCATTATGGTCACGACAGCGTTGAGGAATGGATGCCATGACAAGCATTGCACTCGGGGACCATTACGAGCGTTTCATCAGGAAACAGCTCGAAACCGGCCGTTATAACAATGCCAGTGAGGTTGTGCGGGCAGGTCTGCGTATGCTGGAAGATTTTGAAGAGGCGCGGGAAAACTGGCTGCGCAAAGAAATTCCCAACCGTCTGCAGGAACTGCAAAAGGATCCGGCGATGGGTATTCCTGCCGAGAAGGTCTTCGCTGCTCTCGAGGCACGGGGCCGTGGCGTGAAAGCCAGATAGCCCATGGATTACAAGGTCGTATTTCATCCACGGGCCGAGCAGGAACTGGTTGAGCTTTACGACTATATCCGCGCCAATGCCAACCCCGAGCGTGCGCAAGCGGTTCTGGCCGGTATCCGGGACTGGTGTCTTGGGCTGGCGACCTTTCCCAAACGCGGCAGCGTTCGGGACGATATCATGGCGGGCGTGCGCATCATCGGGTACAGGCGCAGCGTCAGCATCGCGTTTGCGGTGACATCGGACAGTGTGCTGATTTTGGGCGTTTTCTATGGTGGGCGCGACATCACCGCCGATCTCTTGCAGAATCGTGATTGAATTTCACGTTTCGTTGTCGGAGAACCAAGTGACCTTCAACGATAGACTGCGTCCAAAAACCTGACGGGCTTGATCTCGCGTTCTTGCAGTTGCGTCATAATTTCGTTATGGGAAACCGCGCTCCGCTTTCGACAGGGCGGATCGTTTTCGATCCCATTTTCAGGCCTTTCCAGAACGGTATTTCCCATGGCACGCATTGTGATGAAATTCGGCGGCACTTCGGTGGCCGATATCGACCGCATCCGTAATGTGGCCCGGCATGTCAAACGTGAAGTTGATGCAGGGCACGAAGTCGCAGTCGTCGTTTCCGCAATGGCAGGGAAAACCAATGAACTCGTCGCCTGGACCCGTCAGACCTCGCCGATGCACGACGCACGCGAATATGACGCCATCGTCGCCTCCGGCGAGCAGGTGACTGCCGGACTGCTTGCGGTTGCCCTGCAGCACATGGGCGTGCATGCACGGTCCTGGCAAGGCTGGCAAATCCCGATCAAGACCGACAATGCCCATGGCGCGGCGCGCATTGTCGATATCGATGGTTCTTTCCTGATCGAACGGTTCAGGGAAGGCCAGGTTGCCGTTATCGCCGGTTTCCAGGGCATTGGCCCGGACAATCGCATTTCGACGCTCGGCCGTGGCGGCTCGGATACGAGCGCCGTGGCGATTGCAGCATCGGTCAAGGCCGATCGCTGCGACATCTACACGGATGTCGACGGTGTCTACACCACCGATCCCCGCGTGGAACCGAAAGCCCGCAGACTGTCACGCATTTCATTTGAAGAAATGCTCGAGATGGCGTCCCTAGGGGCGAAAGTTCTGCAGGTGCGGTCCGTCGAGCTTGCGATGGTGCACAAAGTACGCACATTTGTGCGATCCAGTTTCGAAGACCCCGATGCGCCGGGCATGGGTGATCTGATCAATCCGCCCGGTACACTTATTTGCGACGAGGAAGAAATCGTGGAACAGCAGGTTGTCACAGGAATTGCCTACGCCAAGGACGAAGCCCAGATTTCCTTGCGCCGTGTTGCAGACCGTCCCGGTATTTCCGCCGGCATTTTCGGCCCGCTGGCCGAAGCCCACATCAATGTCGACATGATCGTGCAGAACATCTCCGAGGACGGGTCGAAGACCGACATGACCTTTACGGTTCCCTCGGGCGATCTCGACAAGGCGCTGGTCGTCCTGGAAAAGGTCAAGGCCGATATCGGTTTCGACGTGATCCAGTCGGAAGCCGGCATGGTCAAAGTCTCGGTGATCGGCATCGGTATGCGAAGCCACGCGGGCGTTGCGGCAACGGCATTCCGCGCGCTGGCGGACAAGGGCATCAACATTCGCGCCATCACCACGTCGGAGATCAAGATTTCCATTCTGATCGATGGCCCCTATGCGGAACTTGCGGTTCGGACTTTGCATTCTGTCTACGGTCTGGATAAGCATTAATTTACGATCTAAGACAGAGATTCTGTTTGTCGGTGAACGTCTCGACTGACATGATGAATCAAAGAGTTGATTGGCAAGACCATTCCGGTCTTGCCAATAATAATATGGAGCAGATGGGTGCCCACGCGCGAGCAGATATCAGGTCCTCGTGTCATGCTGAAGCGCCTCCGCGAATTGATGGCGGAGGCTCTTGAGCCGCAGGAGAGGCTTGACCGGATCGTTCGCGAGATCGCGCAGAACATGGTCGCGGAAGTGTGCTCGTTTTACGTCCTGCGCTCGGACGGCGTTCTCGAACTCTATGCAACCGAAGGTTTGAATCCGTCCGCGGTTCACCTGGCGCAGTTGCGGCTTGGCCAGGGCCTTGTCGGGACGATTGCCTCGAGCGCCCGGCCGCTCAACCTGACGGATGCCCAGACCCACCCCGCCTTCGCCTACCTGCCGGAAACGGGCGAAGAAATCTACAACTCCTTCCTCGGCGTGCCGATCCTGCGGGCCGGGCGCACGCTCGGCGTTCTCGTCGTGCAGAACCGGACCAAGCGCGTCTATCGCGAAGATGAGGTCGAAGCGCTGGAAACCACGGCGATGGTGCTGGCGGAAATGGTCGCCGCGGGTAGCCTGACCCGTCTGGCACGGCCGGGTGTCGAGCTTGATCTCGGCAAGCCGATGAGCTTTTCCGGCAGCGCCTTCAATGATGGCGTCGGTCTTGGCCATGTCGTGCTGCACGAGCCGCGCATCGTCGTCACCAATCTTTTCAACGAAAACATCGATACGGAAATCGACCGGCTGGAGAGTTCGCTCGGGTCGCTGCGTATTTCCATCGATGACATGCTGTCGCGCCGCGATGTGGCGTTCGAGGGCGAGCACCGTGAAGTGCTGGAAGCCTATCGCATGTTCGCGCATGACACCGGCTGGGTGCGGCGCCTTGAAGAAGCAATCCGCAACGGCCTGACGGCGGAAGCGGCCGTGGAGAAGGTGCAGAGCGACACCCGCGCGCGGATGATGCATCTGACCGATCCCTATATGCGCGAGCGCCTCAGCGATTTCGACGATCTTGCCAACCGGTTGTTGCGTCAGCTGATGGGCCGCGACGTGAAGACGATGGCCGGTTCGCTGGCCAAGGATGCCATCATCATTGCCCGGTCCATGGGGGCTGCCGAACTTCTGGATTATCCGCGCGAACGCCTGCGCGGCCTGGTTCTTGAAGACGGCGCGGCGACCAGCCATGTGGTGATCGTGGCCCGCGCCATGGGTATTCCCGTGGCGGGACAGGTCAAGGGCGTGGTGTCCATGGCTGAAAACAATGATGCGGTCATTGTCGATGGCGATGATGGCCGGGTGCATTTGCGGCCGCAGGCGGATGTCGAGGCGGCCTATTCGGAAAAGGTCCGCTTCCGCGCCAAGCGGCAGGCGCTTTACCGCGAATTGCGCGACAAGCCTTCGGTGACCAAGGACGGTGTGGCGATTTCGCTGCTGATGAATGCCGGGCTGCTCGTGGACTTGCCGCAGCTGGCGGAAGCCGGGGCGGCGGGCATTGGCCTGTTCCGCACCGAACTGCAATTCATGGTGGCGTCGACCTTCCCGCGGGCCGAGCAGCAGGAGCGGCTTTACCGTTCGGTGCTCGATGCGGCGGGCGACCGGCCGGTGACATTCCGCACGCTCGATATCGGCGGCGACAAGGTTCTCCCCTATTTCCGCAGCAATGTGAATGAGGAAAACCCGGCCATGGGCTGGCGGGCGATCCGCCTGACGCTCGACCGTCCGGGTCTGCTGCGCACGCAGGTGCGCGCCCTGCTGAAGGCCGCTGGCGGGCGCGAATTGCGGCTGATGATCCCGATGGTCACGGAAGTGGCTGAGGTGCGCAAGGCGAGCGAGTTGATCAATCGTGAAGTGCAGCACCTCTCGCGCTTTGCCCACAACCTGCCGACGCGGGTGAAGATCGGCGCGATGGTCGAAGTGCCGTCGCTGCTCTGGCAGCTCGATGAGCTGATGTCGGTGGTGGATTTCGTTTCGGTCGGGTCCAACGACCTGTTCCAGTTCGTCATGGCGGTTGATCGCGGCAACTCGATGATCACCGATCGGTTTGACAATCTGTCGGTGCCGTTCCTGCGGGTGCTGCGCCAGATCGCGCAGGCCGGTGTGCGCAACAATACCGACGTGACGCTGTGCGGGGAAATGGCCGGCAAACCGCTTTCGGCCATGGCCCTGATCGCGCTGGGTTTCCGCTCCATTTCCATGTCGCCGGCGTCCATCGGTCCGATCAAGGCGATGCTGGGCACACTCGATGTCGGGGAACTGCATGCGCAATTGACCGATGCCATCGACAATCACGGCGATACCGGTTCGCTGCGGCATGTCCTGAACAAGTTCGCAGAGCGTACAGGCGTTGCGCTGTGAAATCTGCAGAGGTAGCACACTGAAATGATGTCCATTCCGCAGGATCGTATGGATCAGCTGCTGAAGCGCTTTTCCATGATTGAAACACAAATGGCGAGCAATCCGGATTCCGATACCTATGTGAAGCTCGCGTCGGAATATTCGGAGCTGGAGCCGGTGGTTGCCAAGATTCGCGATCTCGTGGCATCGCGCAGCGAAGCCGGCGATCTGAAAACCATGCTCAACGATGCGGCGACCGACAAGGATATGCGCGATCTCGCCGAGGCGGAGCTGCCTGATATCAACGAGCGCATCGAAGCGCTGGAACAGGACATTCAGGTCCTGCTCCTGCCGAAGGATGTTGCCGACGAGCGCAATGCCATTCTGGAAATCCGCGCGGGAACGGGCGGCTCGGAAGCCGCACTGTTTGGCGGCGACCTGTTCCGCATGTATGAGCGTTACGCATCGGCCAATGGCTGGCGGGTCGAGCTGATCTCGGCCAGCGACGGCGAGGCCGGCGGCTACAAGGAAGTCATCGCCATGGTTTCGGGCAGGGGGGTTTTTGCCAAGCTGAAATTCGAGTCGGGCGTGCACCGGGTGCAGCGTGTGCCGGATACGGAAGCGAGCGGCCGCATCCATACCTCCGCCGCCACCGTTGCCGTTCTGCCGGAAGCCGAAGAAATCGACATCGATATCCGTCCCGAAGACATCCGCATCGACACGATGCGTGCCTCGGGTTCGGGCGGCCAGCACGTCAATACGACGGACTCGGCGGTGCGCATCACCCACATACCCTCGGGCATCGTCGTGGTGCAGGCGGAAAAATCGCAGCACCAGAACCGCGCCCGCGCCATGCAGGTGCTGCGGTCACGGCTGTTTGACATGCAGCGGCAGAAGGCCGACAGCGAGCGTTCGGAAGCGCGGCGCAGCCAGGTTGGCTCCGGCGACCGTTCGGAGCGAATCCGCACCTATAATTTCCCGCAGGGCCGCGTTACGGACCATCGCATCAACCTGACGCTGTACAAGCTCGACCGCATCATGGAGGGCGATCTGGACGAACTGATCGGCGCGCTGATTTCCGATTACCAGACAGCTCTTCTGGCCCAGATGAATGACGGGTACTGATCGTAATGGCTGAGGCCCGTCTCGCTGACGTCCACCGTCATGCGCGATCCCTGCTGACCACGGCCGGGATTGAAAATGCGGAGCTGGATGCGCGGCTTCTGGTGGAGTGGGTCACCGGGTTTGACCGGCTTGAAACGATCCGTAATCCGCATGGTGGCATCGCGGCAGATGTCCTGGCCCGGCTTGATGCGGTGCTTAACCGGCGAATCAACGGCGAATCAGTGCACCGGATCATTGGGCGGCGCGCCTTTTTCGGGCTGGAATTCTCGCTTTCCGCCGATACGCTGGAGCCCCGGCCGGACACGGAAGCGCTGGTCGAACTTGCGCTGCCGTTCCTGCAGCAACGGGTGGCGGAGAACGGGGTTGCCGATCTCATTGATCTGGGAACAGGCACAGGCGCTATTGCCATTGCCTTGCTGGGCCAGATCAGGCATCTGCGTGCCGTCGGGGTGGATATTGCACCCGGTGCCCTTGTAACGGCACGTGACAATGCCCATCTTAATGGTGTGTCCAATCGGTTCGCCGCGCTGCATTCCAGCTGGTTTGCTGAGGTAACTGGCGGATTTGACATGATAATTTCCAATCCGCCCTATATCCGGTCGAACGATATCGCGAACTTGCAGCCTGAAGTGGCGATGCATGATCCGGTTCTGGCGCTGGATGGCGGCGCGGATGGCCTTGAGCCCTACCGCATCATTGCGGCGCAGGCGGAGAGTTACCTGCGCGCAAATGGTGCAGTTGCCGTGGAAATCGGTTTTGATCAGCGCATAGATGTCGAGACGATTTTCGCAAGATCAGGCTTCGCCTTGAAGGGTCTGCAGAAGGATATCGGTGGACACGAAAGAGCAATGTTGTTCATGAAGCTGTAAAATTATTGAAAAAAGGCTTGGAATTTGTCGCGAAGGCGGCTAGTTTCCAGTCACCGCTCTAAACCGAACAAGTCTGGTTTTGCCTATCAAGAGATTGATACGGAATTTTCCGGGTGTTTGATTTCTCCTCGGAATTGTTCTTGGAGGAATGGGTTTAGCGGAAGCACAAAAGTTTTATGAACTTTGGATGCGATTGAAGCGCGGGGCGCGCTTCAGGTCGACACTTGAGAAGCGAAGCTTTTTGACTCAAATGGTGAGCAAATGAGCGCCCCTGATTTTCTGAAAAGAGATAAGTATGAGGCCAGTACAGCAGAATAGGCGCATGCGCGGACGCGGTAACAACAACCGCAAAGGTCCCAACCCACTTTCCCGTAATTACGAGAGCAACGGTCCCGACGTTAAAATCCGGGGAAATGCTCAGCACATCGCCGAAAAATACACCACTCTTGCCCGTGACGCTCAGAGCAGTGGTGATCGCGTGATGGCAGAAAACTATCTTCAGCACGCCGAACATTACAATCGAATCATTCTTGCTGCTCAGGCTCAGGCTCCCGTTCAGTATCAGCGCGATGACCGCGATGACCAGGACGATGATGGCGTTTACGACGATGACGGCAATGAACAGCAGCAGGACCGTCCGGTCCAGCACCAGCAGATCAATGGCAGCGGACCGCAGCCGGTGATCGAAGGAACGCCGGCGGAAGTTGCCTACGGTGAAGAGCCAGTCAGCCAGCGGCAGCCGCATCAGCAGCGCCGGCAGTATGACCAGGCGACCGCCGCTGAAGAGAACGCCTCCGGCAATGACGATGAAGCGGCAGCGGAAGCCGGGGAATCCCAGGAAGCCGCCGAAGCAAAGCCGGCGCGCCGCGCCCCGCGCGGCCGCAGGCCTGCCCGTCCGCGTGAACCGCGCACGACCGAGGAAAATGCGGCACCTGCTGCGGCAGCTGCCGATACAGCCAATGACCTTTCCCCGGCCAGCATCGTGGCGGAAGTGAAGAAACGCCGGGCAGCGGTCGAATCCGACGTCTGACCCCGGTCAAAGCATCCGATCTTGCAAACGGCGCGGAACGATTTCCGCGCCGTTTTCTTTTTTCAAATTCCGGCTTTGGGAGTATCTTGCGGGAGCAGGAATGCAATCCCATATGAGCCTTGATCGTATGGATCTGCCTCTTGCAGGGGGTCCGTCACCAGAAGACTCCAGAATGCCGCTTTCAGGGTTCTGGGGAAAAGGAGACAAAGAATGAATCTTGAAAAATACACCGAGCGCGTTCGCGGCTTCATCCAGTCTGCACAGACTTTTGCACTTTCCTCCAACAATCAGCAGTTTGCACCGGAGCATTTGCTCAAGGTTCTCGTTGATGACGAGGAAGGCCTTGCCGCATCGCTGATCGAGCGGGCGGGCGGGCGTATCGCCGATGTGCGCCTGGGATTGCAGGCTGCGCTCAATGCGCTGCCGAAGGTCACCGGCGGCAATGAGCAGCTGTATCTCGCACAGCCGCTGGCCAAGGTTTTCGCCACGGCGGAAGAGCTTGCCAAGAAGGCCGGCGACAGTTTTGTCACGGTTGAACGGCTGCTGACGGCGCTGGCCATCGAGAAATCGGCCAAGACATCGGAAATTCTGAGCCGCGCGGGTGTGACCGCCGCGGGCCTCAACGCGGTTATCAATGATATCCGCAAGGGGCGGACTGCCGATTCGGCTTCCGCTGAAAATACCTATGACGCCCTGAAGAAATATGCGCGCGATCTCACCGCCGATGCACGGTCGGGCAAGCTCGACCCGGTTATCGGCCGGGACGACGAAATCCGCCGGACGATCCAGGTCCTGTCGCGCCGCACCAAGAACAATCCGGTTCTCATCGGTGAACCCGGCGTCGGCAAGACGGCGATTGCCGAAGGGCTGGCGCTGCGTATCGTCAATGGCGACGTGCCGGAGTCCCTGAAGGACAAGCAGCTAATGGCGCTCGACATGGGCGCGCTGATTGCCGGTGCGAAATACCGCGGCGAGTTCGAAGAGCGCCTGAAAGGGGTGCTTTCCGAAGTGCAGTCGGCCGATGGCAACATCATCCTCTTCATCGATGAGATGCACACGCTGGTTGGCGCGGGCAAGGGTGAAGGGTCGATGGATGCGTCGAACCTGCTGAAGCCTGCCCTGGCACGCGGCGAGCTGCATTGCGTTGGCGCGACAACGCTCGACGAGTACCGCAAACACGTGGAAAAGGACCCGGCATTGGCCCGGCGGTTCCAGCCGGTGTTTGTCGATGAGCCGTCGGTCGAGGATACGATTTCGATCCTGCGCGGATTGAAGGAGAAATACGAACAGCATCACAAGGTTCGCATTTCCGATTCGGCCCTGGTTGCCGCCGCAACGCTGTCGAACCGCTACATCACTGACCGCTTTCTGCCGGACAAGGCGATCGACCTGATTGACGAAGGCGCGGCGCGCCTGCGGATGCAGGTGGATTCCAAGCCGGAAGAACTCGACGAAATCGACCGCCGCATCATGCAGCTGAAGATCGAACGCGAGGCTTTGAAGGTCGAAAAGGACGATGCGTCGAAAGACCGTCTGGAGCGGCTGGAAAAGGAACTGGCCGAACTGGAGGAACAGTCCACGGCCCTGACCAACACCTGGCAGTCGGAAAAGCAGAAGCTCGGGCATGCGGCCGACCTGAAAGGTCAGCTCGACGATGCGCGCAATGCACTTGCCGCGGCCCAGCGCAATGGTGAATTCCAGAAAGCGGGCGAGCTGGCCTATGGCACGATCCCGCAGCTGGAAAAGCAGCTTGCCCAGGCCGAGCAGCAGGATGGATCGACCTCGATGGTCGAGGAAATCGTCACGCCGGATCATATCGCGCAGGTTGTGTCCCGCTGGACCGGCATCCCGGTTGACCGGATGCTGGAAGGCGAGCGTGAAAAGCTGTTGCGCATGGAAGATGAACTGGCCAAGCGGGTCATCGGACAGGGCGAGGCGGTTCAGGCCGTTTCCAAAGCCGTGCGCCGAGCCCGTGCCGGTCTGCAGGATCCGAACCGGCCGATTGGCTCGTTCATTTTCCTCGGACCAACCGGTGTCGGCAAGACGGAGCTCACCAAAGCTTTGGCTGCGTTCCTGTTCAGCGACGAGACGGCCATGGTTCGCATCGACATGTCCGAATATATGGAGAAGCATTCGGTCGCGCGTCTGATCGGTGCGCCTCCCGGCTATGTCGGTTACGAGGAAGGCGGAGCGCTGACGGAAGCGGTCCGGCGCAGGCCTTATCAGGTTGTCCTGTTCGACGAGATCGAAAAGGCGCATCCGGATGTCTTCAACGTGCTGTTGCAGGTGCTTGATGACGGACGTTTGACCGATGGTCAGGGCCGGACGGTGGATTTCCGCAATACGCTGATCATCATGACGTCCAACCTTGGAGCGGAATATCTGACCGCGCTGCGCGAAGACCAGGATGTGGAAAGTGCCCGCGAGGATGTCATGAATGTGGTCAAGGCCTCGTTCAGGCCGGAATTCCTCAACCGCGTCGATGAGATCATCCTGTTCCACCGCCTGAAGCGGAAGGAAATGGGTGCGATCGTGGCCATCCAGATGCAGCGTCTGCAGGCCTTGCTGGCGGATCGCAAGATCACCATCAAGATCGACGAGGATGCAACCAACTGGCTGGCCGACAAGGGGTATGACCCTGCCTATGGTGCACGGCCTTTGAAGCGCGTGATCCAGAAGCAGGTGCAGGACCCGCTGGCGGAGAAGATACTGCTCGGTGAAATTCTCGACGGCTCCACCGTCAAGATCACCGCGGGTTCCGACCGGCTCAATTTCAGGTCGGTCAAATCCGCGCCTGATCGGGATAAGAGCGAAGCCGCCTGAGTACCGCACCGGCAAGGAAGCGAAGAAATGGAATGGCCGCCGCATGGCGGCCATTTTCATGTCCGCTTCGTGCGGTAGATGCGACGAGAGAACAGCCGCATTAACCATAAAGACAGGAAAGTCGGTCATTTATGCTTAAGAGTGCGTTAGCGGAAACCGGAAGTTGAAAATATGGCGTTTCGTCATTTGATTGTGTTTGCATCGCTTTTTGCCGCCATTCTGGCGGTGTTGGCGCCTGTCCCCCCCGCGCAGGCGGCAAGCCCTGCGGCAAGCGCCCAGGCGAATCAGACGCCCTATACCGTTGCGCAATTGTTCGAATCGGACCGGCGTGCGCGCCGCAGCGACTACCGGGTTTACTTCGACGAATATGGCCGCCGGGTGACGGTGGATCGCCGCGGCCGGGTGGTTTCAGTCGAAGAGCCGCGCAACGATGCCAATGACGGCCGTGGCATCGACTATTTTCCCGATGCACCGCGAGATCCCTACGACACGGGATCGATTCCCGAAGATCCCTATGCGAATAGCCCGAATGATCCGTATCAGGGCCAGAGAGCGCAGCCGTCCGAACGTGATTACCGCACGGTCGAACGCGCGCCGTTGCCGCCAGCCAACAATCAGCCTGATATGGCGCCGGCCTCGCCCGGTCTGATCGATCCGGAAATGCCCGGTGAAAATCTGGCAACGCCGCCCGCGCAGGAGGCCATCCCGGCGCATCCCAATCCCGCACCGGCTGTGCAATTGCCCAAGGGGCAGGGCGCCAAGACCAAGATCGCCGCCATCCAGGTGCTCCTCGACCGGGTCGGCGTTTCGCCCGGCGTCATCGATGGGCGCAAGGGCGGCAATGTCGACAAGGCCGTGGCAGCCTTCGAGGAAATGACCGGCCAGAAATTCGATCCGCTCAACGAGGCGGGAATCAATGCCTCGCTCGAACAGACGGGCGGCCCCGCCTTCGTTGCCTATACGATCACATCGGAAGATGCCGCCTATCCGTTCGTTGCCTCGATCCCCGAGGATTACAGCCACAAGGCCCAGCTCGAGCGCATGGCGTTCACTTCCGTTCCCGAGATGCTGGGCGAGCGCTTTCACATGGACGAGGCTTACCTGAAGGAAATCAATCCGGGTGCGGATTTCAATCGTCCCGGCACGGTGATCCAGGTTGCCAATCCCGGCCAGAATGTCGGCGGATCGGTGACCAAGATCATCGCCGACAAGGGCCGCAAGCAGGTGCGCGGCTACAATGCGGAGGGGCGGCTCATCGTGGCTTATCCCGCGACCATCGGCTCGACCGACACGCCTTCGCCGTCGGGGATCGTGCAGGTGGAGCGCATCGCGATCAATCCCAACTACACCTATAATCCCAAGCTGAACTTCAAGCAGGGGGAAAACAACAAGGTGTTGACCATCCCGCCCGGTCCCAACGGGCCCGTCGGCACGGTGTGGATTGCGCTGTCAAAGCCGACCTATGGCATCCACGGCACGCCGGAACCGTCAAAGATCGGCAAGACCAACAGCCATGGCTGTGTCCGCCTGACCAATTGGGATGCGACGGAATTGTCGAAGCTGGTGCAGAAGGGTGTGACCGTGGAGTTTCAGGAGTAAAACCCGGTCCCGGGATCAGCCGCTGGCGGCAACCTTGGGCGCGTTGCCATTGTCGTCCTTCAAGAGCTGGTCGATGCGCTCGCGCTCACGCTTGAAGGCGGTGAGGTCATCGCCGCCAAGGGCCCGTCCGCCGGGCAGGCGGATGCGCATCGGGTCCACCTTCGACCCGTTGACGATCACCTCATAGTGCAGATGTGGACCGGTCGACAGGCCGGTCGAGCCGAGATAGCCGATCACCTGACCCTGCCGGACCTTGGCGCCGGGCGTTACCCCCGCCGCGATGGCATTCTGGTGTGAATAGCTGCTTTCATAGCCGTTGGAATGCCGCAGGACCGTCTGGTTGCCATAACCGTTGGTCCAGCCAGCGCGCTCGACCACGCCATTGCCGGCCGCAATGATCGGCGTGCCGCGCGGTGCGGACCAGTCGACGCCCGTATGCATGCGGGAATAACCGAGAATGGGGTGGCGGCGCATGCCGAAGGGCGAGCGGAACACGCCGTTGGGCACGGGATTGCGCAGCAGGAACTGTTTTGAGCTGCGGCCGTTCTCGTCATAATAATCCGTCGAGCCGTCGGCGGAATGGAACCGGTAGAATTTGCGCAGGTTGCCGCCGAAATTGGCCGCGACATACAGGATTTCCGATTCGTCTCCCGCCCTTTCCGAATCGGCGGGCAGCGAGAAGAACGCTTCCAGCTGATCGGTCGACGCGAGCTGCGCCTGGAAATCCACATCCGACGCCAGCATGCGGATCAGCTGCTGGATCATCGTATCGGTCATGCCGTAGGCGATGCCCGCACGATAAATACCGTCATAGACCGTGGGAAGATCGCCGGGCTGGCGCGAAGCGGGCGGGTTGTCGTCAAAGGCAAGCTGCAGTCCCGGTGTCATCTCCGGTTCATCCGCCGGCACATACTGGTCCTTGTCATTGAGGGCGATGGTCAGAATGTGCGTCGTGCCGTTATAGACGCTGGCGCGCATGATCCGGTCAACACTGTCATGCGATTCAATCCCCAGACGCAGGACACTGCCGCCCTTGAGGCGCGGCGAGTTGAGCAGTTTGGCGATCGCTTCGGACATGCCGGTGGCGTCCTCGTCCTCGTAGCCCGCTTCATTGAAGGCGCCGAGGATGTCCTTGTCGTTGCGGAAGGGAATCAGCTCTTCCGAGTAGCCATGGCTCTCGGCATCGTCGCTTATCCGGGGCGCGATGCTGACATTCTCCTGGATGATCTTGACCGCCAGCGGATTGCGCAGGTTGAAAGGGTCTTCATCCGCGCCAAAGCGCAGCGGATCCACATAATGCAGCGAGGCGACCTGGACTGCGCCATCGGTGAGCAGGGCGCCGGTGTTGCGGACGACCTCTTCCACCTCGTCGGCACTCAGATCATCGGAAGGATCGAATTGCGCGGTGGCCAGGGGAAAGTCGACGGTGCGCAGGCTGACTTCGCTTTCCACCTTGGCGCCATAGATCAGGCCGGTCTTGGGCGTGGGATCGGTTCCCTCATTCGCCTCGGCAAACACGTCCAGGGGATTGAAGCCGGGATATTTGCGGTTGCTGTTGTGAACCGAGGCCAGCGCTATGCGGACATATTCGAACGGCGTGGAGCGGATGACATCCCGTTCACCCTCTTTGAATACGGTTGAGACATCGAGGCGCCGGCGGTCGCGGTTGCGGCGGATCGGCGTTGTCGCGGCCACGCGCGTGCCCTTGGCGACAGTGCTGTTGTCCTTGGCGGCGGGGGCGATGGTGCGGGCCATCAGTTCCGGCGGCGTTGCCAGCTGTTCGCGGCCGTCGAGCGCTGCAAACAGGGCGACGCCCATCAGGACACTGGAGGTAATGCCGGTCAGAAAGGTGCCGGCCAGCCATCGCGCCGATATTTCGCGGCGGTCGGGCGGGCCGCGACGCCCGTCTGTAATCAGCGGCGGTTCGTTGCCCGGATCGATGGATGAGTGCCCCTCGTACTCTTTCATGCTTCTCAGTGTCGATCCTGTCGCCGTTATTGATGCAGGCTTATTTGATTTTTCGGCGCGTGCCGACCAGCCATTTACTGGTACGAAGTCAACAAGGCCGCAGTTTTGCCCTCGCAGCTTCCATCTGTCAACGCGCCGATCGTGAAGAGTGCCTATATAGAGAGATACCCGTCATGATCCCCGGAAATGAACCCGCGCATGCGAGCCAGCGCTAGGGTTTGAATCCGGCATGTTTGTGGCCGCAGCCATCACAATACACTTCGGCGGCTTATTTGCCGGCGTTTCGCCCAGCAAATACGGGGCTGTGGATAAATCGTGTCACATTTTTGATAAAAAACGCAAAAGGCGTGTTGACAGTTTTGGTTGGTGGGGTCTATATACCGACACAACGAGGGCGGGGCGCCGCTGGCGGTTGCTG